>JBEBFS010000048.1:0-33304 GCA_040081855.1 Bryobacteraceae bacterium | reverse complement strand
GCTCGGGTGGGAGGGCATCCTGGACGTCGACGGCCAAGTTCGGGGAGAAGCTCGCGGAGAAATCACGCAAGCGTCCACGCAGCGTTCCGTGCGCCTGGGCGTTAACATTCTTGCGGCCGGAGCCGGCGTGGCACTGCTGTATTTTGGCCGCGTATTCTTCGTCACGGTGATCGTGGCCTCGATGATTGCGTTTCTGCTGGATCCCATCGTTGTCTTCTTCATGCGCTTGCGAATGCCGCGCGGGCTTGCGAGCTTCGTCGTCTGCTCCATCGGCCTGGTGGTGCTTTACCTGCTGGGCTTGGGCCTCTACTTGGAAAGTCTAAATTTGGCCGACGATCTTCCCGCCTACGGGCAGCGTGTCAATGAACTGCTGGACGATGCGGCGAACCGCGCTGAATCTTTTGAGCACAGCGTTTATCAGACACTTCTCCCGAAGCGCATGCAGCCAACGCAGGAACTGCCTGATCCGGCCGCCCTTGCCGCGCAGACAAAAGGGAAAAAGAAAAAGCAGGAGCTGCCACCGCCAACCACACCGCCCGCGGTGCAAGAGGTACATATTCAACAGGAACAGCCGTCGCTGCTCTCATATGCGTACTCGTATCTGCATGAGTATTACAACGCTCTGTTGATGGCGTCGTTCGTGCCGTTCCTGGTGTATTTCCTTTTGAGCTGGCGCGATCATGTGCGCTCCCGGTACCTGATGATTTTCGAAGCGGAAAACCGCCGCTCGGCGCAGGATGCGTGGAGTGGCGTGGGCGAAATGGTGCGCGCCTACGTGATCGGTAACTTTTTGCTGGGACTGTTGCTGACAGTGGCGAGCGCGCTGCTGTTTCTCGCTGTGAAACTGCCGTACTGGCCGATGGCGGCCCCGCTCAGCGGCTTCCTTAGTCTGGTGCCCTACATCGGGCTCCCGCTGGCGATGATTCCGCCTCTGGTGGCCGCTCTGCCCGTGACGAAGGAGCCGACACTGTTTCTCTTCCTGATTGTGAGCGTCGCCATGCTGCATTTGCTGGCGCTGAATCTGCTGTATCCAAAGTTTGTTGGCGCCCGCGTGCATTTGAATCCGCTGGTGGTCACCATCGGGCTGATGTTCTGGGGCATGCTGTGGGGCGGCATCGGGCTGCTGCTGGCCATCCCATTAACCGCCGCCGTAAAAGCGGTGTGCGACAACATAACCAGCCTCAAACCCTACGGCCGTTTGCTCGGGGATTAGCGCCAGAAAGCTTCCATGTCCACTCGCACGCTGTTGATCATGTTCGCCGGCCTCGCGGTGGTGGGGGCGCTCATCTTTTTTATGTTCGGCGTGACAACCGGGGCGCACCTAAGGCTTGAGGGAAAGATCTTGAAGGTCCGCACCTTTCAGCAGCCGGGCACGGCGGCATCACTCGTGTTCGTCGATTTTCGTGCGGGCAATCCTTCCGATGTTCCGTTTGTTGTGGACTCCGTGCAACTGCGTCTGGAACCCGCCAACGGCGAAACGATGGCAGCTTCGGCAATTTCCAGGGCTGATACCGAGAACGTCTTCCGCTATCTGCAATTGTTGGGCCCGAAATATAACGATGTGCTGGCAATTCGCGACAAGGTCGCTCCGCATCAGACGCTGGATCGAATGTCGGGCGCGCGGTTTGAGGTGCCTGAGGACGTGGTGAACGGACGGAAGTCGCTCCACCTGGTAATCACGGAAGTGGACGGCGCGGTTGCGGACCTTACCGAGAGTAAGTAATCCTCGAAGTTCATGATCACAACACAAGTCACTGATAGTTCCCGGGGCGTGGCGGCGGCACATGTGCCGGTGGACCTCGATTTTTTTATCAGCGGCCACGGCTGGCGGGCGGTGGGGCAGGGCAACACGGACGGTGCCGGATTCATTCGCGACTTTGGCGAGCCGCCTGTTGCCGGAATTTACCGGCTGGCATTCGACGTCGCCCAGTATGCCCCCGACTCCATGTTTCCGACCATCACCATTACCTTCGAAGTGCGCGATCCGGGCGCGGGATGCCACTTGCCTCTGGTGCTGACCGCCTACGGCTACTCCACCTACCGGACCAGCAGCATCGCGTGACGCTGCGGATCAAAGTGATCCCCCGCAGTCCCAAGACCGAATTCGCCGGCGAAATGGCGGACGGCACCCTGAAGGTGCGTGTGCATGCGCCTCCGGAAAAAGGCAAAGCCAACGATGCGCTGTGCGATTTTCTGGCGAAGCACTATCAGGTCCCTCGCGATGAAGTAACCGTCCTCAGTGGCCACACGGCGGCGCTGAAGCTGGTACGGGTCGGAAAGTAGAAGACTGGCAGTGGGGCGGATTGAAAATCCGCGCGGGATTGGTAATCCCGCTGTCTGAAGCTGTGAGAAATACAACGCCTTGCGCGAGTGCTACTCGTGTGCGGATTTGCAGTCCGCCGCAAGTTCGTCTTCCCTTGCACCCGAGTGATCAATGTATTATTATTCATTCTGTTGAATAAAAATTCAGTCAGGAGCAAGGCCATGGCGACGCCGATCCGGAAGATCCAAAAAACACTGGCGGTGGACGTCACCTCGGATCTCGATCTATCGGTCGAGGCGCTGCAGCACGCGCTCAAGCTGGCCGCGCAGATCAAACGCTCTCCCGCGCGTTACGCCAAGGCGCTTTCGGGCCGCTACCTGGCGCTTCTTTTTGAGAAGCCTTCGCTACGCACCCGCCTGACCTTTGAACTGGCGATCAAACAGTTGGGCGGCGACGCTGTCGTCAGTACCGGTTTGATCGGCGAACGCGAGCCGGTGAAGGACGTCGCGCGCAATCTGGACCGCTGGACGCAGGGGATCGTGGCTCGTGTGTTTTCGCAGGAGACCATCGACGAACTTGCCAAGTGGGCGAACGCACCGGTGGTGAACGCACTCAGTGATCTGTATCATCCCTGCCAGTCGCTGGCCGATATGCAGACGATGCTGGAACGATTCCCTTCCGTCAAGGGCCGCAAGCTCGCCTATGTCGGCGATGGGAATAACGTCGCGCACTCGCTCATGTTGAACGGAACGCGCCTCGGGTTGAAAATCGCCGTCGCGTCCCCGAAGGGTTACGAGCCAAACAAGAAGATCACGGAGCAGTCACAGAAGTTTGGCTCTGTGCTGATTACGAACGATCCGGCCGAAGCGGTGGATGGCGCCGATGCCGTCTACACCGACGTGTGGGCCAGTATGGGCCAGGAATCGGAAGCGGCCGAGCGGAAGCGTATTTTCGCTCCGTATCAGGTGAACGAAGCTTTGTTGGCGAAAGCTAAGAAGAACGCAATTTTTATGCACTGTCTTCCGGCCAAGCGCGGCCAGGAAGTGACCGACGGCGTGATGGAATCGCCGCAATCGGCGGTGTTCGATCAGGCGGAGAATCGCCTGCACGCGCAGAAAGCGCTTTTAGTGATGCTGCTCGGTTGATTGACCGCGCGGCGGCGGCAAGGGAGCGGAGCGCTCCACAATCCAAAAGGTTCAACTTACAAATATCTATGACCAAACCCAAGAAGGTTGCTCTAGCGTATAGCGGCGGTTTAGACACGTCCATCATTATTCCGTGGCTGAAGGAAAACTACGGCTGCGAAGTAGTTGCCGTTTGCGGCGACATTGGCCAGGGAGGCGATGAGCTTTCCGGCCTCAAGGCGAAGGCCAAGAAGACCGGCGCATCGGAATGCCACGTCGCCGATATGCGTGAAGAGTTCGTCACCGAATACCTATGGCGTCTGGTGCGTGCGGGTGCGGAGTACGAACACAAGTATCTGCTCGGCACTTCGATCGCGCGTCCCCTGCTCGCCAAGAAGCAGGTAGAAGTGGCGCTCGCCACCGGTTGCGACGCCGTTGCGCACGGTTGTACAGGGAAGGGTAACGATCAGGTCCGTTTTGAGCTGACCTACAAGGCGCTCGCGCCGCATCTCGCGGTGATCGCTCCGTGGCGCGAGTGGGACATCATTTCCCGCGAAGACGCTATTGCGTATGCGGCGTCGCGCAACATTCCGATTTCAGCGACTACGAAGAAGATCTACAGCCGCGACCGCAACATCTGGCACATCTCGCACGAGGGCGGGGCGCTCGAAGATCCGAAGAACGCGGCTCCCGATGACATCTGGATGCTGACCACGGATCCTCGTAAGGCCCCGGATAAGCCGGGCACCGTGACCATTGGCTTTGAAAAGGGCCGGCCGGTTTCTGTGAATGGCAAGGAACTAGGGGGCGTGGCGCTGCTGACCAAGCTGAACAAAATCGGCGCGGAGCACGGAGTCGGCCGCATCGATCTGGTTGAAAACCGTTTCGTCGGCATGAAGTCCCGCGGCGCGTATGAAACGCCAGGCGGCACGCTGATCATGGCGGCGTTCAAGGAACTGGAAGCGCTGACGCTCGACAAGAGCATGGCGCACTACAAGCAGAAGTTGGCACTAGATTACGCTGAGTTGGTTTACAACGGCACGTGGTTCACGCCGCTGCGCGAATCGCTCGATGCGTTTTTCGAAGAGGCCAACCGCTGGAACACGGGCGAGGTTACGCTGCGTTTGTACAAGGGCAGCGTGCAACCGGTGAAGCGTGTGTCGCCCTACTCGCTGTACTCGCTGAACATCGCGAGCTTCACGATGGGCGCGGAATACGACCAGCGCGATGCCCGCGGCTTCATCAACCTGATTGGACTTCCGATTCAGGTACAGGCCTCGGTGCACGGCACGGCGAAGAAGACGGCGAAGGCCGCCAAGAAGTAGGCGCGTAGATCACCATGAAACTCTGGGGCGGGCGGTTTGAAGAAGGGCCGTCGGAGGTGTTTGAGCGCTTTTCCGGCTCGTTGCACTTCGACCGCAAATTGATTGACGCCGATATCCGGGGCTCGCAGGCATTCGCGCGAGCTCTGGAGGGCGTCGGCATCCTCACGGCGGATGAGCGCGAAAAGCTTGTGGCTGCGTTCGACCAGATTCACGCCGAAGCGCAGAATCCGGGCTTTTATGACGGCGCTGACGATGAGGATGTTCATACCCTGGTGATCCGCAAGCTGGGCGAGAAGGTCGCCGGGCTCGCGGAGAAAATCCACACCGGCCGCAGCCGTAATGAGCAGGTGTCGCTCGACGTTCGCCTGTGGCTACGTGGTGAAATCGACCGCGCCCTGGAGTTAACGGCCGAGCTGATGCAGGCTCTGCTCGATTGCGCGCGCAAGAATCCGCATGCCGTGATTCCGGGCTACACGCATCTGCGCCGCGCGCAGCCGGTGCTCTGGCCGCATTATTTGCTCGCGTATTTCGAAATGTTCGCGCGCGATTTTGAGCGCTTGCAGCAGGCGCGCGCACGTGTGAATGTGTTGCCGCTCGGCTCAGGCGCACTGGCCGGCAGCGGATTCCCGTTCGACCGCGAAGCGATCGCCCGCGATTTGGGTTTCGATAGCATCACGCGCAACAGCATGGACGTCTCTGCGGATCGTGACTTTGCGCTCGATTTCCTGTACGCGGCCTCTACCGCGATGTTGCACCTCAGCCGCCTCTCGGAAGACTGGATCTTGTACTCCAGCGAAGAGTTCGGCTGGATCGAACTCGGTGACGGTGTCACCAGCGGTTCCAGCTTGATGCCGCAGAAGAAAAATCCCGATTCTCTGGAATTGATCCGCGGCAAATGTGGACGCGTGTTCGGCGACCTAACTTCGCTCTTCGTCACGATGAAGGGATTGCCAACCACCTACAACCGCGACATGCAGGAAGACAAGGAACCGATCTTCAATGCAGCGTATCAGTTGAACGGATCGCTCGAAATGGCGTGCGCGGTGGTGGAATCGGCGAAGCTGCATCCCGCCAAGCCCGCCGCCGCGGCCGAAGATAGCTGGGTGGTGGCAACGGATCTTGCCGAAACGCTGGCGCGCAACGGTACGCCCTTCCATCAGGCCCACAAAATCGCAGGACGGCTGGTGCTCGAAAGCGTCCGCAGCGGGAAGAAACCCGCCGATTGGACCGCCGAACAGTTGGTGGCCTTCGCGCCTGAGTTTACTGCCGATATGATCCGCGTGATGAAGCCAGCGGAAGGCATGAAGACGCGCGAAATTCGCGGCGGCACCGGCCCACACACTGTCGCTAAAGCTCTCGACGAAGCGCAGGAACGGCTGTCGCAATTGCTTTTATAGGAGGGCGGGACCCCCGTCCCGCAGCCAGCCCCCTGGCTGGCTTAGGTGCTGTGCTTGAACATCCGAAGCAGGGGCCTCGGCACGGGACAAGGTCCCGCCTTCCATCATGAATAAGGCCTATCGCCAAAGCCAGATCCTGAAGCTAATCCGCACGCGTCCCGTGCACACGCAAGAGGAATTGGCGAAAGCGCTGCGCGCCATGAAGGTGCCCGCGACGCAGGTCACTCTGTCTCGTGACATCCATGAATTGGGCTTGGTAAAGACGCCGAACGGCTACGCGCAGGTAACAATGGACGCCGCACCCGCGCGGCCCGACGTCGCGGCACTGGCGCGCGAAATCCTTCTCGATGTAAAGCAGGCGCAGAATCTGCTGGTGCTGCGCACCCCTCCCGCGAATGCGAATGCTCTCGCTGCCGCGCTCGATCGGGCCGAGTGGCCTGAGATCGTGGGCACCGTCGCCGGTGACGATACGGTTCTGGTGGTCGCGCCAGATACGAAGGTCGCCGATGCATTGGGCGCCCGGCTGCGCAAAATGTTGAAGTAACGCCGCCGAAATAAGCGGAGAATGCCCTAAGGCACCAGCAGCGCTTCGCCCCACATCACCTGATATGCTTCCAGCGTTTCGTGCAAATCGCGTCCGGCGCGGATGAAGACGTGTTTGTTGAGCGCGGATTCCGGTGCATCAAGTCGGACGCCGTCGATCGAGTAAAGGGTATCGGCGCGCAGCAAGAGGGTCTTCTCTCCCGATCGCGTGCGCACTGTGATCGATGTTTCATTCGCGCGAACCACCAACCCGGAAATGGTCACGTATCCGCGCGGCTGCAAATTCACCAATCGTCCCGCGGGACGGCGAGCCGGCGACATTTTCGGCACCGGCAAATCGTTAACCGTGAGCATGCGCGTATAGCATCCACCGGTGCGACGGTCGGAGACGACCTCCACGGGATCGCCGGGGCGCAGGTGGTCGGCACGAATCACATCGTGATCGCGCTCAAAGAGCGTATGCGCATCGTAGGCGCAGCCGTAGGTTGTGCCGTCCGCCGCTTGCACGACGAGATCGCCCGAGGAGCGTGCGCCGCGCTCAGGCGAAGGGTGATCGTTTAAGGCGAGCAGATGGCCATGCATAATGCCCACCGGCAGGCTTTGTTGCGCGGTGAGCGGAACGCACGAAAATGCCAGCAAAAGCAGCCGAAGACGCATGCGAAACCTGCCTCATTATACAATTAAGGAAACACGTTGCTATCCCGCGGGAAACCGCGAGACACCAGCCACGAAACGACCAACCAAGTGATGTTCGAAAAATCCTACAATTGGCTCCTGCGCTCCGGCGTTCAGGAAGCAAACGGTGGAGTCGCACGCTATTATCTCTCGGACAAGGCCCGGAATCTGCCCGTTTCCACCGAGATCACCGGCTATTACGTCAGCGGCCTTGTGCATCTGCGCAAATACGCGTGCGTGGTCGGAGCCAGCCCGGAAGCCGACGACGCGGTACTGACGTCCGCGCGTTACCTGACGCGACAGGCGTGGGACGAAGCGACGTCCACCATGCCGTTCGAAGAAGGCTCGAATCTGACCTATTTCTTCGACACAGGCATTATCGTTCGCGGATTGCTGGCCGCGTGGGAAGCCACGAATGATGACGAATACGCGCAGCGCGCCAAGGATGCCGCGTTGTCTCTCGCATTCGATTTTTTGGGCGACGGCGGCTTCCATCCGATCGTCACGCTGCCCGACAAACAGCCCCTCGAATACGACTACAAACGGTGGTCTCGCAGTCCCGGGTGCTATCAGTTGAAGTCGGCCATGGCGTGGAAGAATATTGGCGACGCGTTTTCCGATGAGCATGGCATGCGGATGTTCGAACAGGCGCTCGAAATAGCGTTGGACGGGCATGAGTACTTTCTCCCTGGTGTGGACGAGCCAGAGCGCGTGATGGACCGCCTGCACGCCTATAGTTATTTCCTGGAAGCGTTGCTCAGCGTCGGCGATCGCAAGGAGTGCCGCGAGGCCCTGGAAACGGGCATTGAGCGCGTGGGCTTTCACTTGCGCGAGATCGGCCCCACGTTTGAGCGCTCTGACGTGTGCGCGCAGTTGTTGCGTGTGAGATTAGCCGCGCATCACCTGCACGGTATCGCATTGGATGAAGCCGCTGCGGCCGACGAAGCCACGCGAGCAGCGTCGTATCAGGCTAAGTCGGATGACGTTCGCGTTGACGGCGGCTTCTGGTTTGGAAAGAAGGGCTCACAGATGCTGCCCTTCGTGAATCCCGTTTCCACCGTGTTCTGCATGCAAGCCCTGGGCCTGTGGGAAGACCACAAAGCCGGCAAGTTCGCCTTCGCAGTCAAAGATTTGATTTAGATCCTGTGGGGCGGAGTGGAATTCCGCGCCGGATTGGCAATCCCGCCGTGTGAAGCTGTAAGAAATTCAAATCAGCCGGAGTGCCACTCCCCCTCGGATCTCCAAACCCACGGGGCGATGCTAATTTTTCTTCTTGTTGCGCCCGCGCGTGTAACCGGCCGTCACTTTCGTGTGCACACCGCCGCGGGGCAGAAAATCGCCGATAAGCGTCGCCTGAAATGGATCGCAGGCGCGTACCACGTCCTCGAGCATTCGGTTCACCACGTTTTCCTGAAAGATACCCATGTTGCGATACGCCAGCGTATACATCTTCAGCGACTTCAACTCCAGGCAAAGCTGATCGGGAACGTAGCGCAGGATCAGCGTGCCGTGGTCCGGCAGTCCGGTCTTCGGACACACCGAGGTGAACTCCGGCATCTCAATTTCGATTTCGTAATCGGTCGGATACTGATTTGGCCAGCACTCGATTTCGGGAAGCGGAGCGCGAACTCCCGCTTCTGCGTGCTCGTCCGTATAGGCGCGAACTTGTTTTGCTGATTTCTTCGTTGCCATCTTATTACGCCGTTGCCTCCAGGCTGCGAGCCAGCAGATCAAGGAACAGGCCGACGTCGGTCACAACCCCAATCGCCTGGCCGGTGCCGCGGTCGCTGACTTTCGTCGCGACAGCAGGGTTGATATCGACGCAGATAATCTTTACCCAGCTCGGCAGCATGTTGCCGGTGGCAATCGAGTGCAGCATAGAGCCCAAGCACAGCACCAGGCCCGCGCCTTTCAATTGAGTCGCGTAGGCGTCCTGCGCCTGATTCATATCGGTGATGGTGTCCGGCAACGGGCCGTCGTCGCGAAGGCTGCCTGCCAGCACGAACGGCACGCCCGCCTTGACGCATTCATACATCACGCCCTTCGTGAGTTTGCCCGATTCCACCGCTTTGTTGATGCCGCCCGCATGATAGATCGCGTTGATAGCGCGCATGTGGTTGCGGTGACCGTGTTCTTCCTGGCGGCCGTCGGTCTGGCGCACGCCAAGCGAGGTGCCCAGCAGCGCCGCTTCAATATCGTGAACGCCCAGTGCGTTGCCCGCAAGCAGTGCCTGCACCCAGCCTCCGCGGATGAGTTTCGCAAGCGCCTTCGATCCACCCGTGTGAACCGTAACGGGACCCGCCACTACAACGATGCGCTGCCCAGACTCGCGGCACTGCTTCATCAGCGCGCACACCTGGCGGACGGCCGTTTCCACTTGGCGCTCGGAAGAAACGCCGTTGCTCATGAAGGCGAAGGCGAGGCGGTCGCGCTCCTTCGATTCCGGCGACACGCGGATGCCGCGCATGCCCACCACAACCATATCGCCCTTTTTCAGATCGCGCAGACGGCGGCAGGCCGCGCGGGCGTTGCCCTTTTCGTCGGTGCCGGCCGAACCGCCAACCACCACCATCGCGTCCATGCGCTGATTGTCGACGTCAATCCATTCCTTGCCGACGCGCACTTGGGTCTTGTGATTGGTGGTGGAGTAAAAATCTTCCGGAGCGCAGCAATCGCGCTCCACCAGCGCGAGTTCCGCGTCGCCCGCGTCCATCGGGGCGCAGCCGAGGCCCAGCAACTGGCTGAGCACTTGCTGCATATCGGCAGCGTCTGCAGTCTCCACCCTCAAGCGAAGGTAAGAAAGTTCGGCATTGGTCCGCCCGATCCGGAACTGTTCCACCTCGAACTTGCCGTTGAACTCGACAACGGTGTCGAAGATCTGTTCCATCAGGTGGGAATCGATTAGGTGGCCTTCGGCCTCAACAACTTCCTGGTGCATGGGTAACTATCAGGATAGCGTGACCGGGGTGGAATTCGCCTGTGCCAATGAAATCATCGACGGCGTCACACACGTCATAGGAAGGAAAAGTCCGGAGAAGTATGCGATTTCGGCCCCATCCTCCACGAATGGCCTAAGCCTTCGTAGGGGCTTCCGTCGAGGCCAGCAAATCGAATTGCAGCTTCAGCCACACCAGAATGCATGGCACGGCTTTGACCACGTACGGTTCAAAGACGTCGTGGCGGAGATCGCGGGGGAAGATGCTCGACGACGATAATTCGGAGAATAAAAATACCAGTGCGAGCAAAACGCCATTCGCAAGGGTGGGCTTTTGCGCGAAATACCAGAGCGCCGCGCCGGAGACGGCGATGACATAGCTGGGCGATTCCGCGGCGTAGTTGAAGATAGTCACGAAGATAATGACAGACGCGGCGGTCATCAGGCGAATATTGGAATCGCTTTGGCGCTGGCGAATGCAGACAACAAGCGTGACCGCCAAAAGCACCGCAATACCCACCGCGATCACCACATTGTTCGGCGGATTCCACCCGAACCACGTACTCAGCAATCCCATTACCGACATGCCCGGCCGGGACTTGTTGAAAGCGTTCATCGTCGCGAACCAGTTTTGATAAAGCTGAACAAGATTTGCGGGAGAGACGACGGCCAAAGGCAACAGCGCCAGTGCCGAACCCCACACCACCGTCCATCCGATCAACCTTTCCCGCCCTGCTATCAACGCGCACGGCACCAGCGCGAAAATGCCGAACGGCTTCACGCAAACGGCCAGCACGATCAGCAGAGCCGATACCCCCGGCCGCCTCCGTTCCGCCGCGGCATAAGCGCCAATCATCAATCCCGCGATCAGCGCATTGCTCTGGGCATTGCCCAGCGACGTGAGCAGCGCCAGAAACGCGAACCACAACACCTGCGCTGGCCTGCGTTTATCGAGCCACGGCAACGCCCACGCGGCAGCGAACAGCACAGCGGCGTTGACGATGTTCCACAAGATGGCTCCCGCCGCGTACGGCAGCACAGCGAACGGTGCAAACAGCAGCCCGAAGGCGGGGCTGTAGCGGTAAAGATCCCATTGCTCCTCCGGATAAGCCGCGTATAGATCCTGCCCGTGAATCAGGTGAAGGAACGAATTGCGGAAAATCGCAAAGTTTTGCAGCGGCTGGTAGAGATGCCCGTTTTCGACGAAATCGCCGGGGGCGATTTTGATCAGCGTGACAACGGCGGCGGCCAAAAGATAAATACCCAGCACAAGGCGCGGGTCACATAGATGGTGATCCCATAAACGAAAGAGCAGTGCACTCGCCCCGCTCTTGGTCCGTGTTGTTCCTGCCGCCTGTGGGCGTGTGCTCATGCGTTTGCCGAGGCGACGCCTAGCTCACCTTGGTAAGCTTCGCCGCGCTGATCGCCTGGCCGATGTGCCTCTGCACGTGCTCGGCGATATGGAACAGCACGCCGCTAACCGTCGTCGGCAACTGCTTGCGTCCGATTCCCCGGAACTCGGTGTATTTGGCAGGGTCCAGCGTCTTGACGTACGCCTCCACTTTCTGGAACGCCGCGTCCATGCCGGCCAGCAGTTCCTCGCGCGTCGCGCCGGGGTTGTGCTCGGCCTTGAGGTAGGCCAGTTGTTCGGGCGAAAGCTGGGTGCCTTCGGCGTAGCTGAGCAGCCGGTCGGTCGCCCCCGCCAGGTGGCGCAGGTGGAAACCCACCGAGCCGAACCCATGCGGAGTGGCCCAAAGTTGTTCTTGCGTCAGGCCTTCCGTCCACTTCGCCAGGTCCTCGCGGGCATGGTCGAAGGCGTACAAAGCCGGGGCGATCAGCGCGCTGACGCCGTCAATCGGCCCTCGCATCCAGGGTTCAATGTAGGGTTCGGGTTTCGGTGCTGCAGGATTTTGTGTCGATTCCATCCCTTCCATCGTATTCCACGGAGAATTCCCGCCGCCTGCTCGCACTAATCTATGTGCGGACAACTCTGGTATCCACCTTCATGATTCTGGTGCCCAGCGTCGCAGTAATGGCGTCGGCGCAAACACATGTCGAATACGTCGGCGGCACGCTCGCCGCGGTGTCCAGCGGCACCGGCGGCAGCTTGGAGTTGAGCGACGCCAAGTATTTTGCCTTCTATTCGAAAGACGGCCAGGTGCGCGTCTCCTACGATCAAATCAATCTGGTGGAATACGGGCAAAAGGTGGACCGCCGGCTCGCACTCGCGGTAGTGATCTCGCCCATGTTCCTGCTTTCGAAATCCCGCAAGCACTTTCTGACCCTCGGCTACATAGACGACGCAGGCACGCGGCAGGCGTTGGTGTTCCGCGTGGATAAAACAGCGATCCGCCCCGTGCTGGCGAGCCTCGAAGCGCGCACGGGATTGAAGGTCCAGTATCAGGACCTGGAAGCGAGGAAGGCAGGGAAGGGATGAAGCTTCTACTCGCTTTCTTCACCGCGGTTTGTGCTTTGGCGCAAACTCCAGACGATTTGGCCGGCCAGCTTCCCCACCTCAAGCGGGTGTTTGTCGATCGTATGACCGGTGGCGAAACAGCCGCTCAAATGCGCGACCTCATCATTACCAGTCTGCAAAACGCCAGGCTTTTTGTGGTCACCGAAAACGCCGAGCGCGCCGACGGCTTCCTGCGCGGGGCTGCGGAAGACTTGGTGTACACGGACCAGTTCGCGACGTCGGAGGGGACTCGCTCCACCAGCCGTGCCAGCGAGTCGACGGGTACTGGTCGGAATCGGGCTGCGGCGGCGCTCGGCTTGGCGGGGGCAGAGAATGAATCCACCAACGTCAAGGAGCGCAGGCACGAAGCGATCGCTACCGTGCGCATCGTCAACAAAGACGGTGATGTGCTCTGGTCCACCACCCAGGAAAGCAACGGAGCGAAATTCCGCGGCGCCAGCGCCGATGTTGCCGACAAAATCACGCGGCAATTGGTGGGCGATCTGGAACGCGTGAGAAGAGTGGGGAAGTAGCGGTCTCGGCGTTCCGGCTACGCGTGGCGCTTCAGAATCTGCTGCAAATTCTGCGAAAACGCCGAGCGCGCCAGCACCATGTCGCAGCCCGCTTCCTGCGCCTGCTGCTTCAGCTCACCTTGGATGTGCGACACATAGCCAATCAGGCTGATCTTCTTCGTCGCACCGTCGCCCTTCAGTTTTCGAATCAACGCCAGCACATCCACCGACGCGCAATTGAGATCAATGATGATTACCGTGGGCTGCTCGGCGGCCTTCAACAGCGCGTCCGTATCGCTTTTCACAAACGTTGCGGGCAACCCCGCCCGCTTCGCCGCTTCATTGATTTTCACGGTGAAAAACAGATCTTCGATGACGGAGAGGACAAACTTGGCGGCGTTAGAAGGCATAAGGAGAACAGTGGCGTTGGATTGGAACGGCCTCGGGGAAATCCAATGCTAACACGGCACAATTCAATTTACGCCATGCGGATCACGTAACCCTTTTCCCGCCCGCAGCAAAGACGTCGTGAAGGCGTGGCGCGCGCACTCCTGCGTGCGCCGCTTGATAATTGCCCAGCCCGCGCCCGTCACCAACTCCCCGTCTCCGTATATGTCCCAAACACCTCGCGGAACGCATCGCAAATCTCGCCCACCGTCGCATACGCGCGAACGGCTTCCAGAATGTGCGGCATGGTGTTCCCGGAACCTTCCGCACAGCGCTTCAGTTCCCCCAGCGCTTGATCCACGCGGGCCTGATCGCGCGAAGCGCGCACGCCTTTCAGCCGCTCGCATTGCGCCCTGGCGGCTTCCTCGCCGATCTGCAGCAGCTCGATCGGCTTTTCCTGCTCCGCCTGAAATTCGTTCACGCCCACAATTTTCCGCGCGCCCGATTCCACTTCCGTCTGGTACTGGTAACTCGCGTTCGCAATCTCGGTTTGGGGAAAACTTCTTTCTATAGCCGGAATCATGCCGCCCATCTCATCAATGCGGCGGATGTAATCGTTCGCGCGTTTGCGCATCTCTTCCGTCAGGCTTTCGACGAAGTAGCTGCCGCCCAGCGGGTCGGCTACATTCGGCACGCCGCTTTCATGCGCGATGATCTGCTGCGTGCGCAGCGCAATGGTTGCGGCCTCCTGGCTCGGCAGCGCGTACGCTTCATCCAGCGAATTCGTGTGCAGCGATTGCGTCCCGCCCAGTACCGCGGCCAATCCCTGCACAGCCGTTCGCACGATGTTGTTATAGGGCTGCTGCCAGGTGAGCGAACACCCTGCCGTCTGCGCGTGCGTGCGCAGCATCCAGCTTTTCTCGCTTTGCGCGCCAAACCGGTTGCGCATCACATCCGCCCAAAGGAAACGCGCGGCGCGGAACTTGGCGATCTCCTCAAAGAAATCGCTGTGCGCATTGAAAAAGAAACTCAGCCGCGGCGCGAAGCTGTCCACCGGCAAACCGCGCTCCACCGCCCATTCCACATACTCCATTCCATCGCGCAGTGTGAACGCCAACTCTTGCACCGCGGTGGAGCCGGCCTCACGAATGTGATACCCGCTGATCGAAATTGGATTAAATCGCGGAACGTGTTTGGTCGAATATTCGATCACATCCGTCACCAGCCTCATGGAGGGCCTCGGCGGATAAATATATTCCTTCTGCGCGATGTACTCCTTCAGAATGTCGTTCTGCAGCGTGCCGGAAATCTTCTTCCAACTCACACCCTGCTTCTCCGCCACCACCAGATACGTCGCCCAGATCACCGGCGCGGGCGAGTTAATCGTCATCGACACGGTGACCTGATCCAGCGGAATGCCCTGGAACAGAATCTCCATATCGGCAAGCGATGAAATCGCGACGCCGCACTTGCCCACTTCGCCGCGCGACGTTTCGTGATCCGCATCAAAGCCCATCAGCGTTGGCAAATCGAACGCCACACTCAGCCCCGTCTGCCCTTGGCTCAGCAAATACAAATAGCGCTGATTGGTTTCCTCCGGCGTCGCGAAGCCCGAGAACTGCCGCATGGTCCACAAACGCCCCTGGTACATCGTCTTGTGAATGCCGCGTGTGTAAGGAAACTCGCCCGGAGCCGCCGCAGCCGCAGGTGCATCCGCCGCCGTATATACCGTCTTCAGCGGAATCCCGCCCATCGTGTGCCTGTGAACCGCATCCGCCGCGGCATCGATTTTCGCCATGACTGTATTATGTCGAAGTAGCGGAAGGCGGGACCCCCGTCCCGCACCGAGGCCCCCGCCTCGGCATCGTGGATTTGCGTAATTCCGTCGAAAAAGTTGAGTTGGCGCTGGCCGCGAGTCCGCCCGCACGCCCTCCTCCGCGTCAATGCGAAAATAGTGCACGCTCATGTCTGCCCCAGCCGAAGCCGCCGAACTTGCCGCCGCCATTCTCGAAGGCCGTCCGCGCGCGCTACCTCGCGGACTCACCTGGATCGAATCCGGCGGCGATCGCGCTGAAGCTTTGGTCGAGATCCTCTATCCGCATACTCGCGCCGCGCACGTCGTCGGCGTCACCGGAGCCTCCGGCGCAGGCAAAAGCACTCTGGTAACAGCTCTCGCGAAAGAAGCCCGCAAACGCGGCATCCGTGTCGCGATTCTCGCCGTCGATCCATCCTCGCCCTACACCGGCGGAGCCATCCTTGGCGACCGCATCCGCATGCGGGAACTTTCGGGCGACCCCGGCGTCTTCATCCGCAGCATGGCCACTCGCGGAGCACTCGGCGGACTTGCTCGCGCCGCTGCGGATGGCGTCGATCTCCTCTGCGCCGCCGGCTTCCCGCTCGTCATCGTTGAAACCGTCGGCGTCGGCCAAGACGAAGTCGATATCATGCGCCTCGCACATTCCACCATCGTCGTCAGCGTCCCAGGCATGGGAGACGATATCCAGGCGCTCAAAGCCGGCATCATGGAGATCGCCGACATTCACGTGGTCAACAAAGCCGACCGCGATGGAGCCGAGCGCACCATCAACGAACTCCGCGCGATTCTCGCCATGCAAATGGTTCCCGAAGGCGGTTGGGAGATTCCCGTCATCCCCACGGTCGCGACCAAAGGCGAAGGCGCGTCAAAGCTCCTGGACCAACTCGACGCCCACTTCGCTCATCTCAAGAAGACCGGCGAACTGGAAACCCGCCTCCGCCGCATCGCCGAAGCCCGCGTCGCCAAACTCGCCCAGGAACTGGTTGCCGACGCCATCCGACACCCCCTACAGGGAGCAAACGACCCCATACTTGCCGACCTCACCCGCGTAGCCCGTCGCGAACTCTCCCCCCACCGCTGCGCCCGCACCGTACTCGGCCGCACTACCGCATCTCTCACCGATGGAAGCCACTAGCGTTCGCATTGCCACCCGTGCCAGAAAGCCACTGTTCAACTCTCCACACAATTAATTGAACAGGCAGATGTATAAAACATCCTGTTCGGCTATCCTGTACGCTAGCCAAATTTGGAAATGGCCGCCTCGAAGGAGTTTTGGATGAAGATCGCCGTTTTCCCCCGCTTGTTTGTCGTTTTCGCACTCAGCATCGCGTGTATTCCTGCCTTTGCGGAAGTGGATCTCTCCGGCGAGTGGGGTGGACGGATGCACGAGGATCAACCCTACCGCGGCGGTGGACCGGAGGTTGGCGAATACCTTGGACTCCCCATCACCGATGGCGCCCGCATGAAGGCCGATAGCTGGATGGGTTCCGTCTACACCTTGCCCGAACGCCAGTGCATCCCCTTCGCGGCCGATCATGGCCTCACCGTTGGCGGCATGCGCATCTGGAAAGACGTGGATCCCGCGACGCAGGAAGTCGTCGCATGGCACACCTACATGGAGTATCAGGGGCAGCTCCGCACCATTTGGATGGACGGCCGCCCGCATCCTCCGGCTTGGGCCCCCTACACTTGGCAAGGTTTCTCCACCGGCACCTGGGAAGGGGACGTTCTCACCGTCACCACTACCCACCTGAAGATGGCGCAGGTGGAACGCAACGGGGTGCCCCGCAGCGACAAGGCAACCATGGTGGAACACTTCATGCGTTATAGCGACGTCATCACCATCGTGCAGATCGTCACCGATCCGGTGTATCTCACCGAGCCCTTCATCCGCAGCCGCAATTATGTGCTCGCGCCGCGCCAGCAAATGGGCGGATATCCGTGCCGCCCGGCCATGGAAATCGCGAATCGTCCCAAGGGCTTTGTCCCGCACTATCTTCCAGGAACGAATCCCAGCCTCGATGCCTCCACGCGCCGATTTAAGGTTCCTGCCGAGGCAGCACGTGGTGGTGCTGAAAGCACCTATCCCGAATACCGCGCGAAACTTTCCGGCGGAACCATGAGCCGCCCGCCGGTCTCCGTCAACACGCCGCCGCAAGTCCCCATGGCAGCGGACAATGACGGCGATGTCCATGTCGTCGCCGTGCAGGGCAACGTGTACATGCTGGTGACGCCGAACGGAAACCTCGTCGTGAACGCCGGACCCGAGGCGATGGTCCTGGTAGACACCCAAGTGCCTGCCCTTAGCGGCAAAGTCATCGCCGCGTTGCGCCAGATTTCCAACAAGCCTCTGCGCTACATCATCAACACCCACGTGCATCCGGAATCCACCGGCAGCAATGAAGCGATTGCTTCCTCGGGCCGCTCCATCGGCGGCAATAACATCGATGGCATCAAGATCCTCGGCGATTCGGCCAAAGTCGGAGCTGCGATCATCGCGCATGAAAACGTTTACAAGCGCATGAGCGAACCCACGCCCGGAAGCCCCGCACTCCCGTTCGCCGCGTGGCCAACCGAAACATATCCCGCCGACGAAGACCAGATCCACCTCAACGGTGAGTCCATCCAGATCCTCCACCAGCCCCCGGCACACACCGATGGCGATAGCGTGGTGTACTTCCGCCGCTCCGATGTCATCGCCACCGGCGACGTCTTCTCCACCGTGAGCTACCCGGTCATCGATCACAAAAACGGCGGCAACATCAACGGCGTCATTGCCGCTCTGAATCAGATCATCGATCTTGCCATCCCCGGCGAACACCAGGAAGGCGGCACCTACATCGTTCCTGGCAAAGGCCGCTTATGTGATGAAGCCGATGTGGTGGAGTACCGTGACATGCTCACCATACTGCGCGACCGCGTGCAGGATATGGTCAACAAAGGCATGACGCTCGATCAGGTGAAGGCCGCCAAAGTCAGCGCCGATTACGACGCCCGCTACGGCTCCGATACGGGACCCTGGACGACGGCCCTGTTCCTTGAAGCGATGTATCAGGATCTGAGTGCCGTCCGGAAGAGGTAAGCCTCCTGTCCGTTCCCTCTGACATCCCGTGATGCTGCATTTGCCCCCCAACGGGGGTTTTCATCGTGGTGGGCCAGCGCCCGAATCCCGCCCCTGCATTTCCTTGCAACCTGTTAAACTTGAAAGTACGTCTAAATAGCTTCATGCGCCCATTTGCCTTATTTCTCATAGGTGTCGCCGGTGTGTCCGCTCTTGCGGCGCCCTCTGCCACCCCGGTTTCCGCTCCTTTGCGGTTTGAACCTAATCGCGGCCAGTTGGCGACCAGCCCCACGGACCCCGTGCTGTGGGCGGCGCGCGGACTCGACTACGCGTTTCTGTTTACGTCGAAGTCTTCCGTGCTTGCGCTCGGCGATCGTGCGGTCCGCACGACGCTCGTGGGCTCGAACCGCGCCGCGGCTTACCAGGGCGAGCAGGCCGATGCGGGCAAAATTGAATACTTCGGTTCGGCCTACAGCGGTCCGGTGACCGCTTTTCATCGCCTGACGCGAACCGGCGTCTATCCGGGCATTGACGTCACCTACTACGGCAACGGCCAACAGTTGGAATACGACTTCAACATCGCACCGGGCGCAGACGCATCGAAAATCCGCATCCGCTTCGATGGTGCCGACAACCTTCGGCTCACCTCTTCCGGCGACCTCCAGTTGACCTTGGGCTCGCGGGATATCACGCAGCAGGCCCCGGTGTCCTACCAAATCAACGCCAACGGTCAGCGTGTTCCCGTGGCCTCGTCTTATTTGCTTGCCGCCGACGGCAATGTCGCGCTCAAGCTGGGCGCCTATGACAAATCGCGGGCTCTGGTGGTTGATCCCGTCATCACCTACGCGCGCTACCTGTTCGGCTCGAAAGCCGATGTGGTAAATGCCATCACGCACGACGCGAACGGCAACGTTTACATCGCCGGCCACACGTTCTCCACAGACTTCTACGTTCAGGGCGACTACTACGACATTGGCAACCGCGGCGGCCAGGACGCCTGGGCACAGAAGATCGTTCCCAACGCTCCCGACGGTAACTACGTGCCGTACACCACCTACTATGGCGGGGTGTCGAATGACATCGCAAAAGCCATTGCCGTGGATGCCAGCGGCCGCATCTACATCACGGGCACCACGACCTCCACGGACCTGCCCACCACTTCGGGCGCCTACGAGGACACCAATACAGGGGCCGTCGATGCGTTCATCGCCGTGTTCGATCCGAACGTTGGCTCGGGCGCGGGCAGCCTCGTGTTCTCCACTTACTTCGGCGGCACGCTGTCGGAAGACGTGCGCGCAATCGCGCTCTACGGCGGCAATGTCTACATCGCGGGCTCCACGCCGTCCTCGGATTTGCCGATGATGAACCCCATCGATTCAGCCTCGCGTGCCGGTACGGAAATTTTCATCTCCGCCTTTGACATCACCAAAAGCGGGACCGACACACTGGTTGCCAGCACCTACATCGATGCTTCCGCAAGCGATTATCCTCGCTCGATGGCGATGGATGCATCCGGCATCATCTATGTGGCGGGTGTGTCTTACTCCCCCGACATGCCGACGCCCGGTGCGTATCAATCGGTCAACAGCGGCGATGGCGATGGCTTCCTCTTGAAAGTGGATTTAGCGAACAAGCAGATTCTTTACGGCACCTACATCGGCGGCTCCGGTATCGACGAAATCCGCCGCGTGATCGTCGAAACGCCGACGCGCGTTGCGGTCGCCGGGTACACGCTTTCGAGCGAATTTCCCACCACGCAAAACGCCTATCAGCCGCTGCCGCAGGGCTCTTCGGACGGTTTCATTGCCGTGTTCGATCTGACGAAGCCCGGTCCGTCCGGTCTGCTGTACTCGACATTCTTCGGTGGAGCGCAGGGCGAAGTCCTCTATGACATGGCGCGCGATTCGGCCGGCCGTTACTACATTGGCGGTTACACTCTGTCGCAGAACCTTACCACCGTGGATCACTTCCCGATTTCCACCGACGCTCTGAATCAGGTTTCGGGCGGCGGCGGCGTCGATGGCTTCTTCGCCATCATCGACCGCACTAAAGGCACCAACGGGCTGATTTATTCCAGCTACATCACGGGCGCGGGCACTCAGATTGTTTACGCCGTGGATGTAGTGCCGGGCGGCACCGCCTATGCCGCGGGTTCCGCGACGGCGGATATTTTCCCCGCGGGACAGCCCTTACATGAAACACCCGCGGGCAGCACGGACGGCTTTATTTTGGGTATGCGCTTCCCTGCGCTCGCGTCGCTGAGCGGTTCCTTGCTGGAAGGTGACGCGACAACCGACAACGCCAGTGCGGCGTTAACGGACATCGCGCAAGGCGCGGTTTCCACCGATACGGCTAGCGCCCAATCTCAGCCAGAATCCGCTGCATCTCCGTCTTCGGATCCTGCGCCCTCGTCACCTGACGGCCAATAACCAGGAAGCTCGCGCCATTGGCCATCGCCTCCGCCGGAGTGGCGATGCGCTTTTGATCCCCCACCGCCGCGCCCGCCGAACGAACGCCGGGCGTGACTAAGATCGCCTTCGGTCCTGCGATTGCGCGTACCTTCGCGACTTCCAGCGCCGAGCACACGATCCCTTCCACGCCATCCTCCACCGCATTGCGCACGCGCAGCGCCACCAGATCGCTCACGTTGGTCGAGTAGCCGTCTTCCCGAAGGTCATTGTCGTCCACGCTGGTAAGCACAGTGACTGCCAGCAGCTTTAGAGCGGAGTCGCCCTTGCCCGCCACCGCCGCCTTCATCACCGCCCGGCTGGCGTGGATGGTCAGAAAATCCGCGCCGCTATTCGCCACGCGAGCCACCGCGCGCTTTACTGTTTCGCCAATATCGTAGAGCTTGAGATCGAGAAAAACGCGGTGACCCTGGCTCTTTAGTTCGCGGACAAAGTCCATGCCCGCCGCCGTGTAGAGTTCCAGGCCGACCTTGTAAAAGGACGCGCTTGTGCCCAGCCGGGCAACCAAATTGCGAGCTTCCGCGGCGGACTCTACGTCCAGAGCAACAATAAGTGGGGATTCAGAGAAAGGTGAGGTAGAGGAAGACATTTTCGAGGAGTTGGGCAGTTGGACATCGCCAACTGCCGCTCCTCAAAATTCTAACAGGAATGCCACTGCGGCCAAGTCAGACAACTAAGCAGCGGCTTCCTTGGGCTTGTTCTTGCTGCCCGGCGGACGACCTCGGCGCTTAATCGCGGACATCCATGATGGCGGACGTCCACGACGGCGGCCGCGTCCCGCAGCCAACCGCTCCAGCGTGACAATGGCTTCTTCAATTTGAGCCCGTTCCTGGCGTAAATCCGCCAGCATTTTCAAAACGTCCATTGAACTCTCCATCAGCCCCAAAGTGGTATCTGACCCAGCTCGTTCTGTTCCGAATTCCGAACAGACCCAAGGTATAATTCCCGAGTCACTCCTCGATACTATCTCTCTTTTTGTGTGGTTTCAAGAGCATTGTTCTGATTTCAGAACAAGAAGTGGCCGGATTGTCCTAAATTGGAGGCGGTTGGACGGACCCCGAAGCAACTCGGTATTATTTCCTGGCCGACGGCCTGGGATGGCGTTTCCAATGAAAATAAAAAGGTAAACCGGCCAGAATCATGCCCAACCCAATGCCGGATTCACGCGGATAGGTGAGCAGAGTCGAATAAAGCAGGCCAGCGGCAACCAGTACAAAAAGAACCGGTACTACCGGATATCCGTGCACCCGGTAAGGTCTGTCCATGTCAGGTTTCTTGCGGCGCAAAATCAAAACCGACAACGCGGTCAGGGCATAAAACACCCAACTGGTGAAGACCACGGTGCGGTACAAATCCTCAAATCGTCCGCTCAGGAGCAAAATGCAGGAGAGCACGGCCAGCAGCACCAGACTTGCGTTCGGAGTGTGGAATCGAGGATGCAATCGCCCGATCGATTGGAAAAACACGCCGTCGCGCGCCATGGCGTAACCGGGGCGTGTTCCGGCCAAAAATGAACCATTCATCGATGCGAAAATCGAAATCATCGCCGCCAGGCTAACGACGCTGGCGCCCGAGACGCCCAGCACCCGCTGCATCATTTCCGCCGCAACACGCGGATTTTGCGCAATCTCCGCCGGGCTCAGCACCCAGAAATACGCCGCGTTGATCAAAAGATAAACGCAGATCACCGCACCCGTGCCCAGAATCATCACCAGCGGCAAATTCCGCCCCGGCCGCTCGACGTCCGCACCAATCGATGCCGCGTTATTCCATCCGTCGTAAGCCCACAAAGCGGCCACCAGAGCCGTAAAAAATCCCGCGACGCCCCCGGGAGTCGCCGGAATCACAGACTGAAAATGCGCACTGTCCCCTTTGCCCCAAAAAATGCCGGCAAAGATAATGGCGGCGATCAATCCCATCTTGAGGGCCGTCGTGAACACCTGTACACGCCCACCGGCACGAACACCGATGTAGTTGACCCCTAATAGGAAAACGATCACTCCAATGCCCACCAACTGCCCGTAATGAATGTCCAGCGGGCCGCCGCCCGGGCCAATCGGCAGCGGAATCGACAAAAGAATACGGTTTAAATTCGGGAAAAATACCGCAAGGAAGGTAATAAATCCAGCGCCTTTGGCCGCCACCGACGCCGGGAACATCACCAGCGCGTTGGCCCACCCCTGCAGGAAACCGAGCAATGGCCCGTAAGCCGCGCTTAAGTAAACGTATTCGCCTCCGGCCTCGGGCATCGCCGCCGACAACTCGCCATAACTAAGCGCCCCCAGCAAGGACAGAATTCCACCGAAAATCCAAATGAAGAAAACCATCCCCGGCGAGCCCACCGCGCGGATCATGTCATTCGACACCAGGAAAATTCCGCTTCCGATGATGGTGCCGATCACCAGCGAAAACGCCGGCCAGAATCCCAGCACACGGCGGAGACGGTCACTGTTGTCCGCTTCACTCATGCGATTTATCTCCGGCGATATTCTTTTGGAAACTCACGTCCTTGAAGATCGCTTCCTTAAAAGCAAACGACATCAAAAGTCCCCCGGCGAATGTGACCGACGAGCCGATCAGCACCCACCATGTAAACGCGATGTGCGTTGCGAAGCGCACATACAGCATCACCGCGAGTCCAGTGAGCATTCCCGCCATCGCCGCGCGTTCCTGCACGCGCTTGGTCAAAAGGCCCAACAGAAACACGCCGAGCAAAGATCCATAAACCACGGATGCAATCGAAAGTCCCGCCTGCAGCACGCTGCCCCACTGCCGCGCCAGCATCGCGACGCCGAAAAGGATCGCACCCCACGCTACCGTGGCCCATCGCGCATACGCGAGCCACTTTCGCTCGTCCACCTGGTTATCCACCTGTTTATCCACGCCGCTCGCCCGCTTCATCGCGAACGGCTTCCACAGATCCAGCACGGTCGTCGAAGCCAGCGCGTTCAGCGCCGCACTCAGGTTCGACATCGACGCCGCGAGGATCGCCGCCATCACCAACCCCGCGACGCCCACCGGCAACTGCTGCCACACATAGGAGGGATAGAGACGGTCGGCCACCGCCGGCGGAGCGATGCCGCGCTCTTTATAAAGAACGAACAGACAAGTTCCCACCGCAAGAAACAAAGTGAACTGCACAAAGATCACCGCCCAACTGGCCAGTAGAGCGGTTCTGCTCTCTCTTAGATCTTTTGCCGCCAGCAACCGTTGCACCAGCAATTGTTCGGTTCCGTGGCTCGCAGTCGTCAGGAAACAGCCGCCGATGATGCCCGCCCAGAATGTGTACGTTTTGGTGAAATATGGGGGCCCGACGCTGAAATCGAACACATGCATCTTCCCAAGAGGTCCCGCCACATCCACCACGTGTTGCCATCCGCCGGGAATTTCGTTGAGCAGCACGACGAGGCTCACAATAGCGCCCGCGACGTACAGAATCATTTGCACCACGTCGGTCCAGATGACCGCGGTCAGTCCGCCCTCATAGGTATAAATCAGCGTCAGGCAAAGAATGATGAGGATGGAGACGGCTTCGCCCGATCCAAAGATCACTGAAATCACGAGGGAAATCGCAAAAACCCGAACGCCCTCCGCAAGCGCGCGCAAAATCAAGAACGTAGCGGCTGTCAGTCGACGGATGCGCTCGCCGAAGCGCACACGCATCAATTCATAAGCGGTGAACATCTCGCCCCGGAAGTAGGCGGGCAGGAATAAAAGGGAAATGACGATGCGCGCCAGCAGGTAGCCCAGCACCAACTGCAAAAATCCGTAGTCACCTTGAAAGGCGAGGACAGGCGTGCCAATAATAGTGAGCGTGCTTGTCTCCGCCGAGACGATGGAAAGCGCGATAGCCCACCACGGCGTGGTTTTCCCCCCGAGAAAGTAATCCTTCAATGTCCTTTGCGATTTTTGAAATCGCACGCCGAACCACGTGATTCCGGCGAGATAAAGGACGATAACAGCAAGATCCACCCAGCGCATGATGTTAGGGCCAGCTTAACGTAAGGGTCAGAATAGCGTAACGGTCAGGATCGCGTAATGATGCAACCCGTTTTTGTGTCAGCCCGTTTTTGCGCCCCAAGGCCGCCCCTGGGAACGAATTTGTAATCTTGACGTCTAATATGCTGGACTACTGCCCTCAAGGGTGGTATCTCAGTAGTGGTATTTTGTGCCGGGGGTAGCAGTTCACGGGGAACTGGAAGCCCATGGCCAACCACCAGGAAATCGGTGTAGTCTTGGTGTTACGGGAAAAGTGTTACGGGAAAAGATGTTCCGGGGATTCGGTTTGTACGATAGGCGGTTGCGGGTCCGTTAACGGTTCCGCTATACTTCGCAAAGTGCGAATCGATGAAACGAAAGGGCGATACGCTCGAATTCGCAACTGGAGGTTCGTGGTGAGACTCAAAAATATCCTTATATCTAGCTTTGTGATGGCCGGATTGGCCATTGGCCTTCATGCGCAGGCGCCGGCGCAGAAGAACTGGAAAGACCGCGCCGAATACGATCTGTACACCGAGATCACCAAGCCCGACGCCACTCCTCAGGCGCGCCTCCAAAGCCTGGAAAAATGGAAGGCCGGCTACGCCCAGAGCGAATACGCCGACGTTCGGCTGAAGATTTATCTGGTGACTTATCAGCAGTTGAACAATCACCGCGCCGCGGTGGATACGGCTCTTGAAATTTTGAAGGCTGAGCCGAACGATCTGTCATCGCTGACCGAAATCGTGGGCTTTGGCCTCTCGCTGGTTCCGGCCGATCCGAAGGCGACTCTTTCTGCCGCCAACAAAGCGGACATCGAGACGGTGGAAAAGACAGCCACCTACGTCAGTGGCAACCTCGATGCGATCTACGCTGCCGACAAGATGCCGCAGGGCATGACGGCCGACCAGTGGGCTGCCGCAAAGCCCGCGATGCAGAAGTTCGCAACTTTCACCCTGGCCCGCGCCGCCGTCCTGTCGAAGGACACCCCGAAGGCCGAAGCCGCGCTGACCAAGACTTTGGAAGTGGATGCCACCAACACGCAGGCGGCTTACATGCTGGCCGGCAACCTGCTCAGCCAGCAGAAGGATCACCCCGAGAAGATGCCGAAGGCGCTGTATGCCTACGCTCGCTCGGCTGCCTATGATGGCCAGGGCGCTCTGCCCGCACCCACCCGCACCCAGGTGGATGGCTTCCTCGCCAAGGCGTACGCCACCTACCACGGCAACGCGCAGGGACTGAACGAATTGAAGGCTGCCGCGAAGACCGCTGCTCTGCCTCCCGCCGACTTCCACATCAAGAGCACCGTGGACATCGCGAAGGACGCGGAAGAAAAGCGTCAGGCCGCTTTGAAGGATAATCCGGTCGTTGGCTTCTGGAACGATATCAAGGAAAACCTGACGGGCGACGGTTCGGCGATGTACTGGGAAGCTCTGAAGGATTCCGCTGTTCCCGGCGGCGTCAATGGCGTGATGAAGTTCAAGGGCAAGCTGGTTTCGGCCACGCCGGAAACGAACCCGAAAGAACTGATGATCGCCGTGGCGGGTGAAGCCGCCGACGCCAAGATCGTCATCGAAGAAGGCCTGAAGGGCAAGATGGAACCGGGCGGGGAACTCTCCTTCTCCGGCACCGCGAAGGAATTCAGCAAAGATCCCTACGTGTTGACCTTCGAATCCGAAGCGACCGACATCGAAGGCTGGACGGGTAAAGGCGCTCCCGCAGCGCGCCCCGCCGGCAAAAAGGGCGCTCCGGCCGCTGCTCCTGCGAAGAAGAAGCAGTAAACCTTCAGAAGTGAAAGAAAGCGCTCCGCGAGGCGAAAGCCTCCCGGAGCGCTTTTTGTTTTAGGCAAGTTGTGTGCCGACGTGGGGCGGCCCTTCAGGGCGGCAGCCGGGCTTCCCCCGGCTTATTGTTTTTTGAAAAGCCGCGCTGATGCGCGGCTGCCGGGCGAAGCCCCGCCCCACGGGCGCGCACCCACACTTCAAGTATGTCTGTTTGACTTGTTTGAAAACGACGCTGGCGTTACATCTTGTAGCGGCCGAGGTCCTCGTCGTTGAGGTTCTCCAGCCATCTACGCAGCTCTTCGTTGTTGCCCACTTCGGCTACCGACGCCACGGTCTTCGACGTCTTCAGGACCGTCTCTTCCACGTAGATGGGGCAATCGAGGCGAAGGGCTACGGCCAAAGCGTCACTGGGGCGCGAGTCGATCGAAATCATTTCGCCGCCACGCTCCAACCAAATCACGGCGTAGAAGGTGTCGTCTTTGAGATCGTTCACCACAACCTTCTTCACGCCCGTTTCCAGGCCGAAGAGCAAATTGCGGATCAGGTCATGCGTCATCGGACGAGGGGTGGAAACTTTTTCGATTTCGAGCGCGATTGCGTTGGCTTCGTAGACTCCCACCCAGATCGGAAGAATCGCGGTGCCGTTGATGTCTTTCAAAACGACAATCGGCATGTTGGTGACCGGGTCCACCATCAATCCCCGGATTTTCATTTCCACTTCCATAACGCGTCTCTCCCTGTTTTTACTGTACACATTCTCCGGCAAGGGAGTTTGGACCGGAACGCGTCACTTTCACGTTCAAATACCGGCCCATCAGTTCGCCATGCGTTTCGGGCGAGCGGCCAGGGTAAAGGAAGTTCAACATTTTGTACTGCGAGGTGCGGCCGATCCACTGCCCGGTGGCTTTGTTGAAGCCTTCGATCAGACATTCTTCCACGGCGCCCAGGTAACGCTCATTGCGGCGGATTTGAATATCGCGCTGGCGGGCTTGCACAATCGCAAGACGGCGGCTCTTTTCTTCTTCCGGAATCTGGTCGTCCAGATGCAGCGCCGGCGTGTTGGGGCGGCGCGAATACTTGAAGGCGAAGATGCTGTCGTATTCCACGGCTTCGAGCAACCCAAGCGTCTCTTCAAAATCCGCTTCGGTTTCGCCGGGGAAGCCGACGATGATGTCGGAGGTGATTGCGATATCGCGCTTCGCCGCTTTCATCCACGCGATGCGCTCCATGTATTGTTCGCGCGTGTAGAGGCGCTGCATCGCGGCCAGCACTTTCGACGATCCGCTCTGCACGGGCAGATGCACGTGATTGCAGAGCGACGGGTTGCGGTCGATCGCGTCGATAATCGGTTTCACGAAATCGCGCGGATGAGAAGTCGTGAAGCGCACGCGGCGGATGCCGGGCACTTTGCCCACTTCATCCAGCAAACGCGCGAAGTCCCAACCGGCGGGTGAAGGATCGCGGTAGCTATTCACGTTCTGGCCCAGCAACTGCACTTCGCTGTAGCCCATGGAGGCGAGCTGGCGCGCTTCATTAATGACGGATTGCGCCGTGCGGCTGCGCTCGGGCCCACGTGTGTAGGGAACCACGCAATAGGCACACGCTTTGTCGCAGCCTTCGATGATCGTGATGTACGCCCGGTGCGGGTTATCGCGCCGCGTCATCGGAGTTTCAAACGTATCTTCGGTGTCCAGGCTGAGGCCCGTGACGCGGCGGTTGCCGCTTTCGAGCTGCACCAGCATCTCGGGGAGCTTGTTGTAACTGGCCGAGCCGCACACCATGCTGACGTGCGGGGCTTTCTCGAAAATCTTCTCGCCTTCCTGCTGCGCGACACAGCCGAGCACGGCGAAGGTTTTGCCCTTGCCGTCGCGCTTGAACAGGTCTAGACGATGAAAGACTTTTTGCTCGGCTTTATCGCGGATGCTGCAGGTGTTGTAGAAGACGAGATCGGCGGCCTCAGGCGTCTCCACTTGCTCATAGCCTTCGCTGATGAGAGTGCCAATGACTTTCTCCGAGTCATGCGCATTCATCTGGCAGCCGAAGGTTTCGATGTAAAACTTCTTCACTAAAGGCTATTGTATCGGACGGAGGGCGGGACCCCGTCCCGCAGCCAGCCCCCAGGCTGGCTTTTTTTGTGGGCGATTTTGATGCAGGAATATCGACGCACGAATCTCGATACGAGAATTTCGATACGCAAGTCCGGGGCAGGGCCTCGGCGCGGGACTGGGGTCCCGCCCTCCGTCACTTGCCCACATTTTGGGCGGCCGGTCTAAGGGGTTCTCCTGATTGCCGCGTGGCGGGGTTCCGCTTAGGCTGGGAATGTGCGGTACTGTCTGCTCACACTGGTAACTGCGTCGCTTGCCTTTGCGCAAGCCACCTCGACGAACTATCAGCCGGATCTGAATGGCCGGTTGGTGGAAGGAAATCGCGCCGCTGTCGGCCCCAAAGGGGATCGCACGGAATTGAGCGACTCGATGAACGGGCGTAAGGTGCCGCGTGAAGTAACCGAAACGCGCATCCTTAGCGAAGGGCCTTCGGGCCGCGTAACCGAAACCATCACGCGCAAGTTCGATCCCACTGGACAGCCCGGGCTGGTGACGCGTACGGTGACCGAATCGCAGGTGAAGGGCAACGCCACCACCACGCGATCCACCACTTACGTCAGTGACGTGAACGGCCGCATGCAGGAAGGTGAGCGGCGGACCATCGAATCGGTGAAGCAGGGCAATACGACGACGTCCGAAGTGGGCATCGCGCGCCCCGGCCCCACGGGCTCATTCGACACGGTGGAGAAGCGCAAAGTGGTTTCCGTGGCCGACGAAAAGGCCGTCCACGAGGATGAAACGGTGTATCGCCCGGCGCAAAATACGGGTTTCGTTGCCGCGGAGCGGGAAATCCGCGACACCAAGAAAGATGCCAACGGCGCGTCCACTACGAAGCAAAGCTACACGCCGGGCAACACCGGACAACTGGAGCTGATGGCGCAGGAAGTCATCAAGACTCAAGAGAAGCCCGATGGGTCAAGCGTCACTGAGCGCAACATCTATCGCCGCTCTACGGACGGCGTTGCTGTTTCGAGCGACACTGGCCAGCGGCTTCGCGCGCAGGAAATTTTGGTGCGTGCGAAAACCGCCGGGGATGGTGTGGTGGAAACGCTGTCGGTGCGGGAGCCTTCGCCGGGTGACCCTGGGCGTCTGGGCGCGGCGCGCAAGGTTTCCGAAACGGTTTGCACCGGCAAGTGCGGCCAGTAGGTCCAGCGCAGGCGTCTTTTGAACTAACTTATTGGATGTTCGTGTTTTCGTGGGATTCGGAAGTCCGTTGGCAGGCATCGCGATGAGTCGCGATGCGGCACCCAGGAGTGCGCGCGCCACATCCACTGCGCCGGCTCGAACCCCTGGCGTGAGCCGGGGGATGCCTCCCAACAATAGGCTACCCTCAACCGGCCGCCAAAAGACGAATTGACCCTAACCATCAGGTACGAGATAAAATAAAAAGATCCATGCCTAGCCAGAACTCCTTCGGTGCCGCGGGCGAGCTTCGCTCGGGCGGCCAAACATACAAGATTTATCGTCTATCCGCTCTCGAAAAGGCTGGCTTCGATTTGAAGCGCATTCCTTTTTCGATCAAGATTGTTCTCGAAAACCTGCTGCGCTTTGAAGATGGGCTCACCGTCAAGAAGTCCGACATCGAATATGTCGCCAAGTGGGACACCAAGACCGAAGCGCAGGAGATCAACTTCCGCCCGGCTCGCGTGGTTCTGCAGGACTTCACCGGCGTGCCGTGCGTGGTCGATCTGGCCGCGATGCGCGACGCGCTGAAGTCGATGGGAGCTGACCCGAAGAAAGCCAACCCGCTGGTGCCGGTGGATCTTGTCATCGATCACTCGGTGCAGGTGGACGAGTTCGGCTCAAAGGGTGCCTTCGCGGCGAACGCATTGCTTGAGTTCCAGCGCAACCAGGAACGCTATGAGTTTCTGCGCTGGGGCCAATCGGCGTTCCAGAATTTCCGCGCGGTGCCGCCCGACACGGGTATTGTGCACCAGGTGAACCTGGAGTATTTGGCTCCGGTGGTCATGTCGATCGGAGGCGAAGCGTATCCCGACACGGTTGTCGGCACGGACTCGCACACGACGATGATCAACGGTTTGGGTGTGGTTGGTTGGGGCGTCGGCGGTATTGAAGCCGAGGCTTGCATGCTGGGCCAGCCGGCGACGATGTTGCTGCCGGAAGTGATCGGCTTTGAACTTTCGGGCAAGCTGCCGGAAGGCGCGACGGCAACCGACCTTGTGTTGACCGTGACGCAGATGCTGCGCAAGAAGGGCGTCGTGGGCAAGTTCGTCGAATTCTACGGCGACGGCCTGGACAATCTCAGCCTGGCGGATCGCGCGACCATCGCGAACATGGCTCCCGAGTACGGCGCGACGATCGGTGTGTTCCCGATCGACGAGCAGGCGCTCGAGTATCTCCGCATGACGAACCGCTCGCAGGCTCAGATCGACCTGGTGGAAGCGTATGCGAGGGAACAAGGACTGTTCCGCTTGAAGGGTGCGCCGGTTCCGGTATTCAACGACACGATGTCGCTGGATCTGGCGACGGTGGTTCCGTCGCTCGCGGGTCCGAAGCGTCCGCAGGATCGTATCAATCTGCCGGATGTGAAGAAGAATTTCCTCGACGTTCTGGGCGCTGCGCCGAAGACGGCGGAGATCACGACGAAGAGCGGCGCGAAAGCCGAGATTCAGGATGGGAGCGTTGTGATCGCCGCGATCACAAGCTGCACGAATACCTCGAATCCGTCGGTGCTGATTGCCGCGGGCCTGGTCGCAAAGAAAGCCGTGGCCCGCGGGTTGACCGCGAAGCCGTGGGTGAAGACGAGCCTCGCTCCGGGATCGAAGGTGGTGATGGACTACCTTGGCGACGCCGGATTGGTGGAAGCCCTCGAAGCGTTGAACTTCCACCTGGTGGGCTATGGCTGCACAACTTGTATCGGCAACAGCGGTCCGCTGCCGGACGAAGTGGCTGCCGGTGTGAACGCGGGCAAGCTGACGGTGGCCGCGGTGCTTTCGGGCAACCGCAACTTCGAAGGCCGCGTGAATCCGTTGGTGAAGGCGAATTACCTGGCCTCGCCGCCGCTGGTTGTCGCGTATGCGATCGCCGGCCGCGTGGATCTGGATCTGGTGAACGAGCCGATCGGCAAGGATTCTGCGGGCAACGATGTGTTCCTGCGCGAGATCTGGCCGTCGAACGAAGAAGTGCAGGCCGCGGTGAAGCAGAGCGTGCGCCGCGAATTCTTCGAAAAGGAATACTCGGAAGTGTTCCAGGGCGACGCCAACTGGAGCGGCATCAAAGTTCCGGAGGGCGATCAGTATATCTGGAGCGACGCTTCCACGTACATCAAGAAGGCCCCCTACTTCGATGCGATGGTGGATCCGAAGACCAGCGTGAAGGATTTGGCGGGTCTGCGCGCGTTGGCCGTGTTGGGCGATTCGGTGACCACCGATCACATCTCTCCGGCGGGCAACATTGCGAAGGATTCGCCGGCGGCGAAATACCTGATGTCGCTTGGCGTGAAGCCGGGGGACTTCAACAGCTACGGTGCGCGCCGCGGCAACCATGAAGTGATGGTGCGCGGAACGTTCGCCAACATCCGTCTGCGGAACCTGATGGCTCCGGGCACGGAAGGCGGCTGGACGAAGCATGTTCCTTCGGGCGAAGTGATGGCGATCTACGACGCCTCGGTGAAGTATCAGGCCGAAGGCACGCCGCTTCTGGTCCTGGCGGGCAAGGAATATGGCACGGGCTCCTCGCGCGATTGGGCTGCGAAGGGCACGCTACTGTTGGGCGCGAAGGCGGTGATCGCGGAGAGCTTTGAACGCATCCACCGCGCCAATCTGGTGGGCATGGGCGTGCTGCCTCTGCAATTCATCAATGGCCAGAGCCGCGAATCGCTGGGCCTGACCGGATTCGAAACGTACTCGGTTGAAGGCGTTCCTGCCGCGGTGAATTCGGCGGGCAAGACGCTGGCGAAGGTGACGGCGAAGGCCGACGACGGCAAGGTGACGACCTTCGAAGTGAAGGTGCGCGTCGATACGCCCGTGGAAGCCGACTATTACCGCAACGGCGGCATCCTGCCGTTCGTGCTGCGGCAACTGGCGGGCTAACGACGGCAGTTTTGGAATAGACAGAGTCAGGAGAGGCGTGGCGAAAGCCGCGCCTTTTCTGTTTTTGGGAGAGCGGGCGCCTGGTGCGGCTGTTAGCGCGGGGTTCTTGAGGATGATGCGTTTTCGGTGGGAACTAGCGCGTGAAGTCTGGGGGCCAGGAGCCTTGGGTGTCGGGGCGCACTTTGCCCTTCGATATTTTCGATTCGGGCTTCCTGTCGGCCAAGGTCTGACGGAATCTATTTCCCGTCGTCTCTTTTGCCTTCCCCTCTGCTGACTTCTCTCTCTGAATTATCCCCTCCGTGACCGTCGGGGCTCGCTGCCAAGTTGGAAAATCCTTTCAGGAACGCGTTCCTTTGTCGCCACTATCGGTAGACGACGACCGGCTATTGTTTCGAAACAGCTCACGACTTGAATCTTCCATTCCTCC
>JBEBFS010000190.1:0-2490 GCA_040081855.1 Bryobacteraceae bacterium | reverse complement strand
GGCATCGCGCTCAAGACCTCAACGGAGAACACGGGTCATTACGTTTTTTCCGCGCTGCCGCCCGGCAAGTACAGCCTCGAACTGAAAAAAGACGGCTTCCAAACCATCTTCGCGAGCGACGTTGAGCTTCACGTGAATGACCGACAGGAGTTGAACTTCGATCTTTCCGTTGGTACTGTTTCCGACACGGTCACGGTCACCGGCTCGACGCCACTGGTCAACACGGTGGATGGTGCGGTGAGTACGGTGGTGGACCGGCAGTTCGTGGACAGTCTTCCGATGAATGGCCGGACATTTCAGCCGTTGATCGCGATGACTCCGGGCGTGGTCTTCACTCCTGCCAGTGGCTCAAACGCCGGGCAGTTTGTGGTGAACGGCCAGCGCTCCGATGACAATTACTTCACCATCGATGGCGTGAGCGCCACCAATGGCAATATCAACTCGGTGATTCTCTACCAATCCGGCGGCGGGCAGTTGCCGTCGTTGAGCGCACTGGGTGGGACGAACAGTATGGTGTCCATGGATGCAATGCAGGAGTTTCGCATCCAGACGTCGTCGTTTGCCCCGGAGTTCGGACGGACTCCGGGCGGACAGATTGGGATCGTCACCCGATCTGGCACCAATCAATTTCATGGGACGGCGTTTGAATACTTCCGCAATGATGTACTCAACGCCAACGATTGGTTCGGGAACGCCAATGCGCTACCCAGAGCGAAAGAGCGGCAAAACGACTTTGGCGGAGTGCTCGGGGGACCGATCCGCCGAAACCGGACGTTTTTCTTTTTCTCCTATGAAGGGCAGCGGCTGCGGCAGCCGGTTACTTTCACCACCACAGTTCCTTCCGTGGCGACCCGTCAGGCAGCGCCGGTTTCGATTCAGCCGTTCCTCAACGCGTTTCCGATTCCCAACGGCGCGACTCTTGCGGGGGGCGTTGGCGTATTCGCGGCCGCGGTTTCGAACCCTTCCAATCTGGACGCAACCAGTTTCCGAATCGACCAGCGGCTGGGGGACAAATTGGTCCTGTTCGGGCGCTACAACTATTCCCCTTCCGACACCAGCAACTCGGGCCTGGCAGCATTTCCGGTCAGCGTCTCCAGTTCATATTACAAGGCGACGACAGTCACAGCAGGCTTGACGGCAACCGTGTCACCACGGATTCTGAACGAACTGCGGCTCAACTACGCCAAGTCGACGGGCTCCGGTGCGGTCTCCTTAACGACATTGGGCGGCGCGGTCCCACTCTCAGACTCCGCCGTTTTTCCGGCTGGAGTAACCTCGGCCAACGGTTACATGACGGTAGTGATACCGGGAATCGGCGGAAGCGGCGGCGCCGGCGGAATTCTGTATGGCGCCAGTCCGATCAACTATATTCCCCAGTTCAACGTCACCGATAGTGTTTCGGTTACCCAAGGGGCGCATCAGATCAAGTTCGGGGTGGACTACCGCCGCCTGACTCCGCAAGCCATTCCAATGCCCTACTGGGTCTCGGCCAGCTTTACGGGATTGACCGCAACACCCGGTGGAGTGCTCTCGGGAGTGGCGGCCTCGGCCGGGGTCATCGCCTCTTCGGGAGGCACCTTGCTCACTCGAAATTTCTCCTTCTTTGGGCAGGATGCCTGGAGAGTGTCGCGCCGGTTGACACTCACGTATGGATTGCGTTGGGATATCAACCCACCGGCGAAAGGGCTGGATGCGGACAGCGCGCTTTACCCGCTGCAGAACATCGGCTCGGCGTCCACCGTCAGCCTGGGAACCCGCGGCGAGAATCTCTATCCGATGCGGTGGAACAATATCGCGCCGCGCATCGGCGTAAGTTATCAAGTGCGCCAGAACCCGCGCTGGGGCACGGTGCTGCGCGGCGGCGTTGGTGTCTTCTATAACTCCTCGATTGGCACCATAGGCTCCGCCATTGGAAATGGTTTCCCGTTTGCGGCGACCAACAACTACGCCTTGGTCCCTTACCCGCTCGCGCCCGCCCTGGCGGCCGCGCCAGTGATTACGGGTGCAACCCCGATCAGCGCGGCGTTTTACGGCGCGGACCCGAACCTGACCACACCGCGCACCTGGCAGTGGAATGCATCGGTGGAGCAGGCGCTGGGTCAATCGCAGAGTCTGACGGTGAGCTACATCGGTGCAGTTGGCCGCGACCTGTATCGCAAGTTCCGGTATAACAATCCGAATGCAATCTTTAAATCGTCGGTGTATATCACCGGCAATAGCGGATCCTCCGATTACCACTCGCTGCAGACCAAGTTTCAGCGGCGTTTGAGCCAAGGCTTGCAGGTGCTGGCTTCCTGGACCTGGTCGCATTCGATCGACACCGCTTCCGACGACCAAACGTTTACCTACACGCCAACGAACGTCGCGGGCGCGAGCATCGATAGAGGCAGCTCAGACTACGATGCCCGGCACGTTGTGAGCGCGGCGGTGAGTTACCGGATTCCTTCCCCCTTCAACTCCGGCTTCGGCAAAACGTTGCTTGGCGGATGG
>JBEBFS010000189.1:0-2498 GCA_040081855.1 Bryobacteraceae bacterium | reverse complement strand
TTCCTCAATCGTAAGAAGCAAGGCGGCTACGTACTCGCTGTTTTTGGGGCCGCCATGGTAATGCTGATCGCATTTGTTGGCATGGCCGTCGATACAGGCTACGTCTTCCAGCGAAAGCGCCACATGCAGCTCGCCGCCGACGCCGGGGCGCTTGGAGCGGCGCAGGAATTGCGCCGCGGCAACATGGGCACGTACTCGACCTCCGCCATGGGTGACGTTTCCAAGAACGGCTTCACCGACGGAGTCAACGGCGCCACGGTTGCGGTAACCAGTCCCCCGGCCACGGGCACCTTCGCAAACAATGCGAACTACGTTCAAGTGGCCGTTTCTCAACCGCAGCCCACGTTTTTCATGAATATTTTTGGAATCACCAACGTGCCGATGTCCGCTCGTTCCACGGCCTGGGCGGGCGGCGCCGCAGGCAACGGGTGCATCGTTCTTCTGCATCCCAGTTTCGACGGCGCGTTTTACAGCGACGGCGACGCCACGGTGAATTCCGATTGCGGCATGTGGATCGATTCCTCGAGCAGCATCGCCATCGACAATCAGGGCGATAGCTACTTCACGGGGGGAGCCGCTGTCCATGTGGTGGGTCGCGCCCGAAACCAGGGCACCTTCACCCCCACCCCAATTACGGGGTCGGTCTCATCGCCTGACCCCTTGGTGAACCTTGCCGTTCCATCGAGCACTGGGCTTGTGGCTCGTTCGGCAACCCGCTTCAACGCAAGCGGAACCCGAACGCTGCTGCCGGGCATTTACGCCGGAGGCATTAACCTCCCGGCCGGCGCCAACGTCACGCTCAGCCCCGGCCTGTACTACCTCAGCAACGGCGGGCTGAAGCTGACGTCTGCTCAGATTCACGGCACCGGAGTCACCATGTTCTTCACCGGAACACAATCCACAACGCCGATTCTCGCGGATACCATTAGCACGCTTGATCTTGCCGCGCCCACCTCGCAATTGAGCGATGGAACGATTGAAGGCATTTTATTCTTCGTGAACCGCAACACCGCCTACAAAGGTTTGCCGTGGTGCATGGACATTCAAAGTAACGGCGTCAACACACTGCAAGGCGCCCTGTACTTCCCAACCTGCTCGGTCCTCTGGCAGAGCAAGTCGAACGCGTATCTTGGCAACTACACCATCATCATTGCGCAATACCTACGAGTCGATGGCAGCGGCACAAAACTCAAGATTCATGCAAATTACTCAGGGCAATCCGACGGCAGCCCGCTCAGCTCCAGCGTCAAATTAAGCGAATGACTACCAAAACTATTTTCCGCTCGCGGCTCCAAAGCCGCCAGCGCCGCGGTGAAAAAGGCGGCGCAATGATTGAACTCGCGCTGGGCAGCACGTTGTTGCTGTTTTTGTTGATCGGCTCGCTCGACTACGGACCCATTTTTTATAACGTCATCGAACTCGATGCGGGCGCGCGCGCTGGCGCCATATATGGGTCGCAATCGGTCGCGCACGCCGCCGATCCAGCGGGAATGCGGCAGGTTGCCTTAAACAACATCATCAACCTGTCGAACGTCACGGCCACGGCGTCCGAAACCTGTCTTTGCCCCGATTCCCCCAGCACGGAGGTGGACTGCGCGACCTCGTGCCCTAATAACGGACTGATCATGGTCTACGCCACGGTCACTACCCAATGGACCTACACGCCGGTGTTCCAATACCCGATGGTCGCTTATCCACTTATTTTCACACGCAATGCCACCATGCGGGCTCAATAGACGGATATGGAAATGAATCGCTCACGCTCTCTCATTCCCGCCGCGCGGCGCCGCCGGACACAGGCAGGACAGGGCTTGGTTGAGTCCGCGCTCAGCATTATCGTTTTTCTGGCGCTGGTGTTCGGAATCATGGAATTCGGCCGCGCCTCGTTCGTTTACAACCAATTGGCCTACCTTGCGCAACAGGGGACGCGTTACGCGTCCCTGAACGGCTCCACCGCCGCCACCCCCGCCACAAACACTTCGATCTCCAACTATGTCAAGTCACAAGCCATTGGCATCCCTTCCCTAACGGTGACAACCACTTGGCAGAACAATCAAAATGTCCCTGGCCATTGGGTAAAGGTAAAAGTGGACCACTCCTTCACCTTCCTGGGACCCTTTATGCCGGCGGCCTCCATGAATTTGACCAGTTCGGGACAAGACACCATCCTGCAGTAGATTCCACGGCGACGGCAATATAGGCAGCCCACACTACCGTGTCCTGAATCGCCTGTGCTAAAATCTAAGTTCCCGCGACTGCCCCGCAGGTTTCCGCCTTCCGGAGTCATCGTGAAACGCCGTTGTAGCTCAGTTGGTAGAGCGCGTCCTTGGTAAGGACGAGGTCACCGGTTCAATCCCGGTCAACGGCTCCAGAGTTTTCATTTCCAGCAAGAGGGTCTTATGGCGAAGGAAAAATTTGATCGTAGTAAGCCGCACTGTAATGTGGGGACGATTGGGCACATCGATCACGGCAAGACGACGTTGACGGCGGCGATTACG
>JBEBFS010000047.1:0-34013 GCA_040081855.1 Bryobacteraceae bacterium | reverse complement strand
CAGATTAAGCCGGACGGCTCACTAGAGGGACTCAGTAAGCTGGGGGATGAGGAGCAGGCCATGGAAGCAGAGGTTGTGCTCATTGCTCAGCTCCTGACGCTGCTCATTACTTTTGTCGGCGAAGATGTGACGCTGAGTCTCGTGAACGATATATGGCCGGAGTTCTTCTTCCCACACAGTGGAACCTCGGAGAAATAAGGAACATGACCCCGCAAGTCAAAGTGAAGATCAATAAATTACCCACAGGTGTTCCGGGCCTTGACGATATTCTCGGCGGCGGTCTGCCTGAATTTTCTTTTAACATCATCGCGGGTGCTCCTGGGTGCGGCAAGACCACTATGGCCCACCAATTCGTCTTCAGGAACGCCACCCCGGAGCGCCCGGCGCTCTACTTCACCGTTCTCGGTGAACCGGCCTTGAAAATGCTGCGCTACCAGCAGCAATATACGTTCTTTGACGTTTCAAAGTTGGGCGGCTCCGTCCGGTTTATCAATCTCAGCCAGGTTTTGCTGGATCACGGATTATCCGGGATACTCCATGAAATCATGAAGGAGGTGGAGGCCGCCAACCCTTCTATCGTGGTGGTGGATTCCTTCCGCACGGTGGTCCGCAATGTCCTCGAAAACGAAGTGCAGGTGCAAGGGTTCCTGCAGGATCTCGGGCTGTTCCTCGCCAGTTGCGAAGCCACTACTTTTCTTGTGGGAGAGTACGTCGAATCGGAGCTTCGCGATAACCCTATATTCACCGTCGCCGATGGCCTCATCTGGCTCTATCAAAGCGTGGAGCGCAATTCGGTTGTTCGCAAGCTCCAGGTGATGAAACTGCGCGGCCAGGCGTCCGTACCGGGAATGCACACGTTTCGAATAACCGATTGGGGCCTGCAGGCCTTCTCGCGTACCCTTGGGTTATCCAGCCGAAAAGAGAGAGTGCCGGGCGCGAGGCGTCTTTCCATTGGGATTCCCGAGTTGGATGTCATGCTCGGGGGAGGCATTCCCGAAGGCGATAGTCTCCTGTTGGCGGGCTCTTCCGGGACCGGGAAATCGCTCTTGGGTACCCAATTCATCGCTGCGGGAATACGGGAGGGGCAGCGGGGAATCATAGCAGTCTTCGAAGAGCGGCCCGAAGAATATGCCGGCAGGGCAGCCAGTTTCGGCCTTGATCTTACAACGCCCCTGAATGAGGGGGACCTCAAGGTGATCTATCTCCGGCCTCTCGACCTCTCTGTGGACGAGACTCTGCAGTCGATTCTCGACGCGGTGAAGGAGACGGGCGCCAAGCGTCTGGTGATCGATTCGCTGGCTGGCTTTGAGATGGCTCTGGCTCCGGGCTTTCGCGCCGATTTCCGCGAATCGTTGTATCGAATGATATTTTCTCTAACGGGAATCGGCGTCACCGTTCTAAGCACCGTGGAAATGGACGAATCTTTCGAGCAATTGAACTTCAGTACGTATTCCATTTCCTTCCTTACCGACGACATCATCCGGCTTCGGTACGTGGAGATCGAAAGCCAGCTCCGCAAAATATTGATGGTTATCAAGATGCGAGGCGGCGATCACAGCAAAGACATTCGCGAATACGAAATTACCTCCAAGGGCGTCGTCATTGGCGAACGGCTCAGGGACTACGACCACCTGATTACCGGAATCCCGAGCCTGGTGCAACGAGAGGAAGAATCGTAAAACTAGCAGAAAAGCGGGGGGGATCATGGCTACGATCAGGGCGAAGAGGGTAAAGCAAAAGCTGGACATCTCGAACTTCTGCGGGCCTGTGATCCACACTTCGCCCATCCCCATGGCCGCAGTCGAGGGAGCCGGCCACATCGTCCACTACGTCAACCCGGCTTTTTGCCACCTGGTCGGCAAACCGGAGAAAGAACTCATCGGAAGTCGAATTCCCGATGCAGTCACCGCTGACGAGGAATTCCTGACGCTTCTGGATCGGGTCTATGTAACGGGGCAAGCGGGAGCTTATGCCGGACAGGAGGAGACTGGTTCCCCTCTGTTCCGGTCTTATGTTATCTGGCCGGCCCTGAATGCGGATGGCGGCAGCTTGGGAACCATGATTCAGGTGATCGAGGCGAAATCCACGCGTGAACGCACGGTTGCCATCAATCAGGCGTTACTGCTGGGTGCGGTGCACATGCACGAACTCACCGACGCGGCCTCCACGCTGAACACAAAGCTACTCACGGAGATCACGCAACGCGATCGGGTCGAGGCGGAGTTGCACGAGGCCGACTGTGTCGTACGCTTTGATCGCGATGTGCGTTACACCTACGTGAACCCCCGAGTGGAGAAAGAGACGGGATTTCAGCGAAAGGCAATGTTAGGCCGGACACCCCAGGAGTTGGGGATGCCCAAGGAGGTGGTCGCCCTCTTGACGCATTCGGTGCGCAGCGTTTTTGAGACCAGGCGGACCTTCGCGACCGAGTTTTCCTATCCTTCTCCCGGCGGGGTGACCCATTGGGAAGTGAATTTCCTGCCGGAATTCGGCGAAAACGGCGCGGTGCGGTCGGTCCTGAATGTCGCGCGCGATATTACCGAGAAGAAGCGGTTGGAAAAGGCTGCAAAAACATACGCGCAGGAGGTTCAGGCCCTGGCTGCCAGCCTCCTGACCGCCCAGGAAGAAGAGCGGCGGCGAGTGTCGGGACTGCTGCACGATGTGATCTGCCAGCAATTGGCTGCGCTGGCCATCGACACCGGCAGGCTCTTGGCGGGCAGCCCGACTCTGGAAGACACGAAGCGTCTACTGAAGGGGCTGCAGGCACGCGTTGTGAAGGCATCGGAAGAGACCCGGCACCTGGCATACGAGTTGTATCCGTCTGTGCTGGATGACTTGGGTCTGATGGCATCCCTGCGCAGCCTGTGCAATGAGTTTTCGAAAAGTTTCAAAGATATAAAGTTGAAATTCGCCGGAGTCCCGTTGCCTGCCACGGTACCCCGGGAAGCGGCCGCCTGTTTGTACCGCGTCGCGCGCGAGAGCTTGCAGAATGCGGCAAAACACGCCTGCGCCAAACACGTCTCGGTCTCCCTCGCCTTGAAGGACCGGGCCGTGGTTTTGTCCATTGCGGACGATGGGGTTGGCTTTGAGGACGAAGCCGCCAAAGGGCGAGGGGGATTGGGATTCATCAGTATGGAGGAACGCGCGCGGCTGGTGGGCGGCACACTATCCGTCGCGGCACAGCCGGGTCATGGAACGCGAATTGCATTGAGCATTCCCATGCCTGACGGCATCGTATGAAACGTATTCGAATTTTATTGGCGGACGATCACATTCTGACACTGGAGGGCATCCGCGCGGTTCTTGAGCCTAATCACGAAATCGTTGGGATGGTACGCGACGGACGGGATCTGCTTGATTCGGCGCTTCGCCTTAAACCGGACATGGTTGTCCTGGATATAACGATGCCTCTGTTGAACGGAATCGATGCCGCAGCCCAAATCAAGAGGAGCCTGCCGGCCACAAGAATACTTTTCGTCACGATGCACGTGAACCCGGCGTACCTGGAGGCTGCGCTCAATGCCGGTGCGATTGGGTACGTGTTGAAATCCGCCGCCGGTGAAGAGCTACTCAAAGCCATCGACACTGTTAACGGCGGCCACATCTACGTCAGTCCGGATCTTTCAAAGGAACACCACTTCGAGGTGTTCACCGATCCTTCCCGCGCCGCAGCCACACTACGCCCCAGCACGCGGGAGCGCGAGGTTCTCCAACTGATCGCCGAAGGCAGGGCCGCCAAGGAAATCGCACATCTTTTAAGCATTTCCATCAAGACCGTCGCCTTTCATCGCGAGAACATCAAGCGGAAACTGGGTATGCGCACCACCGCCGAATTGACCAGGCATGCGATCGAACAGGGCTTGGTCTAATCCCGCCGAAGCGTTCTGACCTCCCGAGTTACTCGTCGTTTCATCCAGGTTTCCACCCGCCTAAGGACCCCGCGCGGGTGCCCGCCCATCAAAAATCGTCCCAATGGCAACTTCGCGCGCCGCGCTTTGCGTATTCCAGCGAGTTTTCCCATGAAGGGGACGGACCCTCATGGGCGGGGCGCCTGTGGTGGATAACCAGTGGAAATCTAAAAGCCATTAAATCGAAACATGATGAAAACATTCGTGTTACTAGCATTCAGAATTCCTAAGGTTTATTAACACACCTAGTGCTTTAGCCGGGTTTCTTCTGGGCGGAATCCCGCTAGGATAGGTCTGTGACCCTGGCGGATGTACCTCTGTCAGGTCCACAGACTACCGCAGTATCTCGTTGCAATGCGGGAATTACAGGCATTTGAACAAGAACAATTGAGGCGGAAATCCTGCCTCAAAATAGTTGCATCGGCGTAACTGCCGTGAATCGCACCCGGCAGGCAGATAACTTCAGAGAGGTGAAAACATGCAGGTTCACGAAATCATGACGAAAGACGTCACGTCTTGCAGTCCCGGAACGAATGCCGCGGCGGCCACGGAACTGATGTGGAGCCAGAACTGCGGCGCTCTCCCGATTGTTGAAAAAGGACGACATGTCGTGGGCATGGTCACGGATCGGGACCTGTTGATTGCGCTGGGAACCAGCAACCGAAACGCAAACGACCTGCATGTGGGCGAGGTGATGAACCAGGTCCTGTCGCTTTGCTCCCCCGACGACGATGTCCGCGACGCGCTGAACACCATGGCCCGGCACCAGTTGCATCGCCTGCCTGTGGTAGACCAGGACGGCGAGCTGGCGGGCATTCTTTCGCTCTCCGACATCGCCCTGCGGGCCGATGCCGACACCCTGTCGAAGGACCTGCTCAAGACTATGAAAGCGATCTGTGTTCGCCAGAGTCAGCGAGGGATGGCAAGTGCCTAACCAAGTTTTTCCCAGGCTGTCCTGCCCATGCAAATCACGGAGGCGACACACAGAACCGGGCGTGCGCGGACGTTCTTCGGAGGAGACGTCCGCACACTTTGTGGGGGATAGACAGGAGCAGAATTAGCGCTACCCATCATCCCCCGCGTTCGATGAATATCCAGCCGGGAGTACCGGTGAGAAACCTTGGCGGGTTGTTGAGGTAAGTAACGAACCGCCAGCCACGCTTTCTGCTGGATGAGACTACAGAACTGAGCCAGAAGAGGAATCGGCATGCAATCCGCCACACGTCAGACGCAGAGCAATTCGGCGCTACTGGAGAGGATCGTTGAGAGCGAAGCCATAAGGGACGATTTCGAGGATATTGTTGGCAGAAGTGCCACCATGAAGCGAGTTTTGGCGCGGGTGGAAACCGTTGCGCCCACGAATGCCACCGTACTGATTCTGGGAGAGACCGGCACTGGAAAAGAGTTGATCGCACGGGCCCTCCACCGCATGAGTAGTCGCGTGGAACGGCCCTTCGTCAGCTTGAACTGCGCCGCCATTCCCACGGGACTGCTGGAAAGCGAGTTGTTTGGCTACGAAAGAGGCGCATTTACGGGCGCTTTGGGGCAGAAGATCGGCCGGTTTGAATCGGCAAACCGGGGAACTCTGTTTCTGGATGAGGTGGGCGATATACCGTTGGAGCTGCAACCGAAGCTGCTGCGGGCTTTGCAGGAAAAATCCTTCGAACGTCTGGGCGGTACCAAAACCACTCCTATTGACGTCCGGCTGGTGGCGGCAACCAATCGCGACCTGACGCAAATGGTGGCGGATAAACTCTTTCGCAGCGATCTGTATTACCGGCTGAATGTCTTCCCGATTGCGATCCCTCCGTTGCGCGACCGCCCTGACGACATACCGGACCTTGCCGAATATTTCACGAAAACGTACGCGCGGGAGTTGGGCAGGCACATTGACCGGATCCCTCCCGAAACCATGCGCGCTTTTATGAATTGGCCCTGGCCCGGGAATGTGAGGGAGCTGGAAAACTTCATTGAACGGTCGGTTATTCTGTCGCAAGGCCCGGAGCTGCGCGCTCCCCTGGCCGAGCTTCAGGCAGAGACCACGAAGGCCTCAGGCGGCACGCTCGCCGAGATGGAGCGCGAGTATATCCGCCAGGTTCTGCAGGAGACCGGTGGCGTAGTCAGCGCCGCCGCCGTCCGTCTGGGGCTGCCCCGCACTACTTTAAATGCAATGATGCGGAAGCTCGGAATTTCCCGCAGCGATATTTTGGTGCAACCTCTTGACCTTTAAGGCCGTACAACCGCCCAAGTCGCGGGAGTGAACAGAAAGACGTTGCCGATTCTTCCGCACCAGCCAGCGGATTCGTGCTTACGACTCGATCGCCAGTGACCCGGCTCTAGCCTCTAACTTGCGGAGCAAACCAATCCAGCCGCTGCCTTTCGGAAAGGGGATGGGCATGGTTCCCGATTCCGCGTCGAGATGCAGTCCCTCGGCCACAGAGTTCGGGACAGCGGGCACCTTGTATTCCACCCCATGAAACCGGCCGCGAAGGATCATCCCGTCGCCCTCCGGATCGGGGTAAACATCGATGCTGGAAGGCCCGATAAAGTGCTCGGAAAGTAGTATGGGCACACGCCAAAGGTTCAACGCCGGCAAATGCAAATTCAGTGCATCGTTCTCCAAATGCTCCGGCGGAGAGATATGTAATCCCACGCGCGTAAAGAACCACCAGACGGGAAACAATATTTGATCGCTTGACCCATCTGGATTCTCGACGAAATCGGAGATCCGGCCGTGCTCCCACCAATCCCAGGGACCGCGAATGAGGGCGATCGCGGGATCTGCTTCCTGGATTCCGTGGACGGCCATCAATGTTTCACAGTAGATGGGTCCAGACTCCTCCTCCCGGAGGTAACGCTGCGTAAAGTGGGCATCTGATTGACTTTCTACCCAAGCTAGGGTCGTATCCTCAAAAAGGTCATCCCTGAAGTTATGCGAGTCCATTTGACGCCCTCCGTGTAGGCAGTGCAATTTTAAGTCCACAGGTCCACTTGGTCATGCATTTTCCAAAACCAGAGGATGGCGCGCAGCCACCTTTCCGCCGATTGTCTACCTGGCGCTATAGTGGGCAACGTGATGCTACGTCGGACTTTCACATTTGGGGTCGCGGGGGCGTATCTGGCTTCCTCGGCTTTCGGGCAATCGGAGTATGCGGGAGGCGGGACCCGGCCGGTTCGGAACTTCAAGGATATGGTGTTGCTCGACGTATCCCCGGACGGGCGGCAGGTGTGTGTTTACCCGAGTGCCTCGTTCGAGCCACCGCGCGGAGTGATCCGTGGGATTATTCGGGACGCTACACCGTTGACAAAGCATACCCTTATGGTTGTCGAGCTGGGTAGCTGGACAATTCTGTCATCGACGGAGCTGCGTAGCTCGCCCGTCAACGTCAGTTTCTTTGCCGATAGTCCGGTTTTGTACGCGGCGATGGAGGCTGAGCGGCAGGGCGATCGCCTGGCAAAGCCCGTACTTACCGTTGATTTCGCGAAAACCAAAGTGGACGAGTTGCTGGAGCCGGCCGCGCCGGGGCGTGGCGCAGTATCGTATCGCGCGCTTTCCAGGCAGACTTTATTGGGCGAGGAACGGCGGGCAGGAGACAGGGAAGCCGATTCGCTGTTTTTGACTCAGTTGCCCGGTTATCAGGAGATGCGGCGGGTTCCTTTGGCGGCCGCTCCGCGAAAGGGATCGGTGGAAAGCGTTTCTATTGTTTCCGCGGACCGGAAATTGGTCGTATACGGCTATGACCGCTCGGTTTTGTTGCGCCGCACGGAGGATCTGAGTCTGGTTTGGAAGCAGGATGGGGTGGAGAAATCGGCCGTCGATAAGCAACTTGCGATCTCCGCGACCGGAACGCTGGTGGCCGCGCCGTTTGAGCGCAAAGGGTCGCCTACTGTGTTCGTCTTCGATGGCGCAACGGGCAAGGAAGTGGCCGCTATTGCTTCGGAACCAGTGACGGGTTTAGCCATTTCCCCGGACGGGCGCTATGTGGCGGTGGGCGTTACGGTGAAGGATAAAACGGATCTTGTGCCGACCGTGCGCCTTCACGAGATTTCCTCCGGCCGGAGCGTGGACACGCTGGTTCATGACCGTGTGCCGCAGGGCAAAGACGCGGCATCGAAAGCGGCTTTTGGTCCGCGCGGCGTCCAGTTTACGGCGGACGGAAAGTATTTACTTACGTCCACGATGCACACGCGGGCGTGGCAGCTGACGTAGGGTATACTCGCACTGGTGCGGCGGTCCTTCCAAACACTCGCGACTTTCAAAACACTCGCGACTTTCGCCATTTCGCTTTCCTTCGCTTCCGGAGCGTTCGCACAATCCGGGGATATTGAGGGCTGGGAGGGATTGCGCTGGGGACCGACGAAAGCAACGGTAATGAAGACGCTGCAGCGATTCCATGCGCACGAGTGCGCGCGGGCCGATACCTCCTGCGCTGGCGCGGGCGTGGTGATCGAGAACTACAGCTTTAGCGGTGTGCCGTTTCGGGTGCTTTTGACATTTGGGCCGAGGGACGCGCTCACGAGCGTGAGCATGACTGCCGAAGAGAAGCGTGATTCCGTGGAAAAAGTTCTGGCGCAACTGACGAACCGCTACGGGCGCGGCGGATTGCAATCCGAGTACGACGGCGACGAAGAAACGCTCCGCACGAAATGGAATTGGAACAAACCGCCCGGCACTTGCGTATTGGAATCAGAAGAGGGCAGCGGCGTTTTCACCGTGACGTTTGCGGCAAAGCGGTAGGCGGGCGGCGTGCCATTCCGCTGTACTGATTCGTTACACTAATCTCAACTCGGAGAATCGCGTTCTGGCAACGCCGCTCCGGGCTCGGAGTTCGATCGGGAGCTGACTGGTTCGATGCCCGCATACGGAATGGAGTGGATCGTGGAGGCGCACGGGTGCCGGGCGGAAGCGCTGCGGGACGTGGGCGCGCTCCAAGCTATGTTTGCGGACATCGTCGCCGGACTGCGGCTCAGCGTGGTGGGCGAGGGGCAGTGGCACCGGTTTCCTGTGAGTGGCGGCGTAACCGGCATGGCGATGCTATCGGAATCGCACCTTACATGCCATACCTTTCCTGAGTTTCAATCCATTTGTCTAAACGTGTTTAGCTGCAAACCGCGCGCGGCGTGGAATTTTGATGCGGAACTGCGGCTGCGCCTGGGTGCGGCGCAGGTGGATGTGCGCTCTGTGGAACGCGTTTACGGCACGGCGGAAGAGGCGGTTGCGCTCGACGCGGTGGGGAAGATGGAACGATAATGCGGCGCTCGTTCTTTTGCCCCAGTTGCGGCGCCCGCGTGGAATTTATGTGGTCGAGCAGCGTGCAGACCACCTGCGAATATTGCCATTCGATCCTGGTGCGGCGTGACGTGGATTTGACGCTGGTAGGCAAGGTGAGCGATCTGCCACCGGACGTTTCGCCGATTCAGATTGGCACGGAAGGGCGAATTAAGAATCAAAATTTCACCGTCGCTGGCCGGATTATTTATGAGTATGACGGCGGCGCTTGGAATGAGTGGCACCTGATTCTCAGCGACGGTAACAGCGCGTGGCTATCGGACGCCCAGGCGCAGTACGCGGTAACGGTGGAACGTGCGATCACTCCGCTGCCGGATCAAGCTGAGGTGTATCCGGGGAAGCGCTACAAATGGGACAGCGTGATCTATGAGGCGACCGCGATCACGCATGCGAATTATCGCGGCGTGCAAGGGGAGCTGCCGTTCGAATATTGGGACAAGGAACGGGCCACGTTTGTCGATCTGCGGGCGCCGTCCGGTGGATTCGCGACGCTCGACTACAGCGATGAAGTTCCGAAGCTCTACGTCGGAGACATCTTGGATTTTGATTTGCTGCAAATGACGAATCTCCGCACGTTTGAGGGATGGTCATGAGTGCGTCGATTCCTCCATTGCCGCCCCAAGCTCCTGCCCGTACCCCGCAGACCGGCGCGCCGCCGGTGCGAACGGTCTTTTGTCAGAACTGCGGCGGGTCCGTCAAGATCAACTTTGTGGGCCGCACGGTCAACGTAGTGTGCGGGAGCTGCGGCTCCATTCTGGATGCGGCGGACCCGAATGTTCGGGTGTTGCAAGGGGCGCAGGATGCGATCGGCAAAGACACGCCGGTGATTCCTCTGGGAACTCGCGGAAAATGGCGCGGGCAGTTGTATGAGGCGATCGGATATCAAAAGCGTTCGATCACGGTGGAGGGGCAGATCTACAGTTGGGCGGAGTATGTGTTATTTAATCCCTACCGCGGGTATCGTTATCTAACGGAATACGACGGGCACTGGAATGATGCAACGCCGGTGACGGGATTGCCTGAGCTGCTGGGTACACGGGCGGTCTATCTGGGCCGGAGTCATAAACATTTTCAAACAGCCACTGCTGTGACGCGCTTCGTGCTGGGGGAGTTTCCCTGGCAGGTGCGCGTGGGGGATCGTGCGGGGGTGAAAGATTATGTGTCGCCTCCCTATGTGCTGTCGCAGGAATCGGTGGAGGGAGAAATCACCTGGACGCTCGGCGAATACGTTTTGGGCAGCGACGTTTGGCGGGCATTTAATCTGCCAGGCAAGGCTCCTGCTCCGGTGGGAGTTTACTTAAACCAGCCTTCGCCCTCAGGAGCGTCCTGGAAGGAAGTGTGGCTTGCCTTCGTCATGTTGGTGATGGCCGTGGGCATAGTGTTTTTCCTGGACGAGGCTTTGGCGGGCAAAGACAAGGTAGTCGATACGACGTACCGTTACACGGGGCCGGCCGCGAGCGGCGATTCATCGTTTGTTACGCCGGTGTTTGAGTTGAAGGGCCGCACATCGGACGTGGAGATCCGCACGGAGACCGATGCGAGCAATCAATGGATTTTTCTGAATTACGCCCTGATCAATAACGACACGGGACAGGCTTACGATCTTGGCCGTGAGGTCAGCTATTATTCGGGCTACGATAGCGACGGAAGTTGGAGCGAGGGGAGCAAGAACGACAGCGCACTGGTGCCCTCGGTGCCTTCCGGCCGTTACTACCTTCGAGTGGAGCCCGAAGGAGATGCGAGCCTGGGGCCGATTCGGTATACCGTAATTGTTTCGCGCGACGTTCCGCCGTGGTCGCTGTTTTTGGCAGCTTTTGGCTTGCTCTTGGTGCCACCGATTTTGATGAGCTGGCGGACGTTCAGCTTTGAGCGGAGACGATGGGCCGAAAGCGATCACCCCATGGTAAAGACCTCAAGCGACGATGATGACTAAAGGACGATAACGAAATGATGACGAAGTTGTATGCGATTTACGGGCTGGCCGTTCTCACCACGCTCACGATGGGCGTGTATCGCGGCTGGAGTCTCACGTCCGTGGACGAAGTGAAAAACGTGCCGCAATCGGTTCGCGACAATCCTGGGTCGTACCGTTCGGCCTATAGCGGCTACCGTCATTACACTGGAGGGAAATAAGATGCCGATCCCCGTAGTAAATATCCTCGATGCCGTGCTCTATGCATGTCTCGGTATTGTGATTCTCGCGGTTTCGTTTATCGTGCTGGATAAGATGACGCCGTACGATCTCTGGAAGGAGATCGTGCAGGAACACAACATGGCGCTGGCAATTTTAATCAGCGCCTGCCTGATCGGCATCAGCATCATCATTGCCGCGGCCGTTCACTAATCCGTGACCGCATTACTCTTTGTCTCCGTCGTTCTCATTTCGGCCTGTGGGCTGATCTATGAGCTTGTCGCCGGAGCACTCGCCAGCTACCTGGTGGGCGATAGCGTCTACCAGTTCTCCACCATCATCGGGACCTACCTTTTTTCGATGGGCATTGGGAGTGCGCTTTCGCGCTACATCCAACGGGGGCTGGTGCATCGTTTTATTTGGATTGAGTTGATGGTGGGCGTGATCGGCGGATTTTCGTCGGGCGCGCTCTTCCTTGCATTCGCTTACACGCAGGCATTCACGCTGCTCCTGTACTTTCTGGTGATCCTGATTGGCACGCTGGTGGGGTTGGAAATTCCGTTGCTGATGCGGATTGTACGGGATCAGTTTAGTTTCCGCGATACGGTGGCTCACGTCCTGACGTTCGATTACATCGGGGCGCTGGGTGCTTCGTTGTTGTTTCCAATTCTGCTGGTCCCAAAACTGGGGCTGGTGCGATCGGCCATGCTGTTCGGCATGGTAAATGCCGCCGTCGCGCTGTGGAGCACGTTTCTATTCGCCCGCCAGCTTGCCGGAGCGCATGTGTTGCGAACGGCGTCCATCGGCGTTTTGGTGCTTTTGACTGCGGGTATGGTGGGCGCGAAGCGCATCACGTCGATGGCCGAGGATAATATCTATGCGGACGAGGTGATTCTGTCGCGCGACACGCAGTACCAGCACATTGTGCTGACGCGGTTCAAAGACGATCTTCGCCTTTTTCTCAACGAGCATCTGCAGTTCAGCTCACGCGACGAGTACCGGTATCACGAAGCGCTGGTGCATCCGGGGCTTTCCGCCATACCCGCGCCCCGGCGTGTGCTGGTGCTGGGCGGCGGCGATGGCTTGGCTGTGCGCGAGATTCTGCGCTATCCGCAAGTGGAAAGCGTCACGCTGGTGGATCTGGACCCCGAGATGACGCGCCTGTTCACGACGAATCCGATGCTCTCCGCGCTGAATCAGAAATCGTTTTCCTCGCCGAAAGTGCGCGTGCAAAACGCGGACGCGTTTCCATGGATGGACGCGAATCAGGAAAGCTTCGACTTTATCGTGATCGATTTTCCCGATCCCACGAATTACTCGCTAGGCAAGCTGTATACCACTGCGTTCTACCGGGCGGTCGCACGGCACTTGAGCGCGCAGGGCTTGATCGTGGTGCAGAGCACATCGCCGATGTTTGCCCGCGATTCCTACTGGAGCATTGTCGAAACGCTGAAGCAGGGCGGATTGAAGACGTATCCGTACCATGTCTACGTTCCGTCGTTTGGCGAATGGGGCTTTGTCATCGCGGCGAACCGCGAGTACGCGATACCGAAGGAACTGCCGGGCGGGTTGCGATTCCTCAGCAAAGATACTCTGCCTGTATTGTTCCAATTTCCGGCGGACATGGCTCCGGTGCCCGCTAGCGCGAATACCTTGAACGATCAAACGCTGATTCGAAAATACGAACAAGCTTGGAAAGACATTTCTCATTGAGGAGCACTCGCCGCCACTTCATCGCGGGTAGCGCGGCTCTGATTGGGCTGAGCGCGAAGGCGGAGAGGCGGATCGAGGGGTCGTTTGTGAACGACTCGTTCGATCTCGGGCATAAACTTCGTAGCCGTACGGCACTGGGCTCCGCGCGGAGAACCGAACGAGTGCCGGTCGTCATCGTTGGCGGCGGGATCGCGGGGCTGAGCGCGGCATGGCGTTTGCAAAAGCGCGGCTTCCGCGATTTCGTTCTTCTGGAAATGAACGCCGAGTCTGGCGGGAATTCACGTTCTGGAGAGAACGCCGTCAGCGCTTATCCGTGGGCCGCTCACTACGTGCCAGTGCCCGGACCAAAAGCTGTTTTTGTGCGGGAGTTGTTCGAAGAACTGGGCGTGCTCCAAGGCGGCGTCTGGAATGAGCGATACCTTTGCTTCACACCACAGGAGCGTTTGTTTCTTCATGGACGATGGCAGGACGGCATAGAGCCTGCCGCGACACTGAGTGGCAAAGACCGGGAGCAATTCCGAAAGTTAGAGGACTTGCTCGACGGATATCGCGCCTCGGGCGGTTTTCAGATTCCGATGGAGCCGGGCTTGAACGACGCCACCAGCAAGTTGGACCGATTGAGTTTTGCGCAATGGTTGCGGGAGCAGGGAATCGACTCTGAACCGGTGCTCTGGTACATGAATTATTGCTGCCGCGATGATTACGGGGCGCTCGCGAAAGACGTCTCCGCTTGGGCCGGCATCCATTATTTTTCGTCGCGCACGGCGTCGGAGAAAGGTCCGCTGACGTGGCCGGAGGGCAATGGGTGGATATTCAAGCGATTGCTCGAACGCGTCGGCGCGCACGTGCGGACCGGGCAGATGGTGATGAGCATTGAGGCGGCGAACAATCGTTATCGCGTTCGTGCCGGCGATACGGAGTACTCCGCCGATGCGGTGATCTTCGCCGCGCCGATGTTCTTGGCACCGTATCTTGTCGCTGATGCTCCGAAGCTGCCGCACGTCGAGTATTCACCATGGCTTACCGCCAATCTCACTTTGGATCGTCCGCCGGCAGGCGGGGGTACCGGGCAACGAGCGTGGGATAACGTCATCTACGGATCGCCGTCGCTTGGTTATGTGGATGCCACGCACCAGACTCTGAGGACGCATGTGGACCGCACTGTTTGGACTTTTTACTGGGCGCTGGTAGATCGATCTCCGGCAGAGGCACGGAAGTTGTTGCTGGAGCGCGACTGGAATTCCTGGAAAGAAGTAATCCTTAGCGATTTGGAGAGAGTGCATCCGGACATTCGCAACTGCGTTTCGCGCGTGGACATTATGCGGATGGGGCATGCGATGGCGCGCCCAACTCCTGGCCTGATGTTCTCGCAGGAAAGGCGAGCTTTGGCGAAGAGCAGCGGCCGTTTCCGTTTCGCCAATTCCGACGTGAGCGGCTTCTCCATCTTTGAGGAGGCCCAATACCGGGGCGTAACGGCAGCGGAAGGAATCCTGCGGGCGATTGGTTAGACGGTTTGGTCCCTATCGTGCTTGTACTTCGGTGGGAGGCAAAGGCCATGAAAAACAACGTTATGGAAGAATCCACGGTTCGCGCTGAGGCGGAAACCTCCGGGCGCGCGGTGCCTGCGTGCTGCATGAGTGCGGAAGAGATGGGGAGAAAATTCGACCGGGGCCTAAAAGAAGCCAAAGCCGCCGTTGAGGACAAGTTCGAGGATGGCAAACGGGAAGCGCAGCGTTTTGTGAAGCGTAGCCGGTTTGCGATGGAAGATAAGGTTCTCGATTCGGCCTACCGGATGAAGAAGAATCCTGGCACAACGCTGGCGGCGGCCTTCGCCGCAGGTGCGATGCTGGGCTTCCTGATTCCGCGCCTCGGCAAGAGGTAACGGCGGTTACCGGTCGCGCTTCGGCGCCAGCCTGCCTAGCTGTGGCGGATTGTGGTCAGTTTCGTCACGAGACCCCGTCCGCGTATGCTACTCCGGCGGGCCAAAGGTCCCGTCGGGACGCAGGGTGAGCAGGGTTCCCGTGTGGATGTTGAACCAGGCACCGTGCAGTTGCAGGGAGCCTTCGGCGACGCGCTTTGCGATCCACGGAAAGCTCATTAGGTTAACGAGCGACACTTTCACCACTTCGTGTTCGCATATCCGTTGACGTGTAACCGGATCGGTTTCAAGCATGGCGTGCTCGCGCGCCTGGTGCGCAATGGACATCCAGGGGCCGACGAATTCCTGCACGTTCGTGGGAGCTCCTTCGATCAACGCTTTCACGCCGCCGCATAATCCGTGGCCAAGCACGATCAGGTGCGGGACTTCGAGCGCCCTCACTCCGAACTCCAGAGCGGCACTGGTTCCGTGATAAGCCGCGTCCGGGGCATAGGGCGGTACCAGATTCGCCACATTTCGAACGGTGAGCACTTCGCCGGGCGCTGTGTCGAAGATCATCGCGGGGTCCACGCGGCTATCCACGCAAGCCAGAACCAGCGCTTTGGGTTTCTGCCCTCGCTCCGCCAGCTTTTCAAAAGCGCGCCGCTGTTGCGGCCATCCGGTTTCCCGAAATCGCTTGTAGCCCGCGATTAGACGGTTCATTGTTTTCCCTGCCAAGTCCGCATTTTCTTCCTCATCTCATTCCAGTATGCGCGTAGGGCGAAGGTATCGAGAATCGTGGTTCAATATCAGTTGCGGCGCGGACGCAACTTCGGCACGACCACTTCCTCATTCAATGCGAAATGACCCCAGCGAGATTCCATGAAGTTTGAGCACGCTTGGGTTTTGTGGCTTGCGGCAGCACCCCTGGGTTGGCTAGGCTACGCCTGGATGCGTACCGGGCGAGACTTTCGGCTGCTGTTGAAGTGTTTCTCGACGGCGCTACTGATTGCCGCGCTTTCGATGCCAGCGCTCGAAGTTTCGTCGTCGAAAGTCGCAGTGGCGTTTTTGGTGGATACGTCCGCCAGCGTCCCTGCTGCGGATCTTCAAAAAGCTTCGCGCTTTGCCAGCGATCTGAATTCCGAGAGAGGAAGCCATTTTCTTCGCGTCATTCCCTTTGCTGGAACTACACGAAATCCGCGCGCCAGCGAAGTGGGCCGAACATGGAAATTGCAGCCGACGTCGGGAGTGAACGCGCGCTCGACGGATCTAGAAGCCGCCATTCGCGATGCCGTTTCTGCACTGCCTTCCGACCAACTGCCGCGCATTGCAATTGCCTCGGACGGGCGCGAGACCAAGGGCAGCTTGATTCGCGCAGCGTGGCAGGCGAGGCGGCTGGGGATTCCAATCGACACGATTGCGCTGGCTGGACGCACGCCGCCAAGGGTGCATCTGGAATCCGTGCAGATGCCCGGCGAAGCGGTTACCGGTGAACCCTTTTCTATCGATATGGAACTGCGGGCGGACAACGCGGGCCCCGCCGATGTGGTGTTGAGCGCGGAGGATCACGAGATCGCTCGGGCACACGCAGAGTTGAAGGCAGGAGTGAATCGTGTTCTACTCCACACGAGTTTGAACACGCCTGGTTCCCTGGAAATTTCCATTGCGATTCACGCGGGCACTACGAGCGATGGCGACATCCGCTTCGATCAATCGATCACCATGAAGCGTCCGCGAGTGTTGTACTTAACGGGCGATCAACCCGCGATCGACACACATTTTCTGCAGACTCTGGGGGCCGCGCAATTCGATGTGGTGCGCGCAGCGGCGATAGAAAAAGCCACGAAGTTTGCCGATTATCAGGTGGTCATCCTGAACAACTGGGCGCTCGATAGAGTGTCGCCGCAGGTGCAGGCGGAGATCGAAAGCTACGTGAAGGGTGGCGGCGGTCTGTTGGTCATTGGCGGTGAGCGCAATCTGTACGCCGAAGGCCGGGACATCGGCGAAACGCTGGACCGCGTTTTGCCCGCGAAGTTGTCGCCACGCGCGCCGGATGGCCGCGCCGTCATTTTGGTGATGGATCGCAGCACGTCCATGCTGGGTCCGAAGATCGACTTTGCGCGCAAAGCCGCGGCGGGAATCGTCGAGCACCTGACGCCCATCGATCAGATCGGCGTCCTTGTGTTCGATACGTCGTTTCTTTGGCAGGTTCCCGTTCGCTTCGCCGACAATCGCGAATCCATCACGTGGATGATCTCGCGTATCACGGCGAATGGCGGAACGCGCATCGCTCCCGCGCTCAACGAAGGGTATCGGGAGATGTTGCTGACCACCGCATTCTACAAGCACATCATTCTGCTTACCGATGGTCTCTCCGACGAGGGCAACAGTCTAAATCTGGCGCGCGAGGCGGGGGAGAACGCCATAACGATTTCGACGGTGGGACTAGGCAAAGACGTTGCTCGAAATTATCTCCAACGCATCGCTGCGCTTTCCGGTGGCAAGTCGTATTTGATGGAGGAGCCTGAGGGCCTGGAGCAGATCGTCATCAGCGACGTAAAGGAACACACCGGGATGGCTGCGATTGAATCACCGATAGTGCCGGAAGTGCTACATCCCGCGGAGATTCTGGATGGCGTGGATATCAAGCATGCCCCGCCTTTGAAGGGTTACATCCGCTTTGAGCCGAAGCCGACGTCGGAGACGATTCTGCGTGTGGAGCAGAAGAATCCGCTGCTTACCCGTTGGCAATATGGTTTGGGACGCTCGGCGATTTTCACTTCCGACGCCAAACCGATGTGGGCCGCGGATTGGGTGGCTTGGAAGGGCTACGACAAGTTCTGGGTGAACATGGTGCGGGACTTGCTTCCGCACGCACATGCGGCCCAAGCGCAACTTGCTTATGATGCTGCTTCCGGTGAACTGGTGGCTTCCTACCAACTTGATAGCGATGCATCCGCAAACGCGCGAATTCCTGCGATCTACGCCATCGGTCCTGGCGGATTCCAGGCTCCGGTCCCAGTGAAGAAGGTGGGTAACGGAGCGTATCGAGGCGGTGTCCACATTGGTGCTCGCGAGGGCCTGTTCCGCGTGCGTCCCCTGGAAGATTCCGCGCTGTTTCCGGAAACCGGCCTGTATCGCCCGGAGGCTGAACTCAGCGTCTATGGCTCGGACGAAGAACTCCTTCGCCGTGTGGCGCAGTTCACGGGAGGCCGATTCCAGCCATCTGCTCAAAACGTGTTTGCCGGTGACGGGCGTTCGATGCGTGTGATTTGGGCGCTCTGGCCTTGGCTGCTGGCGTTGGCGGTTGCACTCAGTTTGACGGAGTTGGCGCTAAGGAAAAGGCGGACGGCGTAGAACCGGATCAGTCAAGCCGCGTTACGCGTGCGCACTTTCTGGGCGATCTCTTCGCCGGCCGTCCGCTTTGCGACGCGAAGGTCATAAGTGGATTGCAAATTGAGCCAGGTTTCCGGCGAATTTGCAAAGTACCGCGATAGCCGCAGCGCTGTATCGGCGGTAATGGAGCGTGTTCCATGCACAATGCCGTGAATCCGGTTTGGAGGGACATGCAAGTCTCTGGATAGGGCATTGATACTGATGCCCAGGGGCTTCATGAAATCCTCCTGAAGAATTTCACCGGGATGAATTGGATCCAAAAGTTCCGTCTGCTTAGCCATAAGTCCTCAGTGGTAGTCGACAATTTCGACTTCGTGCGCTTCGCCCTCGCGCCACAGGAAACACGCTCGCCATTGGTCGTTGATACGAATACTATACTGCCCGGTCCGATTACCCCGTAATGCTTCTAACCTGTTTCCTGGCGGAATTCGCAGGTCGTCCAAACGGATAGCGGCGTCCAGGTAAAGTAGCTTCCTCCTGGCAACCCGCTCGATTGCTCGAAAGCGCGGAATAGTTTGGTCCTGGAAGAGTCTCTCCGTTTCCCGGCACCGAAAGGAGCGGATCACGATCCTAGTATTACATGTCTCGTATTCCTTGTTGAGTAATAACTTCCTGCTCGCCGGAGATTCGCACGCTTTCACGGTAACCAGTCCGCGTTCTCTAACCTTTCATTTGCGGTACCCTAATGTCTATCTGGATCTCTATCTGGAGGTAACTACGCATGGCCTATAAATTTACCGTCAACGGCAAAGCTCAGACCGTCGACGCCTCTCCCGAAATGCCTCTTTTGTGGGTACTTCGCGACATTTTGAATATGAAGGGAACCAAGTTCGGCTGCGGCGCCGGACTCTGTGGAGCCTGCACCGTCCATGTGGACGGCACGGCCGTGCGTTCCTGCCAGACTCCCGTTTCCCGGGCCGCTGACAAGAAGATCACCACGGTGGAAGGTCTTTCCGTCGACGGTTCGCATCCCGTGCAGCAGGCTTGGCTGGAGATTGACGTTCCCCAGTGCGGCTATTGCCAGGCCGGTCAGATGATGACCGCTTCGGCGCTGCTCGCCAAGAACCCGAAACCGAGCGATGCCGATATCACGACCGCCATGAACGGCAATCTTTGCCGCTGCGGTACGTATCTGCGCATCCGTAAAGCCGTGCACCGCGCGTCCACGATTTTGACGTCGCAGAGCAACGCCAAGAAGCCCGTGGAAACGGCGCAGCGATAAGAAAGGCAAAGAGGAGATACGCCAATGAATATGAATCGACGTTCCTTCCTTCGTCTGAGCACCATCGCCGGCGGCGGCGTGGCTATCGGGCTGTATACGAATCCTGAAGGGCTGTTAGCCCAGGCACAGCGCGCGGCGGCTCCGCCGCTCTCGCCTCTGTCGTTTATCACGGTTGCCCCGGATGGCATTGTGACCATCGTGGCGAAAAATCCGGAAATCGGGCAGGGCATTAAGACTTCGCTTCCGCAGATCCTCGCCGATGAACTCGACGTGGATTGGAAGAACGTGCGTCTGGTGCAGGCCGATCTCAATGAAGAAAAATACGGCGTGCAGAACGCCGGCGGCTCCACTGCGATGCCGAACAACTGGGATCCGCTGCGCAAGGTTGGCGCTGCGGGCCGTCAGATGTTCATCAAGGCTGCCGCGCAAACGTGGAACGTGCCGGAATCGGAACTGACCACGGGCTCGGGCAAAGTGATGCACGCGGCTTCGAACCGCAGTGTCGCTTACGGCGAGCTATGGCAGAAGGTGGCCGCCATGACGCCGCCGGATCTCAACAGCGTGAAGCCGAAAGATCCGAAGGATTACAAGATCATCGGCAACCCGGCGATCCACAACTACGATTTGTCGGCGATTCTTACCGGCAAGCCGATCTTCTCTATCGATTTCACGATCCCCGGCATGCTTTGGGCCGTGTTCGAAAAGTGCCCGGTTTACGCAGGTAAGGCCATGAGCGCCAATCTCGATGAGATCAAGGCGATGCCCGGCATCAAGCAGGCGTTCATTGTGGAAGGCACCAAGGTGCTGACCGGCTTGCACAGCGGCGTCGCGATTTTGGCCGACAGCTGGTATCAAGCGAAGGTGGCGCGCGGCAAGCTGAAAGTGGTTTGGGATGAAGGTACGACGGCGACGCAATCGACTGTCGGCTTCAACGCAAAAGCTGCGGAACTCGCCAAGCAGGCTCCGGCGAACGATATGCGCATCGACGGAGACGCCGATGCTGCGCTGAAGACGTCGGCAAAGGTGGTGGAGGCGTCCTACTCCTATCCGTTCCTCTCGCACGCTCCGCTGGAACCGGAAAATTGCCTGGCGAAGTTTGAGAATGGAAAACTCGAACTGTGGGCTCCCAGTCAGACTCCGGCCCGCGGCCGCGCGGAAGTGGCGCAGTTGCTCGGGATGAAGGAATCCGAAATTACGTGGCACCTGATGCGCACCGGCGGCGGATTCGGCCGCCGTCTAACGAACGATTACGCCTTGGAAGCGGCCTACATCGCTAAGCAGGCCGGTGTTCCAGTGAAGTTGCTGTGGACTCGTGAAGACGATATGCAGCACGATCACTACCGTCCGGCTGGTTTCCACAACCTGAAGGCGGGTGTGGATGCCAACGGCAACATTACGGCTTGGAAGAACCACTTCGTCAGTTTCTATGAGAAGGATCCGACGAAGTTCTCGTCCTCCGCTGAAATCGCCCCGAACGAATTTCCGGCGACGTTCTTGAAGAACTACTCCTTCCAGTACACGAACCAGTTGCTGGGAGTGCCGACGTTCGCCATGCGTGCGCCGCGCTCTAACGCGTTCTGCTTCGTGTTCCAGAGCTTCCTGGACGAACTGGCGATTGCTGCCGGCAAAGACCCCATCGAGTTTCGCCTACAGTTGCTCAAGAATGAACGTGTAGTGAACACGAAACCGGCTCCCGTCGCGAATGGCTTTGAATTTGAAGGCCATCGTATGGCGGGCGTCATGGAAGCGGTTCGCGATATGTCGGGCTGGAGCAAGCGTTCCTCGCTGCCGAAGGGCCGCGCGCTTGGCACCGCGTTCCAGTTCAGCCATCGCGGATACTTTGCCCACGTGATCGATCTGAGCGTCGATGACAAGAACAAGGTGAAGGTGCACAAGGTCTGGGTGGCCGGTGACATTGGTGCGCAGATCGTGAACCCGAGCGCTTCGGAAAATATGGCACAAGGCGCGGTGATGGAAGGCCTGGCTCACGCGATGAGCTGGGAGATCACCATTGACAAGGGCCGCGGCCAGCAGACGAACTTCCACCAGTACAAGCCGGTCCGGTTGGCGCAAGCGCCGCCCGAGATTGAAGTGAAGTTCCTGAAAACGGCGAACCCGGTGACGGGCTTGGGCGAACCGGCGATGCCTCCGGTGGCTCCGGCTGTGGCGAACGCAATTTTCGCCGCGACCGGCAAGCGCGTCCGTTCGCTGCCTCTTGAGAAGTCCGGGTTTAGCTGGGCCTGATTCGGCGGGCAGCTACCACAATAGAGACCGCTGGCGAAAGCTGGCGGTCTTTTTGCTGCCGAGTGCGTTGAGTTGATCTACTTTTGCGCAAGGGTGACCGCACGCTCGAGACGCGGTTTCAAATGGAATTCCGTTGATGAAAACGAAGTTCGGGAGTATAGTCCTCGGTTGTATTTGCGGCGCGGCAGCGATGGCGCATCACGGTATTTCTGTCTCGTATCAATTGGATAAGACCATCACCATCTCCGGAACGGTAACGGAATTTTCATTCTCTAACCCGCATCCCGAAATGTTTTTGGACGCCAAGAATCCCTTGGGCAGCATTGACCACTGGACCACGGAATGGATCACAAGCCCCGGGAGACTTCAGCGAGTGAGCGGCGGCTGGAACCGCAACACCATCAAGCCGGGTGACAAGGCAATCGTAGTTTGTAATCCTCTCAGAGTCTCCGGCAAAAGCAATTGCCTCCTGAGGGAGTTGACGATCAACGGAGAAAAAATGAAACTCGGCGAAGACGCTTCGAAAGATTAGTCGCGCGAGTCGACCGTCGTTAGTAGCCCCTTGCGATCGGCTTTCCCGCGTTTGGTTGGCCACGTTTGTCGACGACAATGTTGCCTTCCTTCACAACAACGACGGCAGTCAACAGGTTCCAGTAGCCATCGAACGGGTTGCCACCCAGCACGACGACATCACCCAATTTGCCAGCTTCGATGGTGCCCAGTTCTTTTTCCTTGTCGATGAACTTCGCCGAGTTCAATCCCATGATTTGAATTAAATCCGGAACGGAGAAAACCAGGTTCAACGTTTTCAATTCGTGCGCGAGTGCGGCGGATGCATTGAAAGTTGTATCCGTCGCGTAGGAAACCTCCACACCCGCGTCGTATAGGGTGCGCAAATTTACCGGCATGAATCCGGCTTCCTGGCCGCCTTCGTGGGTCAGGATGCCATCGGGCCACGGACTGCCATCGCGAAACTTCGGCTTGTTGTCATGGCTGAATACATCGAAGTTCGGTGATCCGAAGCCCGTAATTGAGGCCACCTGTGCGCCGGTGGCGGCCACTTCCTTTGCTTGCTCCTTCGTCACCCAATTGATGTTTACGGAATGCACCAGTTTGCGGGCGCCGAAGCGTACGGTGTCCACCAACGAGAGATCGCTGACGGCGTGTACCTGAAACTCGACGCCCAGTTTCTTGGCTTCTTCAATGCCGGCAGTTAAATTCTTGGCTTCCTGTTCCGTTGGATGATATGGCCACGTCACATCAGGATAGTGAACTTCGGCGATGGAATCCGCGCCATCCTTCACTACTTTTTGCACGGCAGCCCGGACTTCGGCTTCGCTTTTCATGCGTGCGGTAGGCACCTGACCCGAAGCGATGATGCGTGGGCCTTTGATCTCGCCGCTATTGATCTTGCGCTTCAGTTCCAGAATTCCCGCGTTATCGTCGCCGCCCGATTGCACCGTCGTCACGCCGGATTCCAGCAGTTCCCGCATCCGGTCCGCGGCTTGCTCCTTCATCCACTTTGCGACCGCCTCGGGTCCGCGCCCTTGGATCAGGTGACGATGATCGTCGATGAAGCCCGCCATCACGGTCATACCGGCGGCGTTGATGACTTTGGCTCCCTTCGGCGCGGCGGGTGTTTTACCTTCCGTGACTGACGTGATGCGGCCCTTCTCGATGACTACCGATCCTTTCTCAACCACTTTGCCGGATCCAACGATAATCCGGGCATTAGCGATCACCACGTTTTGCGCAAATGCGCCGTCGGCCAGTGCCAGGCCGGCAGTCAGCGCCATCATCAGGACTTTACGATTCATTGCGAGCATGCTCCTCGAAAGCGATTCTTTCTTGCGGCAACCTACACGGCCACAACCTTGCATTGTAGTATGCGGCTTCAATCGCGCGGGAAGAAACGGGCAATATGCTTACTGGTTCGTTTCAACAACGGTTTCTGCTTTCTCCTTTCCTTCTCCTTTCGTTTGCTCCCAATATTCAGTGATGATATACTCCCTTCGGATGGGCCGACTGTGTGCCTGGAAACACGGCTTCAAGTAGGGAGAGTCCTTATGAAAACCAATTTGGCAAGCCTGTTCTTTGGCCTAATGTTTACTGCAACGGTTTTTGCGCACCACGGCACGTCGGTCACTTATCAAGTGGATAAGACCATCACGATCTCCGGCACGGTCACGGAATTTTCGTTTTCCTATCCGCATCCGCAGTTGTATCTGGACGTCAAGGACGCCAGTGGCAACATCCAGAAGTGGGGCACCGAATGGGGCCCGACCCCGGCCATGTTGAAGAACCTCAACGTTGGCTGGAGCCGCAGCACCGTTAAGCCGGGCGATCAGGCGACCATCGTTTGCAATCCGCACAAAGTCGCGGGGGCCACGGCGTGCCTGTTGAAAGAATTGACGATCAACGGCCAGAAGATGAAGCTGAACGGCGGCGGTCAGGCCAAGCAAGAATAGTTCGCAAGTTTTTGGGAGAGTGTTTTAGGGGTACGTGCGGCGCCATCAAATGCGCCGCACTTTTGCATGAGGTTTGTTTTCGCGCGCAATGCCCAGTGAGGTCGTCCTCTTGTGGTGTTGCGCCGGGGGAGAAACATGATCGATCGCAAACGCCGTGCGCTTTTGCTGGTTGTTGCTGGTTTACTTACGGCTTCTTGGGCGACAGCCCAAAATATAAAGAAAGTTGGCCCAGGCGGTGCGCCTTACACGGTGCCGCGCACACCTCCGGGCCAGTTGCCTGCGGATAGTCCTTTCAACAAGCGCGATCTCGCCGGACACTGGGTGCGTGTCAGCCCGTTTGAAACCTACGGCGCTGTTCCAGGTGGTATTCCGACGGGCATCAATGGCATTGATGGCGACGGCGGATTGAAGCTGGAGGATGCCCCTTTCACCAAGGCTGGTCTTGAGAAATTCCTGCACAATATTCCTTCGTACGGACGCCGCCAGGCGCCGCCGCGTTTGGGTAACGATCCCCAGATGCTGTGCGATCCCATGGGCGTTCCGCGTATTTTGAACGGCCAGGTGAAGGACCCGCACGCGACGCTCGAAATCGGGATGCTGCCCGATCGCGTCGTTCAATTCGTAGAGTGGCACCACGTCTGGCGCGAAATTTGGACCGATGGCCGCAAGGTCCCGAACGTCGATGAGGTGGACCCGAAGTGGCTTGGCTACTCGGTTGGGCACTGGGATGGCGATACGTTTGTTGTCGATTCCGTGGGCTTCGACGAACGCACGTGGCTGGATCACAACGGTTATCCGCACACCGATCAGATGCGCCTGGAAGAGCGCTACCGCCGCGTGGACGTGAATACGCTGGAACTGCAGATGACGGTGACTGATCCCGAATACTACACCAAGCCATTTAAGAGCGATCTGAAAGTGTGGAAGATGGACCGCAGCGGCGCGAAGAGTTGGGATGAGCAGATTTTCTGCGTTACCTCTGAAGAAGCGAAGTTCAACAGCCTGATCCGTGACGCGGGTGTTGGCAAGAAGTAGACAGACGGTTCAGACAAAAGCAAGTCAGGAAAGGACTGCCCATGCGCGCCTCCGGAATCTTTATTGCGTCGTGTGTTTTTTCATTCGTGGCCGTGGCGCAAACCGCGTCCGCGCCAAAACCCGCTCCGGCAAAACCCGCCGCCGCGAAACCAGGCTTTGATCCGAAAGATCTCACTGGCAAGTACCGCCGCGAATCGCCTTTCCAGACGTACAGCAACGTCCCTGGCGGCGCGAACGAATTGCAGGCGTTTATTCTCGGACAAGCGGCCGCGCCGCGAAAGCTCGATGTTCCGACGGAAGAAGCACCTTTTACCAAAGAGGGGCAAGCCGCGTTCGATAAAAACATTCCATCCTACGGCCGCCGTATCACGGCTCCGCGCATTGGCAACGATCCGCAAGGCATGTGCGATCCCTGGGGAGTTCCCCGTATGTTGAACGGGCAGGTGGCTGGGCCGCATGCGACGCTCGAAGTTATGGTCACGCCTTTCCGGGTGTTCATGTTCTCCGAATGGCACCACAATTTCCGCGTTGTGTTCACCGACGGCCGTAAGCTGCCGGCCGGCGACATAGAGCCGAAGTGGAACGGTTATTCGGTAGGCTCGTGGGAAGGCGATACGTTTGTCGTGAAGTCGGTTGGCTTCGATGAGCGCACCTGGCTCGATCACAACGGCTATCCACACACCGAGAGCATGCAGTTGGAAGAACGCTACCGCAAGCTGGACGCGGACACCTTGGAACTGACCGAGACCATCATCGATCCCGAATACTACTCAAAGCCGTTCAAGAGCGACCGCAAGATTTGGAAGCTCATCAAAGGCTGGGAGAAGGGCTGGGATGAACAGATTTACTGCGTGCCGTCGGAAGAGTTTAAGTTCAACAATCTGATTCGCGACGCGAACGTCGGCAAAGATACGAAGAAGTAGTCGGGCGTGACGCTGGGATTCAAAATCCGCGCGTAAGTCCCGCTCGCGCCAACTTGGTGTTGTATGAAATGCCAAAGGCGGATTGCCAATCCGCTCTGCGATGAGCTACTTTCCTGACGCGGGAACCAGTACTCGGTCGATGGTCGTGATATCCACCAGCCCCGCACATCCGAAGAGCGCGGGAAGAACCGCTTCGCTCGGGAATGTCCGCCGCAATGCAGCCACTTTGTCCGTGCCCGCGCGATACGCCGGCAAATACATGCGTCCCAGCAGCGGATGCACGCCCCACGATGCCGAAAGTTTCTGCGCTCGTTCTTCGGAAACCAGGTACTCGTTGCGCAAAGTTCTTGCGACATCGGGCTGGGCGGCCTTTTCGTGCCAAGTCATGTACGAGGCCTGATTCTTGGCATCGTCCTGCAACAGCGCCAGTAGCACGCCGAGCCGCAGATCCGGGTAGGGGAGATCCTCGATCTCCGTCACGCCGTAGGCCATCAGAATGGCGTTGTTGGCGATCCCTTCAAATAGTGTTGCGGCGCGTGTGTTCATGGTGAGCACGGACGCCTCGAATCCCACCATCTTGCGCCAATATAAATTCTGCAAATAGGCGAACGTGGTGACGTGTCCGGGGACCACCTCGTGGCTTACCAGTTGCATGAACTCCGGCACCGATATTTCAAGCGACGCGTTGATTTCGTAGGTCGCCTCATATTCGGGCGAGCCATCCGCTTTACGCGCACGGCCCAGATAGTTCATGGAGCCCGAAAACCAAGCGTCCTGAATCGGCAGGAATTCGATGTTCGCTCGCGGAACATCTTTCAAGTACGCAGGTAGATGGGGGACGACGTTGCGTTCCGTGAGTTCATCGAAGTACGCGATCGCCGATGCACCCAGTGTTTGCACGGATGCGATCGGTACGCGATGCGCTTGACGCCACTCGTCCACCGCAGTGAGTAATTCCGCGGCGTTCGCTCCCGGCTTGCCCAAAAGCTTGGCCACTTGATCGCGCTTTTCTCGCGGATCGGACGGCGCCGGCGGCTGACCAGTCGACGAAATCACGCAGCGTTCATAGGGAACGGCAGGACCGCGGCCCAGGATCTCCATCGCCAGGTCCCACATCACTTGGACGCAATCCGCCAGATTCGTCACGTATGCGGCGCGAAGACCATCGAAGTGGCGCGCCTCCAAGCGAAGGCCCTCTATCGCCGCAGGAATGTCGACGCCGCTTTCGTCAAGATAGGACCGAATTGCGGCGCTGTCCGGCGCTTTTGCCGAGACTCCACCCGTTTCACGCACGCGCGCTGCCGATGGATGCGTGTAAGCGGCGGGCAGCGGCTCATTGGAGAACCAGGAATCCGCAATAAAGCGGCCCGTGCCGGAAGGGCACATTACGTCGCCGCCCCAAAGGGTATCGATACCTAGGATCGCCGTGCCGACGTGATGTTCAAAAGTATCGCCCATGTTTCGCCTGTGGGTCCGCACGATTAGCGCGCCGCGCGTTGTTTACTTTGCGCCCGTCCAGTTTGCTCGCAACGCCGCGCGGTCCACTTTCTTCCCGCGAATGTAGACCTCCGCGATCTTGGACGTGTTCTTGATATCATCCAGCGGATTCGCATTCAGCACATCGAAGGTCGCGCTCTTGCCCGGGGCAATGGCGCCCAGTTCGTCGATTTTCAGCACTTCTGCCGCAGTCTTCGTGGCCGCTGCCAGCGCTTGCGCGGGAGTCATGCCGGCGGTGACCATATCCGCCAGTTCCGTATGAATTGTCCAGCCGACCAATTCGCTGGAATCGGTGCCGAGAGCGATCTTCACGCCGGCCGCATTCAACTTCGCCAGATTGCCTGCCTGAAGTTTGTAAAAATCTTTCGCCTTCTTCGTTGCCTCGGGCGTTGCTTTTGCGGCGGCGTCCTTCAACTTCTGGACTTCTCCGGCCGGAACCGTCTCGCTCACCATCGCCCAATCCGTGGCGGCATCCGGATTCGGAGGCAGATTCGGAATGACGTAAAATTCAGGTTTTGCTTTTATCAACTTGATCAGTTCGTCGTCGATCTCTTTGTCTCGCACCAAGTGGCCGAATGCATCGATACCCGACTTCACCAGTTCTTTGCCGTCGGCAAGCGTAAAGATATGCGCAATCACCTGCCTGCTGTTCTTATGCGCTTCATCGATCACCGCGCGATAGAGCGCCGGCGTCAACTTCTTTACCTTTCCGTCACGGTCATCCACCCAGATTTTTATGATGTCCGCGTTCTTCACCACTAGATCCTGGACCGCGTTCCGCGCGTCCTCTTCAGTGCTCAAACCGTAGGCGACGGGCTTCCAGTATTCCTGTCCCGGACCCGCCATTGGCATTCCCATACCGCGGCCAGCGGTTCGGAGCAGGGCAGCGCCTTCCACCGGACTGGCGCGCACTTCGTAGGCCGTCTCGCCCGGATCGATGCCGAGATTGCGATTTGCCACGACGCCGTAATACGCCAGACGCTTCAGGTGATCCACCAGGTTGTCTTTTGAGTAGGTGTCTTTTCCGATGTAGCCGCTCTGAACCAGCGCCCAGCCGAGGTGCGAGTGTGTATCGATGAGGCCGGGAATCACGGTTTTGCCCGTGAGGTCCACCGTCGCCGCGCCCTTGGGGGGCTCGATCTCTCCCTTTTTGCCGACACGGGCGAACGCCCCGTTCTCGACCAGGAATGCCGAATTCTCCACCACGCCATCGCCCGATACCAGGCGCGCGCCTTCATACAAAACAGAGGTGGCGGTATCTGGATTGGGTGCGGGACCGGAACAACCAACGGTCAGAATCAGTACGCCGGCGACAAGCATGCCGGCCAGAGTTTGGGTGAGGCGCATGAAATCTCCAAGAAGAATTCGCATCCAGCCCACTGCCCGCCGCATGCGTTTCCCAAGGCTTAGATTACCATTCCATGGTGGGTCCGTTGCTTTGGGTGTTTTGCCTTACGCCTTCGTAAATCGGCCCGATAGCCGCTCTTGGCGGTTACTCTTGCTCCTCGCAGATGTCTTCGCCGATTTCCGAATTCAGCTTTTCGTAATAGCGAATGTATGTGTACGGCTTGGTCAGGGCCTTGGCGTCGTCCGCAGTGACTTTGTACTCCAGATACCTGCCATTCATGATCGGCCGCACGCGTTCCATAAGGTGCAGCGCATTGCTGTGTTGCGCACCCGCATCGTTCAGCCAAGTGGCATCGCTGAAGTTGTTCGTGTCGATGACCAGCGTATCGCCTTCCCATTTGCCGATGGAGTCGCCCATCCACAAAGGACTCTGCTTCGCGGGATGGCCGCGTTCCGTGTAAACGGTGCGAATGAGGCCGTGAGAAAGATTTTCAAAGAGAATGGCCACCACCCCCGGCACGGGCAGGATCTGTATCTTTGTGGATTCGCGCGCCATCATCCGAAACGGTCCCAATGGCTGGCAAACCTTCGCGGGGTCTTCGTTCAGATTGACCGTTTTCATCTGCTGGCTGGCTGCGGGTGTCAGCGGCAGGTCCGCGAGAGTGCCGGAATTCTTCAGTCCGCCAGGAAGCACCGTTTTCGAAGAAATAGATTTGTAGACGCCGGTGATGTCGGGTGGAGCGGCGGACTTTCGGGCCTGCGCGAACCCGGGGAGCGCAGTGAACGCGAGCGTCGCGAAAATGACAAGTGCGTGTCTCATTGGGGCGTCCGTTACTTCACCAGCTTCGATTCTCGATACTGCTTGTCCAGCGCCTTCTTCCGCCACTCGCGCCAGTTGCCCAGATCCTCGGCGCAGATGTTCTCCGGCCATTCGATGGAGTCCTGCTTCTTGTAATAACGCGTATACGTGTATGCCGAAGTGAGCGCGTGACGATCTTCCACCACGGTGACGATCTCGATGTACTTGCCGTCGAGCACCTGGCGGATACGCTCCGTCATACGCGTCTCCTCGGTGTGCGGCTCCATCGCTGACATCAGCCAGCTTTTATCGCTAAAGCCGATCGTATCCACCACTAGAGTGTCGCCTTCCCAATGACCCACGGCATCGCCATTCCACGTTGGCGGCGGATTTTTTGGATGCGGGCGATTCGTATAGATGCGATGCACACCAGCGGTGTTGATCTCATGAAACACCATGGCGATCATGTCCGTCGACGGCAGCCACAGGAAGCGCCCGGCGAACGGAGGATTGCGGAAGATGCCATCCGCCTTGCAGACGGCGCCGGTGTCGTCCGCATCGCCGCTGGTCGCTTCCATCTTCAACTTGGCCCACGGCTTCAGATGTTCAATAATCGTTTTGTCCAGATCCTCATTGACAGGCTTCAGCCCCGTGCCTTGCAGCGCCCGCGTGCGGGCCAGTACATAATAGCCGGTCCAATCCCATGACTTTGGCTTCCCGGCAGTGGGCGCGGTTTCGGCAAGTAACGTTGGGGCGGCCAGGCAAATCGCGACAAGGAACGAAAGCAGTCGAGCCTTCATGGAATCTCCTCAAACGAATCCGTGATTCAGGACGATGACGTACCGCTACGGTACGACGCAACTAAAGTTCGCGGCGTCGTCCAGGTTTCCTGTGCCCTTGTACTTCGCCTGCGTCGGATACGCGCAGATCGGCCGCGTTCGATCCACTTTGCCGTCCGTTCCACGGTGTGACGCAATCATGGACGCAGGGGCCTTGCCTTGCTCCACCCACTGTTCGAGCGCCGTTACGTAGTCGAACTCATTCGGACCCACGCCGCCTCGGCAGTGCTCCATGCCCGGCACCATGAACAGGTGAATGGAATCGCGAGCGGAGGAACCCACCTTTTCGAGGACGTTGTTGTAATAGGAAACTGAATGCTGCGGCGGCACGATCTGATCCGCCCAGCCGTGATACATGATCAATTTGCCCTTCCGATTCAGGAACGGCCGCAGATCCGGGTTGTTCGCCGAGTTCAGCCCGTTGTCCTGTTTATAGGCGTAATCGATATCCTTATCGAAGTTCAACGTTTTGTAATCCCAGTTTGGATTCTTGAAGATCCAATATTTATACGTGTTGATCGCCACGGAACTTTCGCGGCTCGCCGGCGCATTGTCCGTCAGCGGACCCGCCAGGACGCCCCACGCATTTTCGCTGCCGGGCATCAGCGGCCACATCAATTGTTTCTTGGTGCGCGAATCGCGCGTTGGCGAAAAAATCTCCGTCGCCGCTTCCACCTGAGGAGCCGTCAGGCACCCGGGGCCGTCGGCGCCTTTGCAGAGCAGGGATTTCGGCTCGAACTTGCACTTCGTTGGATTCTCGAGCAATCCATCCTTCGCACCATCGATCGCGTCGCAGGCGTCAAGAATCGCGTTGTGAACTAGCGAATACTTCTCCGCGGGAATGTAGCTTGCTTCCGTCTTGTGCGACACCTGTGCAATGCGGATCCACGCGGCGTGCAACGGAACCAGATCATACGCGGAGGAACCTGCCACAATGCCGTCGTAATCTTCGGGGAACTTCTGCGCTTCAGTGATCGCCTGTTTGCCGCCGCCCGAGCATCCGGTCCAATACGAGTACTTCGGATCCTGTCCGTAGAACGCCGAGATCAGCACTTTGGATTTCACCGTCATCTCATGCTCAGAGCGCCACGCGTAATCGACAACCTTCTCCGGATGGCCCAGCGCCCACTTTGCGCTGGTGACGTCGTCCTGGTGGCCCGTGTCCGTCGAACTGGTCGCATATCCGCGTCGCAGCGCTTCTGCCAGCGCGCCGTATGTAATCGAACCCGCCCATCCTCCGTTCCCTACGCCCTGAAACTTACCGTTCCAGTTTTCAAGCGGTAGCCACAACTCCACGCGGATATCCGAATCGCTCGAAGGAGCCAGCGTTACCGCCACGCGGCAGAACTTGGGAAGATTGGCCAGCGCGTTCCGGGCGCCCGGAGGCGTGAAACTGCCACCCGTGACTTCCTGCGCCAGCGTGACTTTGGCATCCGGAAACGATTTCGAAGCCAGACTATCGCACGACGCGGCGAACGCGGGCGCGGCAACGGCCGTAAACAAAAGTGCGACTGATGAAAGGGAATGAAACGTACGAAATGGATGTCGAGCAGCTTTCACGGGTTCTCCTTTTCAATTCCTCTGGTTATCCTGATGCGAGGAACGCTAGCGGAATACGCCTGCGTGCGGGCATCGTTCCGCAAACGGTCCGTGTGTTATTCTCCTACATTCTTCGAGCCGTTGCGATGGGTTGCTCACTTGGCCGCGGCTTCGCACTCGGCTTTGCTCTTGCAAGGCTTCCATGCATCCGCCAGCGCTTTCGCTCGCTGACGCTGCGACGTGAGCAGCGCTGCGTCCACCGAATTCTTTAGCTGGATTGTGGCTGCCTGTCCGGATACCGCTGCAAGCGCCGCCCATTTGCCTGCCTGGATCATACTGTCATCCGTGGATGACGCACCGGCTTCGCCGTTCATATAAAGCACCGCGAGATTGTACTGAGCGCTCACGTAGCCCTGTTCCGCCGCCAGTTTCCATAGCTCCAAGGCGCGCGCCGGATCTTTCTCCACGCCGCGCCCGCTGTTATAAAAAGTGGCCAGGCTATGCTGCGAAGCCGCAAAGTTTTGCGCGGCGGCCAGCGTGTACCATTTCGCTGCTTCCGCATCGTCCTTGGGGACCCCCAGGCCGCGCTCGTGCATCAGCCCGAGATTGTGCTGCGCGCTCGCGGTTTCCTGCTCGGCGGATTCACGGTACCAACGCAGCGCTTCACCGAAATCGCGCTCGACACCGTCACCGCGCTCATACGCGATACCCAAATTGAACTGCGCGCCCGGATGCCCTTGCGCCGCGGAAAGCTTCCACAGGCGGATGGCTTCCGTCAGGTTTTTCACGGTTCCTTGACCCTTATAGTAAAGGACCCCCGCGTCATACTGCGCTTCAGCATGGCCCTGTTTCGCGGCTTCCAGAAACCACCTCAGCGCGCTGGTAAAGTTTTGGGCAACGCCTTCGCCATGCTCGTAGGAGAGTGCAAGATCTGTCTGCGCTGCAGCATCCCCGGCGGTGGCCTTTTTTTGCAAATCCTGAATCTGTGCGAATGCACATGTACCAAACGCGAGTGCAAAGACGAGCATCCGCCACACAACTCCGAAACGCACTTTGCACCATCCTGCCATATCGGTGAGATCTATCCTAACAGTCTCCGTTACAGTTCCAACAGATAACCCTTCTTGCCCACGTTCATGCACCGCGTGGCACCCATCTGATGCACCACGCCTTCCGCTTCGTGAATGTGGCCGCAAAAGAAATGCGCTGGCTGGCAGGCCTCAATAAATTCCCGCACCGACTTACTGCCCGCATGCAATCCCTCTCGTATTCGATCGAGTGGCGTATGCAGCGGCGGAGAATGACAGATCAAAACCTCTGGCCGGAACTCCGCGAACGGAGCCAACCGTTGCGCGATTTGGTCTTCGGTATACTCGCCGGGTGTGTCAAATGGCGTAATCGTCGAATAGCCCAATGCTGAAACACGCACGCCTTCGATCATCGCCGACTGCGCGTGCAGATTCACAAAGCCGAACCGCTTGCAAAACGATTCGATTTGGCTCGCCGATTCATGGTTTCCGGGGATCACATATACGCGTCCCGCCCACGCTTTCATCACCTCGCCGGCTTTGTCCAGGCCGCGAGCGAAGTTCGCCAAATCGCCAGCGGCGATGTACGCGTCCGCTTCGGTCGCCATCAGTTTCTCTAACGCTTTCAAATCATTGTGGATATCGGAAAAGACTTGGAAACGGGGCATCAGCTATCATGGTATAAGAATGACGCCAGAAACACCGCCCAGCATCAATAGCTGGCTGGAAGACGAACTGTACCAACAGTATAGAAGTGACCGCCAGGCCGTAGACTC
>JBEBFS010000046.1:0-34084 GCA_040081855.1 Bryobacteraceae bacterium | reverse complement strand
CTCTGTCTCAACACGACTCATACGAGGCCAATGCTAGGATGTCCGATGACTAGACTGTCACTGGTTTTTCTGTCTCAGGGGAGGGGTGCAGTGCACGGAACATTTCCTAATTTTCGAGAGTCGATACTATGATTGCAAGGGGTTGGGTGACAGACTAAACTCGGCGGACCTAAACGACCCTATCGCGACTATGGTCGTACTCCAACCCGTCCAATGCTCCGCGTCGTCAAGCAGCGAATGGCGTCAGTGCTTGTCATCGTTGGGGATAGCGTTCGCCCGCCCGACCAAGAGCGACTTTCTAGATAACTCGCAGCGGGTCTGCGTGTGTTGGAAGGATGACTGTCTTCACAGTTCCTGTGCCGTGTGCAGGTAATAATCACGGACCGGGCCGCCGTACCGGAACCTTCGGTCTCTTGGCCACTGAGTGTGTGTCAGTGGTTGCTTTGCCGTTGAGTAACTATCCAGCGGTCTCTTCGTCGTTGAGTGTATGTCAGCGGCAACAAAAAGCGCGCTTTTGTTTTTTTGGCCCTCAACAAACGGTCCGAACCGATTTTCGAGCCCCGACGGTAACGGAGGGGATTCCCCGGTTTTCGTTGCGTGAAACGATAGATCCGTTGCCTCAGGGGTAGCGGCCAAGATCCGGAAAGTGAACGAAACGGGAAAAAGCAAGGGAGATCAGGAGGAACCCGAGATCAAGCTGCCCATCCGTGGCACCTTGCCTCCCTGCCAAATGGTCCCTTGACAACTACCGCCTATTGGAATACTGTTCCCCACTGACAGCGCGTTTGCGAAAAAAGGGGGCCCGTGTATGTCTTCGTTTTCTCCGCTTGAGCTGACAGTCGTCGTGTGGGCTGTAATTGCGGCGATTTACCTTTTGCTTTTCCTCTACCGCTCCATCGTGGGCATGAAGGAGGAAGACACCCTTTACCTGAGCGCCGGCGAATCACGCATGGCGGAGCAGCAAAAGGACATCATGAAGCAGATTAACCGTATTGAACCGCTCACCAAGGGCTTTGGCTGGGCCACCCTGGCGATGACCATTCTGGTTGCCAGTGCTTGGGGATATACGGTTTACCGCCAGCTGTTCAACATCTAAACAGCCGGTTCCATCCCGAATCTGCGCAGCAGCAGGAATTCGGACAGATTATCGGTGGTGAGCAAGCCAATCAGGCGGTCTCCGTCCATGACGAGAGCGCACTTGCCGGCGCGCGCCATCAGGGGCAGAACCTCGGCCAAATCCATATCGGGTGTGAGCGAGACGAAGTCGCGGTCCATCACGCCGGCCACGTACGCGTCGGGGCCCTCTGACGCGATGGCGCGGATCAGGAGGTTGCGTCCCAACAGGCCCACGGTCTTGCCGCTATGCATGACAGGGAAATCCTGCTGAGAGGTGGAAAGCAGAAGATTTGCCGCATCGCGGATGCTGTTGCCGTGTTCCAGCGTGTGGTACTCGGTGACCATGGCCGCGCGCACGGGGATGCCGCGCGTGAGAGTTCGTCCAAGAGCGGCCACGCTTTCCTGTGCGGCGCCCAGATAAATAAACAAAGCGAAGAAGACCACCAGGAATTGCGCGGCGACCAGGCCGTAAAGGCCCATGGCGATCGCCAGCATGCGTCCCATCCAGGCGGCGATACGCGTCGCTTCGGCTTCGGGCCGGATGTAACAGAGCAAGGCACGCAGGATGCGGCCGCCGTCCATCGGGAATGCGGGCAAAAGGTTGAATACCGCGAGCAGAATATTTCCGTACAACAGCAACGACAACGCACTCTTGCCGGTGGGCTGCATCAGATCCGCTACCTTGATCGACTCCACTTCATGCGTCGAAACCATGTAGGCGAACAGACCGCTTGCAAGCACCACGTTCACCAGGGGACCAGCAATCGATACCAGCAACTCCGCGCCGGGACGAAGCGGGCGCTCCATTCGCGAGAGGCCGCCGATGGGGAACATAACAATTTCCGTCGTGCGGACCCCAAAACGCGCCGCGACGAACGCATGGCCAAATTCATGCAACAGCAGGCTGGCCAGACCGCCCAACATAAAGATGGCGTAGCTGGAATCCGACTGCGAATTGCTGAGCACGCTCACCATCAAGAAGACGGTGAAAAGGATAAAGGTGAAGTGCAGCCGCACCGGTACCCCGAACATACGAAACAACTTTACCGTGCCAGCCGTCGTGCCTTGGTCGCTGGTGGAGGCTGGACTACTTGTACTCGCTAGAGGTATCACGTTATCAGAAGTCCCGTGCTCTAAGGTTCGGCCTTATGGCTCGGGAACTTTAGCAATATGTCTAAGTTTTTTAGAATCTGCGGCCTGGAACGCGAGCCGGGTAAGGATTTCGTGAGCTGGGAAGGGGGCCGCTACCGTCGGAAGCGCCCGAGCGGCGTAGTGCGGCGTTGCTGAAGTCGAGTTCGGTGTCGTCGAAGCGGACCTGGCGGTCCAGCACCATTTCAATAGTGGTGCCCTTGGCGAGAACGGCGTCCGGGCCGCGCGTGAACATCACGCCAACTAAAGCTACGGCTGCTCCGGCACCGGCTCCGATGGCTGCGCCCATGCCCCCAACGCCGTTGACGCTGCCGGCGAGCGCGCCGATACTGGCGCCCGCTGCGGCGGCTTCTCCCGCGGCGCGAACGTCGCCTGCTTTATTGCCTTCGCTGCGGATGGTACCTTCGCGATGATCCAGTTCTTCATTGGCGCGTCCGTCGAGGCCGGTGACATGCGCGCGGAAATCTCGCGTGGCGCCGCTCGGCAAAGTGAGCGAGTCGAAGCGCAGGTGGAATTCGCCGCGGCCTTTCATACGGCCTGGGCGCCGGATGTCGGTAATCGTGCCCATGACGTAGCTGCCGGGTGGAATGACGATGCGGTTATCGATCAGGATGGGAAAAACGCTTTCGAGGTACACGCGGTCGCCCGCTACGGCACTCTTGGTGCTGACGCTATTGATGAGCGCGAGCGGAATACGCGTGCCTACCTCGACGAGGTAACTCTTCACGGGCGCCCGGTCCGGCGGCGCGATGCCGCCCGCGGACTCCTGCGTTTGGGCCGCACACGCGAACGAAAATGCGAACAATGCCGCGATCATGGGCTGAAGCCGCATAGGGGAAGCTCTTTCTGAGTGTAGCGTAGAGAAACGAGCAGGGTTCGGCCTCTTTTCGCAATGTAAGAGATTCCCCTCATGGCTGACTTACGGGCGAGGCGGTTATTCTAAAGGTCATGCGTTTCCTTCCGCGATTTACCGCTTTGAGCGCGCTGCTGCTTGCCTCCGTGCCCGTGTTTGCCGGCGGCCCACGGCAGCACATTTCCTTCACCACGACGTTTCAGCCCGTGCCCGGTGGATTGCTGCTGCGCACGATTCCGCCCGTGCAGGCGGGCATTGTGCATTTTGCGAGTGCAGTCCAGATTGATGGCGCAAACGTGGATCTGGAATTGATCGCGCGCCTGGAATACACGAACGGCAGCGGACCCTTCAGCGGTTTCATCACTCATCGCTGGCAGAACGGCGATGTGCTGGTTACGCGCTACGTGGGAGGCGCCGTGCTGAATGCCGATAACAGCAGCACGGTGACGGGTACGCTGACCGTGCTGGGGGGAGAAGGCAAGTACCTGAATGCCAGCGGCTACGGAACCGTGCTTGGCCATCGCGACGGTGTGTTTGGATCGCCGGTTATCTACGACGTGAATCTGAACGTGCTGTTTGCATCGAACGGGCGAGACCAAAAGCGGGGCGACGACAACGGACGGTGGAAGGACGACTCCGGCGATGCCAATTTCAGGGGCCGGAAAGTGATTTCCTTGGACACCTGGCTGACCGCGCTTCCAGCCGAACAGGTGCTGAACGACGCCGGGCCCGGCGGAAGGCTTCGCTACGGCATTGTCCGTCTCACTGGTCCTTCGAACTACAAAGGCAGTCCCGTTTCTGTGGAAGTCGCGGTTGCTGTCGAGTACATCAACGGAGATGGACCGTACTCCGGCTTCATGAATTTTGATTTCGCCGATGGCACAATTCTCTGCCGCTACACTGGGGCCGCGGAGCGCGATAAGGCGGGCAATACAGTAGTAAGCGGCAAGTTGGAGCCGTTTCTCGGCACCGGGGCGTATGCCAATGTTCGCGGCACGGGCCGCGTGGTGGGGACTCGCTCTGGTGTTGTCGGATCGCCGCTGGAAAACAGGATTGAACTTCGCTTGCAATAGCGCGTTTCGTTACGCTCCGCCACGGAAGTCCGTGGAAAACGATAGATCTTTCCACGTTTCGAACTCCGCGCGTATTTTTTCTGCTTTCGCGACGGCGCGTTCGTAGGAGTCTTTTCCCAGCACCAGATGCAGAGGCGGCTCCGGCGCTTCGATGGCCTTTACCATGGCTTCGGCGCCCAGGCGCGGATCGCCAATCTGTTTCCAATTGGTTTCTTCCCGCCAGACGCGGCGCTGGCCGACGGTGTCGGCGTAATCGGCAATTGCACCAGGCGCGACGCCCAGCGATCCGCCAAGGAAATCCGTGCGGAACAGGCCCGGCGCGACGACGGTGACGCCGATTCCCAACGGCTTCAACTCCTGGGCGAGTGCTTCGGAAAGTCCTTCCACCGCGAATTTGGTTGCGTTGTAGATGCCGAAGCCCGTGGTGCCTACCAGTCCGGCGATGGACGAGAGGTTGATAATGTGGCCGCTGCGCTGCTTCCGCATGTGGGGCAGCACTTCCCGTGTGATGCGGAGCAGAGCGAAGACGTTGACCTCGAAGACGGCGGCCACTTCTTCGTCACTCACCTCTTCGACGGCGCCCATCATGCCGTAGCCGGCGTTGTTCACCAGAACATCAATGCGGTCGAAGCGTTGGATCGCCGCGGCGACGGCGGAGGCGATGGAGCCGGCGTCTTCGAGGTCCATCGAAACAACCATTAAATTGTCGGAGGCATCCGGGAAGGCTTCCATCACTTTCGCCGGCGTGCGCGAGGTGGCGGCCACGCGGTCGCCTCGATTGAGAGCGACACGTACCAGTTCCTGGCCGAATCCCTGGGAGGTGCCGGTGATGAACCAAACTTTGGAGTTGCGATCTGGCGAAGTGCGATCCGAAGACGACATAACAAAATTATCCTACGGAGCGAATTGTCCGACAGGGTGCCTGAAGATTAGCAGGAAGGAATATGCAAATCCTTCCTGCTTCAGGCATAATAGTCCCTGCCCAAATTCCGTTTCAGGGAGGCCCAATGTCCAGTTCCGCCACTGCCGTGAAGGCAAACGATTCCACGAACCCCACCATCGCCGCGACGGCCGCCGCCGATGGCTCGATGGCTTACGGCTTGCTCCGCCTAGGCTTCGGGATCAATATCATGATTCACGGCGTCGTCCGCCTGCTGGCGCCTCCCGGAGCGTTTCTCAATTACCTGACGCATTACTTTGAGAAGACGCCCTTGATGCCGCAGGCTTCGCTGCCGATCTTCGCGTCGGTGATCCCGTGGCTGGAAGGCGGATTTGGCCTGCTGCTGGTATTGGGCTTGTTCACGCGGATTTCGCTGATCGGCGGCACACTGACGATGATCGGCCTGGTGTTGGGAACCAACCTTGCACAGGATTGGAATATCGCCGGATTGCAGCTGATTTACCTCTTCATCTACTACTACCTGTTGGTGAATCGAGCGGAGCAGAACAGGTATTCGATTGACGGCATGATGGGGAAAAACTAAGCACCCTCCGGCCCTGTTTGTTTTGTGGCCTTCTCGTATAGTGGAAAAATGTCCACTCCCGAGAAGGCCATGACTCCTGTCCCTCCCGCCCTGATGCAAATGATCATCGGGCACCTTTCGTCCCGCCTGGTTCATTTGGCGGCGACATTGAAACTACCCGATCACCTCGCGAACGACACAAAAACCGCGGAAGAATTAGCAGACGCTACGGGCACCGATGCGGATGCCCTGTACCGGATTCTACGAACCCTGGCGATGCTGGGCCTGTTCACCGAAGGCGCGGGCCGCAGTTTTTCCCTTGCGCCGTTGGGCGAGGCATTGAAATCGGACACCCCCGGGTACGCATCCACTCTGATTCTTGCGGGTGAAATTTTTACCCGTCCGTTGGAGCATTTGCTCTATTCCGCCAAGACCGGCAAATCAGCCTTCGACAAAGCGTTCGGCATGCCGATTTTCGAGTGGTTCGGGCAGAATCCAGAGGCTGCTTCCTTGTTTGGGCGCACAATGGTGGGCTTCCACGGCGCCGAACCTCCGACGGTAGCGGCGGCGTACGATTTTTCAGACATCGGCACGTTGGTGGACGTCGGCGGCTCCACCGGGAATCTGTTGTCCACAATCCTGGCGAAACATGAGAAGCCGCGCGGAATTCTTTTTGACCTGCCGCATGTTGTCGCCGAGGCTCCGGCGCTGTTAGGGCAGCGCGGCGTGGCACACCGTGTCGAAATTCAGGCAGGAAGTTTCTTTGAGACCGTGCCCCCGGGCGGCGACGCTTACATGATGTCTCACGTCATTCACGATTGGAGTCCCGATCAATGCGCCACCATTCTGGGGCATTGCCACCGTGCGATGCACGCGGACGGGAAGCTCCTGCTGATCGAAATGGTGCTGCCCTCGGGCGATGCGTTCCACATGGGCAAACTGACGGACATGATCATGTTGAACGTCCCTGGAGGCCAGGAGCGGACGGAAGTTGAATACAGGGAACTGCTGGCGAAGTCGGGGTTCCGCTTGAGGCGCATCGTGCCGACGGAATCGGCGGTGAGCGTGATGGAGGCGGTGAAGGCGTAGCCTGCCTGGAGTGCTTGCTGACGGCAGGGCCGGGTGAAAACGCGTCCTTTTTAATCCTCTGCCCCGATCTCGCCCTACCAGCTCACTTTTTCTGCGACAAATCCTAGCCTGAACCCACTAAGGTCTAGGAGCGTTCTTGCGTCCGGTGGCCAGTCAGGCCGCCGTGTGCCCGCTCCGGGACGGCATGGCACTTTTCCGGACACAATCGGCTGCGGTTTACGGCATCGAGGCCCATTTCATTGATGTCGAAGTCGACATGTACCCCAGCGAGAACCGGGATTTCATCACGGTTGGCATGCCGGACACTGCAGTGCGGGAGAGCCGGGAGCGGATTAAATCGGCTCTGTTGAATTCGGGGTTCCGGTATCCGCCTAGCTCGGTGACGATTAATCTGGCGCCCGCCAATGTACGCAAAGAGGGCGCGGGATTCGATTTGCCGATGGCGCTGGGGATACTGGGCGCGCTGGGCATTGTGCCTCCGCAAGAAGATCACCTTTTTGTCGGCGAGTTGTCGCTTGATGGCCGCCTGCGGCCCGTGCGGGGGGCGCTGTCGATTGCAGTCGCCGCGCAGAAAAAGGGCATGCGGAACCTGATTGTCCCTTCCGACAACGGCGCGGAGGCCGCCATTGCGGGCGGAGTGAATGTATTCGCGCTAGGGCACATCTCCGAAGTAGTGAAGTTTTTGCGAGGCGAGGCTCAGTTTTCCGCGGTACCCCGCTCCGCGAACGGCAACGGGCAATCCTATGGCGAGCTTCCGAATCTGGATCACCTTCCGGACTTCAAAGACGTTCGCGGGCAGGCCAGTTCGAAACGGGCCCTGGAGGTAGCCGCGGCGGGAGCGCACAATGTGCTGATGATTGGGCCGCCGGGCTCGGGCAAAACGATGCTTGCGAAGCGCTTCGCGGGGATCCTGCCGCCACTCACTTTTGAGGAAGCAATTGAGACCACCCAGATCCATAGCGTTGCGGGGACGCTGCCGAGAGGCATTGGCCTGTTGTCCGAGCGCCCGTTTCGATCGCCGCATCACACGGTGTCGGAAGCGGGTCTGGTGGGCGGGGGCGTGGGCGTTCCGCGTCCCGGAGAAGTGAGCCTCGCGCACCACGGTGTGCTGTTTCTGGACGAGTTGCCTGAGTTCCAACGCAATGTGCTGGAGCTGTTGCGGCAGCCCTTGGAGGACCGCAGCGTCACCATTGCGCGCAGTGTGATGACGCTTTCGTTTCCCGCCAGTTTCATGATGATCGGTTCTATGAATCCCTGCCCGTGCGGCTATCACGGCGATACCACGCGCGAATGCCACTGCACGGGCGCAATCATTCAACGTTATTTGGCGAAGCTGAGCGGGCCGTTGCTCGATCGCATCGATCTGCATTTTGAAGTGCCCGCGGTCCCCTATCAGGAACTGCGGGCGAAGGAGCCTGGCGCGTCCACGGCGGAAATTCGGGAGCGTGTTTGCCGGGCGCGCGAACTGCAGCAACGCCGGGGTTTTTACAATGCGCTTATCCCCTCCGGGCAACTGCAAAAACTTTGCGTGTTGGATGCCGCTGGAGAACGGACTCTCGAAATGGCTGTCCGGCGCATGGGCCTGAGTGCGCGTGCACATGACCGCATCTTGAAGGTAGCGCGCACCATTGCCGACCTCGAAAATAGCGACGCCATTAGCGCCAAGCATCTGGCCGAAGCCGTGCAATACCGCACGCTTGATCGCACTTATTGGCAATAACACCCTTATGTGCCGATTGGCCCGCTTGACACAGCCAACCGTCGGCGTATCATTCGGTCGCGGGAGGTCCTATGGCATTGGGTGATACAGTTCGGGCCGTCCTCGATCAAAAGAACGGCTGGATTTGCTCGGTTTCTCCGCAGGCGTCCGTGTATGAAGCTCTGGAGTTGATGGCGGAACACGACATCGGCGCCCTGATGGTACTGTCGCAGGGAGGCTTGCGCGGCTTGTTTTCCGAGCGTGACTATGCGCGGAAACTGATTCTTTTGGGGAAATCCTCGAAGGAAACAATGGTGGGGGAGATCATGAGCAGTCCCCCGCTTACGGTACGGCCTTCCACCGCGATTGAAGCCTGTATGCACCTGATGACCTTGCGCCGGATTCGCTATCTGCCGGTGTTGGATGGTCCTGTGATTGAGGGCATGATCTCCATCGGCGACGTGGTGAACTGGACGATCCGGCGGCAGGGTGAGGAGATCGAGCATCTGAATCACTACATTGCGGGCGCCTACCCGGTTTAGATTGTTATCTTCTCCGGCTGCGTGCCCTTCGGTAACCCGACGCGTTATTCCAATGTCCTGAAGGAATTCTGGCCGGATTGGAAACGCAAGCTTTCGCACAAGTAAAGCGTGTCGAACTAATTGACGCGGGATCTATCTCCCTCCGTACCCCGTTTGCTACAATCCGTTTCGATGAGCATTACCGGTTTGTATCCATCGAGTGACGAGTTTGTCCGCCAAGCGAATGTTTCCGGCATGGACGCCTACCGCGACCTGTATCGCGCCGCGCGCCAGGATCCCGAGACGTTTTGGGCGGAGATCGCCGAAAAAGAGATTCATTGGTTTGAGAAATGGCACAAGGTGCTGGATTGGAATCCGCCCTTTGCGCAGTGGTTCGTGGGAGCGAAGACCAACGTTTCCTACAATTGCCTGGACCGCCATGTGCGGACCTACCGCAAGAACAAAGTCGCCATTCTGTGGGAAGGTGAGCCGGGCGAACAGCGCGCGATCACCTACCAGGAGCTCCTGCGCCTGGTTTCCCGTTTTGCCAACGTGTTGAAGTCACGGGGCTTTAAATCGGGCGACCGCGCCATTCTCTACATGCCGATGATTCCGGAGCTTGCCATCGCCATGCTTGCGTGCGCGCGCTTGGGGATCACGCATAGCGTTGTGTTCGGCGGATTCTCCGCGGAAGCGCTAAAGGCGCGTATTCAGGATTTGGGCGCGGAACTGGTGATTACCGCGGATGGCGGTTGGCGCCGCGGTAAGGAAGTGCGGCTGAAGCCTGCGGTCGACGAAGCGTTGACGGAATGCCCGGGCGTGAGAGATGTGGTCGTCTATCAGCGCACGGGCACCGAAATCACGATGCAGGGCGGGCGCGATTATTGGTGGCACGAACTGGACGAGGCTCTTCCCGATAGCGCGGAACATTGTCCGGCGGAGCATCTGGACAGTGAGCACCCGCTCTTTGTTCTGTATACCTCGGGAACCACAGGCAAGCCGAAGGGCATTCTGCACACGACTGGCGGCTACCTGACGCAGACGACGATCTCGATGAAGTGGGTCTTCGATCTGAAGGAAGAAGATACTTATTGGTGCTCGGCCGATATCGGCTGGGTGACCGGGCATAGCTACATCGTTTACGGGCCGCTCTCAGCGGGCGCGACGACGCTGATGTTTGAGGGTACGCCGGATTTCCCGAAGTTCGATCGCTGGTGGCGCATTGTCGAAAAGTACAAGGTCAGCATCTTCTACACCTCGCCCACGGCAATCCGCGCGCTGATCCGTCAAGGCGATCACTGGCCGGAGTCGCGCGACCTGTCGAGTCTGCGCCTGCTGGGTTCTGTGGGTGAGCCGATCAATCCGGCTGCGTGGGAATGGTATCACCGCGTGATCGGCAAGGGACGCTGTCCCATTGTGGATACGTGGTGGCAGACCGAGACGGGCTCCATCATGATTGCTCCCATGCCGGGGGCGATTCCACAAAAACCAGGTTCGGGCACTATGCCGATGCCGGGAATTCTGCCGGACATCGTGGACAACAAAGGATTCCCGGTGGGTCCGGACCGCGAAGGCTTCCTCATTCTGCGCCGGCCCTGGCCGAGCATGACGCGCACGATTTGGGGCGATTCGGAACGCTTCAAGGAGCAATATTGGACGCGCGTACCAGGCGCGTACTTCACCGGAGACGCCGCGCGCTGCGATCACGACGGCTATTACTGGGTGCTGGGCCGCGTCGACGACGTGATGAATGTCAGTGGACACCGCTTGAGCACGATGGAAGTGGAGTCCGCACTAGTGAAGCATCCGGCGGTTGCCGAGGCCGCGGTGGTGGGCAAGCCGCATGAGATCACTGGGCAAGCAGTGTGCTGCTTTGTGACTCTGAAGAAAGGCGAGTACGATCACGACGTACTGGGCAAGGAGCTGCGCCAGTGGGTGGCGCACGAGATCGGCGCCTTCGCTCGTCCGGAAGAGATTCGCTTCACCGACGCGCTTCCTAAAACGCGCAGCGGCAAAATCATGCGCCGTTTATTGCGCGAGATCGTCACCAATCACACCGTCGCCGGCGACGTTACGACGCTTGAAGACATGAGCGTGGTGCAGAAATTGGCCGCGCAGCAGGACGAGGACTAGACACCTTCCATTTGTACACGAAACACGATTCGGGAAATAAGGCAAAACTTGCTTGCTGCGGTTTTGCCTTTTTTCTTAGAACTAGCCGGTGTGCTCATCCTTGGTACGATTTCGCGAAACGCAAGCCGTTTGATGGCGCCGGTGTTGATGGCGGTGCCGCTGATCGCGCTGGTGTTGGTGGCGCTGATTTTAGCGAGCCTCAAGGGGCTGATGAATTTGAAACGCCCGTTTCCGGCCGGTAACGACAATTTCTCCCCGATACTTTAGTTTGCCGTTAACAACGAGATCGATCGGCCGTTCCACGGGGTAGTCGAGCGCGAGGACGTCGCCCTCGCTTAGCGCCAGTAGATCGTTTACTTCGATGATGGTCCCCTGTAGCCGGGCGTCGGTATGGATGAGTGCGGGCCGGATCAGCCGCAGCACGCGTGCGTGTTCGTCATCAGTGGCCTGTGTTTTTCGGACGCTCCACTGCTGGTCGAACTTCTGCCGCAGCATCTTGACGACGATGGACGGGATGCCGATGTTCATCATGCCGGCGGTTTCGCCGATGCGAATTTCCATGCTGATGGCGACCACCGCTTCGTTGGGCGCGAGAAACTGCAGCAACTGCGGCTCGGTTTCATGCGCTTCAATGGAGAACTGGATGTTGGTGACGGGAGCCCATGCGGTGCGAAGGTCGTTCAGAATAATGCGGAGCAGCCCCTCCAGGATGCTCTGCTCAATTTCGGTGACCTCGCGCGTGATTTTCGTCGTGCCGCGGCCCGTGCCGCCAAGCAGCATTTCTAAAATCGGAAAAACCAGCGCGGGATTGAGTTCGAGCAGAGCCGTTCCGTCGTAGGGCTTCAGGCCCAACGCAATCAGACTGGTTGGGGACGGAAGCACCTGTGTAAATTCGAGGAACGAGAGTTGTTCCACCGAGACCAGGTTGACGGTGACGTAGGCACGCAAATAGGCGGAGAGACTGGACGCCAGGTTTCGCGCGAAGTTCTCGTGCAACAGGTGAACGGAGCGCAGCTGATCCTTCGCGATGCGGTCAGGCCGGCGGAAGTCGTAGGGCTGGGCCTTACTCGAAACGGTGTCGGCAGCCGATACCTCCCGCAACTTCTTGAATACATCGTCGATTTCCTGCTGGGAAAGGACACGGTCCGACATAAGTATCCATCGGCTGCGCCGAGCAGAGCCGAAGACAGGATTTATCCGCGTCAGACGCCGGGTGGCGTGCGAAACTTGAAGAAGTGGAACGTTTTTGGGTCAAGAACTTCGGATGCAGGGCGTCGCAGGCCGATGGCGCGGCGATCGAGGCCGGACTTGCGTCGAAGGGCTTGGCTGCGGCCGGAGAACTCGGCGAGGCCGATCTGGTCGTGCTGAATACCTGCACGGTGACGGCGACCGCGGACGACGAAGTTCGCCAGACGGTGCGCCGCATCCGCAGGGAGCGGCCCGAAGCGCGGATTCTGGTTACCGGCTGCTACGCACAGCGCGCCCCGGAAGAGATTGCCAGGCTCGAAGGCGTGTCTTTGGTTGTGGGGAACTCGCACAAGACGCACATCGCCGATCTTGCCACCGCCGACGATTTTCACCAGCCGAATTATCACGGGCAAATTGCCATTGGCGATATCTTTGCGCAGACGGATTTTCTTTCCGCACCGGTCGAAGACGCCGCCGGGGATCGTACTCGTCCGAATCTCAAGATTCAGGATGGCTGCAACAACCGCTGCTCGTTTTGCATTATTCCCTACGTCCGCGGACGATCCCGCAGCGCGCCGCCGGAGCAGGTGATCGAGCAGGTGCGCGCGCTGGGCGCGAAGTATCGCGAGGTGGTGTTGAGCGGCATCAACCTGGGCCGGTGGGGGCGCGATTTGCCCGCCGCCGATGCGAAGAGCAAAGTGAGGCTGGTGGATTTGGTCCGGCGACTTCTCGCCGAAACTCCAGTGGAGCGCTTGCGCCTCAGCTCCGTTGAGCCCATGGATTTTTCCGACGATCTGCTGACGCTGATGGCCGAATCGCCGCGCGTCGCAAAACATGTACACGCGCCGCTGCAATCCGGCTCGGATACGGTGCTGCGCCGGATGCACCGGAAGTACCGCCCGCGCCATTATGCCGATCGCATCGCCAAGGCGCGTGCGCTGATGCCCGAATGCGCCGTGGGCGCCGATGTTATGACAGGATTTCCGGGGGAAAGCGACGCCGAGTTCGAAGAGAGCCGGGCATTCATCGAGAGCCTGCCCTATACCTATCTGCACGTCTTTACGTATTCCGAGCGCCCGGGCACTCCGGCGGCGGAGTCCTCCGTTCAGGTTCCGCCAGCGCTCCGGAAGGAACGTACGCGTGTCTTGCGAGAACTGGGAGCAAAGAAGAGCCTGGAGTTCCGCAAGTCTCTGGTGGGAAAAACGCTTTCCGCGGTCATGCTCTCAAGCGGCGAAGCGCTGAGCGATAACTTCGTCAAGGTCACTCTGGCGCGGCCTCGCGAGGCAAATCGAATCGAAGCCATTCGTGTGGGCGGCGTGACGAAAGACGGCGTCTACGAAGCGGGCGCCATCACGATTCTGCAATAGCTATGGGCTTGTCGTCCACTTGGGAACTCGCACTGGTCGCGGCGCTTGTGGCCGGTGTTACCGGTTACGTTCGCGAGGTGTACGGTAGCGGCTTTCGCATGGTGCAGGATCGCATCTTCCGCTACAAGGCTTCCTGGATTGTAGCGGGTGTTCTATTCCTGATCGCGATCTCGCCGCCCTTTTTGCCGTCTTCATTCTTAATCGGCTGGCCGGCGTTCGGGTTCGGCAACTGGTTTGGGCGAACCGTCAGCAACAACCGCGCGGCGCGCGCGAAAGCGCAATAGCGATCAAAATCGCCTAGACGAGCATCGTTGCGATCTCGACCGAGGAGCGGTGGCCTTCCACAACCACAATGCCGCTTTCCGTCACATGGTAGAGAAGCTTATCCTGCTCCAGGTCATAGCCGATCATGGCGTCTTCGGGCACGCGTACGTTCTTATCCAGAATCGCTCGGCGGATCTTGGCCCGGCGGCCGATTACGCAGTTGTCGAAGATGATGGAGTCTTCCACCACGGCACCGGATAGCACGCGCACGCCGCGGCCGACCACCGAATTCCGCACGATGCCGCCGGAAACGATGGTGCCGCCGGAGACGATCGAATCGTATGCCTCGCCCGCTTTTCCCTGCTCGTCATGAATCATCTTCGCGGGCGCATCGAAGTAGCCTGCGGTACGGAGCGGCCACTGGCGGTTGTAGAGATTCAATTCCGGAGTTGCGGTGCGCAGGTCCATGCTTGCATCGTAATAGGCGTCGATGGTTCCCACGTCACGCCAGTACGGCTTTTGCGTCGGGGGGTCGCCGGGGATGTGGTTGGTCTGGAAATCGTAGGCGAACATTTCTGACCGGCCGATGAGGCTCGGCAGAATGTCGCGCCCGAAATCGTGCGTGGTATCTTCCTTCTGCGCGTCCGCGTACAACTCGCGCAGCAGCACATTTGTGGAAAAAATATAGTTGCCCATCGACGCGTAAACGCGAGAAGGGTCTCCGGGAATTGTCGGCGCGTCGACGCGTTTTTCGTGAAACCCTGTGATCTGTCCGTCGGCTGCGGCTTCAATTACGCCGAATTCCGAAGATAGATCTTTGCTGACCGGAATGGCCGCGATCGTAACCTGCGAATGCTTGTGGATGTGATACTCCAGCATCTCGCGGATGTTCATCCGGTAAATGTGATCGGCGCCGAAGATCACCACATAGTGCGGCGCGGCCTGCTCGATCAGGTTGATGTTCTGGTAGATTGCGTCCGCGGTGCCCCGGTACCAGTTATCGCCCGGCGTGCGCATCTGCGCGGGCACGGGAATGATGAACTGCTGCTTGAGCAGACCGCTGACTTCCCATCCATCGCGCAAGTGCTGCAGCAACGACTGGCTCTTGAACTGGATAAGGACGTAAGTGGAATAAATTTCCGAATTCAGCAGATTGCTAAGAACGAAATCGACAATGCGATAACGGCCGCCGAACGGCACGGCGGGTTTCGCCCGTTCCTTGGTGAGCGGATAGAGCCGGGTGCCTTTCCCTCCGGCGAGCACAAACGCGAGCACGCGAACCTGCATCTTATTGCTATTTTTGCAGGATAATGCTGCCGGAAGCAATCGGTACTGCGCTAAATTTAGCGCACTACCAAGCAATCGAGCCGGCCAATGAATTTTCTTATGGGCACCGTTGCCGAAACAAATCGACCCAGCGGCCATTAAGGCTGGCGGTCTGTGGCGAGCGACTTGAGAAACTCCGGCGCGATGGGCCATTCGGCGATTACGGAAGCCCCTTTGGGCTCGATGGATCCGTTCGCCAGCAGGCCCATTAAGTCACCGGAACCGGCGTCCGCCGGCGCCAGTTGGCGCAGGGAATTGGTCAATGTTTGGAACTGTTTGGCGACGGCAACGGCGTCATTCGGCGAGGCGAGGGCCACAACCGCGTGAAGCCGTAGCCCATTTTTGCCGGGACCCGCCGATAGGGCGATACTCTGCGCGTTGGTCAGCGGTGCCAGCAGCAACTGGACCCCGGCCGGCAGCGAATCCGGACGCTGGAACGACTGGCGCGGAGCCCAAAGCCAGATGGGGTCTTCGGGAATAACCTTGGGTTTGCCTTGCCCCGGCGAGATGGTGGCCACCCCACGCTCCTCGCTGGTAACCGCCAGTGCCAGCACGTCCCGGCGGATGGGATAGAACGATATATTACGATCCGGAGCGCTGGCAGGCATGGTGCAGATGGTGTACTGGCACACCCCGCCCTGCGAACGCGCGTAGGCCGCCAACTGTTTCCAATCGAAACGTCCACGGATTGCCGCATAGATTTTTCCGGAATCGAAAACGGCGGCGACCGAATTCAGATCACTGCGATAGTCGAATCCGGTCTGGTCTACGAAGTTCCGGTAATCGGGCTCCTCTACGGCCTTGGAACCTGCAAGAGCATCGAGGATTCCGCCTTGCCGTAGTTGGTCGACATCCACAAAAAACAGGGTCCCTCGGTCCACAGGTAATGCCGAAAGGAGTTGCGCGGCATCGTAAGGTTTGGCGAGGGAGCGCCAGCGCGCGAAGGCAATAACCCCCGCGCACGCGGCGATGACAAGGATGGCAAGCTGCCAAGGCTGAAAGCGGAAGCGCACTGTCCGTAGGTTACACCGTGACAGCCGCGCCTGTCCGCGACTTTTTCCAGAGCGCGATATAGGGCTGGAGATCGGCCATCATCGCGGCCCACTGTTTGGGATCGAGCGATTGCGCGCCGTCACTGATCGCTTTCTCGGGCTGCGGATGAATCTCGACGATGATGCCGTCCGCGCCGATGGCGACCCCCGCGCGCGCCAGTGGCGGCACCAGGCTCCGCTTGCCCACGGCGTGGCTCGGATCGAGGATCACCGGCAGGTGCGTCAGTTCGTTCAATACAGGGATCGCCGAGATATCGCACGTATTGCGGGTGGCGGTTTCAAACGTGCGGATGCCTCGCTCACACAGCATGACGTCGGGGTTGCCGTGCGCGACGATGTACTCGGCCGACATCAGCAGTTCCTTGATGGTTGCGCTGAGGCCGCGCTTAAGAAGAATCGGCCGTCCGCACTGGCCCAAAGTCTTGAGCAGTGAGAAGTTCTGCATGTTGCGCGCACCGATCTGGAGAATGTCAGCGTACTCGGCCACCATCGCCACGTCGCGGTCGCTCATGACTTCGGTGATGATCCCGAGGCCCGTGACGCGGCGGGCTTTGTCCAGTAATTTCAGTCCTTCCAGTTCCAGCCCTTGGAAATCGTAGGGCGACGTGCGCGGCTTGAACGCCCCGCCGCGGAGGAACTTTGCTCCGTGCTTTGCAGCGAGTTCCGCGCTCTCCAGAATCTGCTTCTCGCTTTCAACGGAGCACGGGCCCGCCATCACGATGAACTCATCGCCTCCGATGGTCACGCCGTGCGCTTGGATGCGTGTTTTTTCGGAGCGAAACTCCTTGCTGACGAACTTGTACGGCGCCGAAATGCGCATGGCGCGCTCAACGCCCTGCATGGCTTCGAGCGATTCCAGGCACGCCGTGACGTCGCCGACGCCGACAGCGCCGATGACGACGCGCTCCTCTCCGGTGATGGAATGCACCTTATATCCGAGCTCTTCGATACGAGCCCGGACGTTATCGATTTCTTCTTTACTCGCATGGGGTCTCATGGAAATGATCATTTGTTTCCCTCGAAGAGCAGGTGCCTGAAAACGTGTACCTAAAAATCAAAAACCCACTCTTTCGAGTGGGTCCTTTCGAAATTCTGTTGCTCCAATCCCACTCGTCGCGATTTAGACGGTAAAGTACCACCAAAAGCTAAATCGAAACGAGTTGGCGCTGGCCGACTGCATGAAACTTAAGTATAACATCCGGTGTGACGGGCGGAATTGGCTGCCGATCCGCCCAGTCTGCGAAGCTTTTCCCGCTGCGCGACAATGAAAGCGTGAGTGATGCAATCACACGCGATCCCGAAGTGATGCACGGAACTCCCGTATTTCGTGGTACTCGTGTGCCCGTGCAGACACTGTTCGATTACCTGGAAGCGGGTGATTCGCTGGAAGAATTTCTCGCTGGCTTCCCCACCGTCAGCCGCGAACTGGTTATTCAGGTTCTTGAAGAGAGCAAGGCCCTTCGCCTCGCCCAAGTCTAATGCGCTTGCTCCTTGACGAATGCGTGGATCATCGCCTGCGCCTATACTTCTCGACACATGAATGTACTTCCGCGAAGTACGCAGGCCTTGCGGGTTAATAGAACGGCGTCCTCTTGGCCGCTGCCGAAGAGGCTGGTTTCGATGTTCTGATCACGGTTGATCAAGAGATCCCTTATCAGCAGAATCTCGGATTGCGAAAAATTTCCATTCTTGTTCTCTTTGCCGCCACCAATCGTCTTGCGGACTTAACTTCACTGCTGCCGGAGATCTTGGATGCGCTTGCGGAGATCGCTCCCGGTGAAGTTCGGAGGGTGGGCGCGAGTAGCTCCCGCTAATCAGCGGAGAGATAACGAACGTTTAGTGTTTGTCCAGGAACTTGAGAACGGCGTCGTTGAAGGTGTCCGGCTTTTCCCACCAATCGGAGTGGCCTGCGTCAGGGATCGTGACGAACTGTGAGCCTTTGATCCGGTCGGCAATTCTTTTCATCAAAGCCGGAGGGGCGTAGAGATCGGCGTCGCCGGCGATCACCAGCGTTGGGATCTCGATTCCCTCTAGCAGTGAGAGGATGATGCGGTTCTTCGTCGGCTGTGCGGGGCCTCGCACGCCTTCTGGGGCGCGACTGCGGCTCTCAAATTCCGTCCAGCGGGCGACGCCTTCTGGATTTGAAGCGCGATAGGATGGCGAAAGCTCCTTGAAGCTTTCAGGCATTTTCTCGAACCCTTCGGGATCCAGTCGCTTGGCCCAAGCTCGAAAGTCCTCGTCCTGAATTCCGCCCTGCGTGCAGTTGACTGTGAGTGTTCGTAATCGCCGCGGGTAAGAGATGGCGAAATCAAGCGCGACGAAGCCGCCGCCCGCGGTCCCGAAGAGATGAAATTTGTCAATTTTTAATAGTCGATGAGCGCCAGCAGATCGTCGGGAGTGTTCGATGCCGGACCTTTCGGATCGGCCACCGTGCGCCCCCATCCGCGACGGTCGTATGCGATGAAACGGTAGCCTGCTTTGGTGAACGCGGGAATTTGCTTCTCCCAAACCTCGGCGCTGCCGGTGAATGCGTGCAAGAAAATAACGGGTACGCCGCGACCGCCGGAGTCTTTGTAGAAAATCTTGGCGCCTGGCACTTCGACGAACCCTTCTTGCATTTTCGGCGCGGATTGCGCAAATGCGCAGGAAGCGGCGATGACGGCAAAAGCCAGCGCGGATTTCATATCGGATCAGTATATCGGAGGGCGGCGATTATCGCCCGCTGATCAGCCGGATTGCATCCATGCCTTCGCGTGCGGGCTTTCCTGTGCCGGATTCGCTCTCCGGAATCGAGTCGCCTTCGCCGGGAGCGAGGAACAGGTTGGCTTCGAGGCCATGCTGGCGGGTGTAGAGATCCCAATAGCGTCCGCCCAGAGCGTAGAGCGTTTCGTGGTTGCCGCGCTCCACGATGCGGCCGTTTTCGACGACAAGGATCTGGTCCGCGCGGCGAATGGTGGAAAGCCGGTGGGCGATCACGAAGGTCGTACGGCCTTTCATCAGGTGATTGAGGCCTTCCTGGATCAGAGCTTCAGACTCCGAATCGAGGCTGGACGTCGCTTCGTCCAAAATCAAAATACGCGGGTCGGCTAGAATCGCGCGGGCGATCGAAACACGCTGGCGCTGGCCTCCGGAAAGCTTCACGCCGCGCTCGCCGACGATGGTGTTGTAGCCCTTCTCAAAGTTCTCGGCAAACTCATCCACACGCGCGATGCGGCAGGCTTCCATGATCTGTTCCTTCGTGGCGTCGGGACGCGCGAAGGAGATGTTTTCTTCAATGGAGCCATCGAACAAGAACGTGTCCTGCAAAACCACGCCCAATTGCGTGCGGAAGTCCGCGAGCTTCACTGTAGAGAGATCGATGCCGTCCACACGCACGGCGCCTTCGCTGGGAACGTGGAATGCCGCAATCAAGCTAATGATGGTCGATTTGCCAGATCCGGACGGCCCCACCAGCGCCGTGACGGTGCCGGGCTTTGCGTCAAAGCTCACGTCGAACAGCACCTGCTTACCGGCTTCATACGAGAACCCGACATGATCGAACTCGACGTCGCCGTGAATCGTTTCCAGATCTCTGGTGCGGTTCGGGTCGCGATCTTCCGGACGCTCGCCCAGTACTTCGCGCGTGCGGTCTAGTCCCGCGAAGGCTTCTGTCAACTGCGTTCCGATGCCTACAACCTGGAACACCGGCGCGACCAGGAACGCCAGGAATGCCGTGAACGTCATGAACTCGCCGAGGGTTAGTGTACCCGCGAAGATCTGCCGCGAGCCGACGAACATCACTATTGAGCCGACGATGCCCATCAGTACTGTTGCCGAAAGGCTCATGAAGGACATCGCAGTCAGCGACTGCAAAACGTTATCGAGCAGCCGTTGCACGCCGCCCGAAAAGACTTTGGCTTCGCGATCTTCGGCATGATAACCCTTCACGACGCGCACGCCGCCCAGCGATTCCGTGAGTCGCCCTGTGACCTCAGCGTTGATCTTTCCGCGTTCGCGGAAGATCGGACGGATTTTCGTGAACGCCTGCTTCAGTGCGAAGGCGAACGACGCGACGAACAGCGCGGTGAGCCCGGTCATCAGCGGACTGATTCGGACTAGCACCACCAGCGCCACTACGGCGGTCATCAATCCACCAGCGAACTCGACCAGTCCCGTACCGATCAGATTGCGCACGCCTTCAACGTCCGTCATGATGCGCGAAACCAGCACGCCGCTCTTGTTGGCGTCGTAATAGCTCACAGGCAACCGGCCCACGTGCTGTTGCACTTTCTGCCGTAATTCCGCGATCAACCGCTGCCCAGCTTTCGAAAGCAGTTGCGTCAGGGTGAACGACGTCACGCCTTGAATGAGCGTCGCAAACAATACCGCCAGCACCAGCGGCGTCAGCACTTCCGTGCGGCGCTTGCCGATGATGTCGTCAATCAGGAATTTCGTGGAGTAGGGAAGCACCAGGCCGCTCAGCCTGTTGATCACCATCAGCCCGAAACCCAGCGCTAGCAGCTTTCGCCGCGGCAGGATCATTTCACGCAGATCCGGCCAAACGGCGCGGAGGCGTTCGCTCTGGGAGCGTTTCGGAGTCGGCGCTTTATCGCGGGCGTGCTTGCCGCCGGGCGATCTTTCGAAAGAGTGTGGTCCCACTTGTCTTTAGTTTAGCCGCAGCGTAACTGGGCTACAGTGGTGGATGTTCCAAGGAACGAGAATGGCTCAACTTTTTTCAGGTACATCCGGCTTCGCCTACCCGGCCTGGAAGCCTGACTTTTATCCGCAAAAGCTCGCGTCAAAGAAGTTTCTGGAGTACTACGCCACGCGTCTGAATGCCGTCGAGGTGAACTACACCTTCCGCCAGTTGCCCAAGGCAACGACGCTCGAAAATTGGGTGAGTATGGTGCCCGCTGGTTTTGTCTTTGTATGCAAAGCGCATCAGCGCATCACGCACATCAACCGGCTGAAGGAATCCGAGTTCAACGAGCTATTTTTCAAGGCGATCGAGCCTCTGCGCGCCTCCCGCCACCTGGGGCCCGTGTTGTTTCAACTGCCTCCGAACTTCAAAGCAAACGTAGAATTACTGGCCGCGTTTCTTGGGAAGTTGCCGAAAGATGTTCGCTACGCCTTCGAGTTCCGCAACGCGACTTGGCTGAGCGACGAAACGTACCGGCTGCTCGAAAAACATAACGTGGCGCTCTGTTTGGCTGAGTCGCCGAAGTTTGAGGTGCCGCAAGTAGTGACCGCGGATTTCGTCTATGCGCGTTTGCGTATGGGAGAGTACGCGCCAGAAGATCGCCAGGAAATCGCTGCGCGGGCGAAGGAACAGTTAGCGGCGGGGCGCGACGTCTATGCGTTTTTCAAGCACGAAGAAACGCCTGCGGGAGCGTTCTATGCGGAAGAGTTGCTGGCAACGGCGAAGGGCTAGGTTTAGCTAAAGGCATCGAGACGAGTCTCGATGCGGCACGCAGTGTGTGTGCGCCACGCTTAGCCGCGGGCGCGTTTGCGCTTGGGCTCGGCTTTTTCGTTGATCGGCGTGATCGTCTGCGCTGCCGCGACAGGTTTTTTCACCACGGCAAGACTTGCTTTGAGCGCTTCCAGGATATCCACCACTTTTTCCTGCTTCGGCTCGGGAGTAGCCATCACTTCCTTGCCTTCCTTTTTTGCTTCGATCAATTGCAGCAGGTTTTCGCGGTAAGCGTCCTTGTATTTTTCCGGCTGGAAATCGGCGGCAAGCGCTTCCACAAGGCTCTGCGCAAGCGCGAGTTCCTTTTCCTTCACCAGGCTGAGATCAGTGCGGAACTCGTCCACCTTGCGGATCTCATGGTTGTAATACATGGTGTGCAGCAACACGCCATTTTCGCCAGGTCGGAGAATCACCACGTGTTCGCGGTTGTGCATGGCAACTTTTGCGATCCCGACATAGCCCGAACGCTTCAGCGCGTCGAACAACAACGCGTACGGTTTTTCACCGGCTTCTTCAGGAGCCATGTAATACGAGGTCTCAAAGAAGATGGGGTCCACCTCCCCGGCCTTGACGAATTCCTGGATCTCCATCACCTTCGCCGTCTTGGGTGCAACCTTCTTCACGTCCTCGTCTTCTATGACGACGTAGCGGTCCTTTTCGTATTCGTAGCCCTTGACGATTTCGGTGCGCGGAATCGGCTTGTCTTCGGCGGCGCAATAGAGCACCTGCCGGACGCGGGAACCATCGGCTTTGTGGAGCTGGTTAAAACTAATGCTCTCGCTGCGGGCGGCGCTGAACAATTTGACGGGAAACGACACCAGTCCAAACGTCAAATGACCCTTCCAAACAGTTGAAGCCATCGGCGAAACCTCTCCAGTATTGACTATACTCCAAACATTAGTCTTATGTTTTGTTGGGGTAACAGATTAGACCGCGGTACGAGGCGCGTATGTCGTTAAAAACCTACGCCGAAAAGCGCCGGTTCGACAAGACGCCTGAACCGCCGGCGTCGGAGTCCGTGCGTCGTGCAAAAAGCCCGCTCCGGTTTTGCGTGCAGCGCCATCACGCGTCTCACCTGCATTACGATTTCCGTCTGGAACTGGGAGGTGCCCTGAAATCCTGGGCCGTGCCGAAGGGGCCAACGCTCGATCCGGATCAAAAGCGTCTTGCCATGATGGTGGAAGATCACCCGATCGAGTATGGGTCGTTTGAAGGCAACATTCCTAAAGGCAATTACGGCGGGGGGAGCGTGATGCTGTGGGATCGCGGCACCTACGAAATGCTGGGCGCAGCGTCGCCCGAAGAACAGTTGGAGCGCGGCGATTTCAAATTCGTACTGCACGGCGAAAAACTCTCTGGCGAGTTCGCAATTGTCCGCATGAAGCGCGGCAAGGGCAACGAGTGGCTGTTGCTCAAAAAGCGCGACGCCTATGCGACTCCCGGGTGGGATCCCGAGGATCATGCCACCAGTGTGATCACGGGCCGCGTGCAGGAAGAGATCGCGCGCGAAAAGACGCCGCTCCATGGGGCCGGCGAGCCGGAAGCTAGGTCTAAAGCGCCTGCGGTGAAGTTGCCCAAATCCGCCCGCCAAAGCGAGATGCCGAAGATCGTCGCGCCGATGCTGGCGGAGATTGCCAAGGAACCGCCACCCGCGACCGAAGACTGGCTCTACGAAATCAAGTGGGACGGCGTCCGCGCGCTTTGCTCCATCGAAGACGGCGCGTTGCGCATCACTTCGCGCAATGGAAACGCGATTGAGAAGCAATATCCCGAGCTCGCGATCCTGCCGCATCAAATCCAGGCCAAGCAGGCGATTCTCGATGGCGAGATCGCCGCGCTCGACGAGAAGGGCCGTCCAAGCTTTGAGCTGCTGCAGCGCCGCATGCATCTTGCCGATGCCGCGGTGATCGCTCGTCTTGGCCGAAGCCAGCCGGTCACGCTATTTCTTTTCGATCTCATTTATCTCGATGGCCACGATCTCCGCGGCGTGCCGTTGATCGAGCGCAAGAACCTGCTGCAGCAGATTCTCACGCCATCAGACACCGTTCGGTACTCGGAACATTTTGCTGGAGCAGGCGCGGAACTATTGGAGGCCGCGAAAGCCCAGGGGCTCGAAGGCATCGTCGGCAAGCGCGCCGCAAGCACGTATGAGCCGCGGCGTTCGTCGGCGTGGCAAAAGTGGAAAGTCGCGGATAGCGCTGATTTCGTGATCTGCGGCTTCACCGCTGGTGAACGCGAAGGCTTTGGTGCGCTGGTACTCGGCGAACCAGCAGGTGCGGGGCTTCAAGCTGGGGGACTTCAAGCTGGGGGACGTCAAGCCGGGGGTCTTCAAGAAGTCCACGGACTTCATTGGGCGGGCAACGTCGGCACCGGCTTCGATTCCAAGGGCATCGCCGAACTGCGCAAGATCCTGCAACCGCTCGCGGTCGCCGAGTGTCCTTTGAAAAAGGAAAAAGGTCTGCCCAAAGAAGTCACCTGGGTGGAGCCTCGCATCGGCTGTGAGATCCGGTTCTCCAATCGCACCAGCGATGGGCGCCTGCGTGCTCCCGTCTTCGTGCGCCTTCGTGACGATGTGGAGCCTCCGTCGCGCGTCCACGTTCCGCTGCTCGAAGCGGGCAAGGCCGAAATTGCGCTGACTGTCGACGGACGCCGCGTCAAGTTTACGAATCTCTCCAAGCCGTATTACCCCAAGGACGGCTACACGAAGCGCGATGTGCTCAATTACTATGACGCCGTTGCGCCGCTGCTTCTCCCGCACCTCAAAGACAGGCCGCTCTCGCTCAAGCGCTATCCAGACGGCATCGAAAAGCAGCACTTCTTTCAAAAGAACATGCCCGATTCAACGCCCAAGTGGGTGCGCACGGTGCTGCTGGAAGAAAACCGAATGCCCGTCTGCGATGACCGCTCGACGCTGCTGTACTTGGTGAATCTTGGTTGCATCGATCACAATCCGTGGATGTCGCGCGTCGCGTCCGTTGAACATCCGGATTACGTCCTGATTGATTTGGACCCTCAGCGGTGTGGCTATGATCGCATCGTCGAAGCCGCTCTCTGGGTCCGCGCGCGACTCGAAAAAGCTGGGCTCGAAAGCTATCCCAAAACCACCGGCGGCGACGGCATGCACATCTTCATTCCGATAGAGTCCGTCTACAGTTACGGCCATGCCAAAGCATTTGCGGAAGCACTGGCCACGTTGGGCGCAGCCGAACGGCCGGATTTGTTCACCACGCCGCGCTCGGTGGTCCGCCGCGAAAACGGGAAGGTATATTTCGATTGGATGCAGATCGGAGAAGGAAAGACGATTTCGGCGCCGTATGTTCTGCGCGCCTACCCCGGTGCTCCGGTGGCCACGCCGCTCGAATGGAAGGAAGTGACTCCGCGCTTGCGGCCCGAACAATTCCACCTGGGCAACGCTCTTGCGCGCTTCGATCGGACCGGCGATCTCTTCGCAGCCGTTCTTCATCGCCCGCAACGCCTTGAAAAAGCGGTGGAACGGTTGCTCTAGCCCGCACTCGTTGGGCTGTTTTCGTTTTTTTTTTGTAATCCTCTGGCGCCCTGCTTCGTCATAGAAGGCGAAGGAGACGTGACCTCAAAATGAAAAAAAGACTACTACTGCTTCCTCTTATCCTGGCCAGCGTTGTTCTGGCCCAGCCTCCCGACGGTGGGTTTCGCCGCGGGCAGGCGAACACGGGAACGGCCCCAACGGCGGCTGACATTCTGGCCCGCCGCGTGCAGATGCTGACGAAAATGCTCAGTTTGACCTCAAGCCAGCAGACGCAGGTGACGACGCTGCTCGCCAATGAAGCGGCCTCTCTGGCTGTGAATGCGCCTACGCTCCAAGCGGATCGCGCTTCTTTGCTGGATGCCATCAAAACGAATAATTCCGGACAGATCGACGTGTTGGCGGCAAAGATTGCGAACGTCGAAGGCCAGCAGAACGCCATCCGCGCGAAGACGGCCGCTTCGATCTATGCTCTACTCGATGCCACGCAGAAGGGTACGGTCGGCGACAAACTTCGCGGGATTATGGGTGGCATGGGTGGCCCGGGTGGTCCCGGCGGCGGTCCTGGCTTTGGTCCGCGACGCTAGTTCTGGATCTTGCCAGACGATCTTGTGGGGCGAACGATCGGTCTTCTCGATTACCGTCGAGCCCAAGTTGTCCGTTCGCCCCACATTTATTCACGCAATCGCGTGCCCGCCTCACGGTTTGAACTTCGTCAGCCCCTTCACTGCTTCCATCCAACTGTAGACAATCGGGCAGTACGTCGCCCGGTCCACCAGATCCCACATACGGCTTTCGAGTGACCCCGCTCCGCGCAGAATGTGCGGGAAACGTTCGCAGTTCGCCGGGCGGGCTTCGTAGATGGAACACTCGTTGCCAACCAGGAACTCGCACGCTTCGGGTCCTTTTTCCGAGGCCTTCACGCGCTTCAGAATCGGCTTGCCGTCGGAATCTTGGTCCACATGCTTGGCGACGAACTCGCGATGCGACAGGCCCAGAAACTTTTCCAGCTTTTCGGCGTCGCGCTCGGTGATCTGCACCTCGGTCACGCGGCAGCATTCGGCGCACGCCCGGCAATCGATTGCGTCGTGAACCTGTTCAGCCGCCTTGCGGAACTGGCGCTCCACGAACACGCGTGACTTCATGTATTTGCGGAAACGCAGATTCTCGTCGCGCTTCTGCTCGCCCATGCGGCGGATTTGTACCAAGTCGGTAACGATGTTCATGAGTACTACCTCCAGGTTACAATCACAGCGTGCCCGACCGTCTTTATTTTTCCTGCTGGGTGAAGGATACGCGCACACAGCCGGTACTCTATCAATTCGAGAAAATGATGGTGCGTTTCCCGTTTTCAAAGCTTGCCAAGCGCGGCCCCGTGCTGCGCATCTACGCCGTAAGCCACGCGGAACCGCCTCTGCTGGAACGCGAATTCGAACACTTTGAGGACAATCAAACACTAATTGCCGCGGTTCTGACCGCCGCTCGCGAATTCATGCAGGAAGATACCTCCTGTGAACTGGAAGCCGCGTGGGACTTGTGGCAATTCAACGGCGAATGGAAGCTATTGCCCGCGCGGGTCACGCTTTCGTGCTTCGGAAAATCCTTCGAAAATGAGCACGACGACCAGCTCCGCATCGAGTTTGGCAACGATGCGCTATTTCTGCCGGCGCCGAACGTGGAGGGCGGTCTGCGGATGGGGCAGTCCAACCTGAAGAGCCTGCTGCACCTCACTAGCGAATTGGAGCAAGGTTTAGCGGTGGAAAAGCGCAGTTTGTGGTCAGAAAACGGAGCGAACTTCGCAGCAGTGTTAAAGCAGGCGCTGGGGTCGTACACGCCCAACTAGCAGGGCGGATTTTGCATTCCGCTGCCGCGAGGCAGTCTATAGCAACAGATTCGCCGCGCCCAATCCCAGTCCCGTTCCGATTGCCGCTCCGGCCAGCACATCGGTCAGGAAATGCATTCCCAGCAGGATCCGCGATAGTGCGATGCTCACGGCGCAAAACAGCAATACGCCAAGCAGCCCGGGATAAAATACACCCACCGAACTCGCCATCGCAAACGCGGTAATCGTGTGTCCCGAGGGGAAGGAAAACTGGTCGGGAGGCAACAGCGTCGCCCAGCAGTGCGGCTCCAGAGCGCACGGCCGTTTGCGTCCGCAGGCTTTCTTGATGGTAATGAACAGCCCGATCCCTACACCCACTGCCGTTAACGCCGCCAAAATGGCGTGAAAGCGCAAAGGGCCGCCGGCCAGTGCGATCAGTAGGCCCGTTGTATACCACAGCCATCCGTCGCCGCCCCGCGTTGCCGCCACCATCCACAACCGCATCCATTTGGGCGGAGTCCACCGGTTCAACCGCCGCATAATCCGGTGGTCGCCCGACGCAATCCAATGGAGAACTGATGCCGCCATGTTATCGTTTTAGTGCTCTTGCGTGACAGCCGTGTGAAGCTGGTATAAAACAATCGTGACGAAAATTGATTTCATCTTCTTCGACGCTGGAGGCGGACATCGTTCGGCGGCCACGGCGCTGAAAGCGGTTGTCGAAGCTCAGGAAAAAACCCGTCCGCGAGGTTGGGAAATCCGCCTGGTCAACCTTCAGGAAGTTCTCGATTCCCTCGACGTTTTCAAGAAGGTCACGGGTATCCGGCTGGAAGACATCTACAACAAAATGCTGGCCAAGGGCTGGACGTTGGGCTCGGCGCAAGGCCTTGTTGTTATGCACGCGGTGATCCGAATGTACCATGGGCCAACCGTTCGCCTTCTTTCCCGCTACTGGTTAGATTCAAAACCCGACATGGTGGTTTCCCTTGTTCCGAACTTTAATCGCGCCATGTATGAGGGGTTAGGCAATTCGCTGCCCAAAGTTCCGTATGTTACTGTGTTGACCGACATGGCCGATTTTCCTCCGCATTTTTGGATGGAACCCAATCAGAATCAATACTTTGTATGCGGAACCGAGCGCGCCGTTCAACAGGCGGATGCGCTGGGTTACGGGAAGGATCGCGTCCTTCGGGCGTCCGGCATGATCCTGCGGCCAAAGTTTTATGAACCCGTGACTGTGGATCGCGCCGAGGGGCTGAAGAAACTGGGGTTGGATCCGGCGAAACCGGTCGGTTTGGTTCTTTTTGGCGGCCAAGGTTCGCGCGTGATGCTGGAAATCGCTGAACGTTTGAGCGGCACGCAACTGATCCTGGTTTGCGGCCGCAACGAAAAGTTAGCGGCGCAGTTGCGCGCTCGAAGCTCGAAATCGCCGCATTATGTGGAAGGATTCACGCAGGAAATTCCCACCTACATGCACCTGAGCGATTTTTTCATCGGCAAACCGGGTCCCGGGTCGATCAGCGAGGCCGTTGCGATGAAGCTCCCCGTCATCGTCGAGCGCAACGCCTGGACGCTGCCACAGGAACGCTTCAACGCCGAGTGGGTGATCGAAAAAGGCGCCGGACTGGTTGTCAACAATTTCCATGGCATCGGTCAGGCCGTGGACCAACTGCTGGCGAACCTTGAAACCTACCGCGCGAATGTGGCGAAGATTGAAAATCGGGCGGTGTTTGAGATTCCGGAGATGCTGGAAGGGATCCTCAACAGCCGTTAGTTCAATACATGGGGATTAGAATCTCCGGTGTGGAGCATTCCTCTCCACGTTTAGACTCTTTGCTCCGCCACACTCCGCTCGGCCAAGTCACCCAAGATGGGGAGGCGGTAGTGTTCGCCCCGGCTGGCTTTGATCATCATCACAATCCATGCGGCAATGATCAGAAGGCCGAGAATGCCGCTGCCGGCGCGGGCGAAGGGATGGCCGAAACTGAAGCCGTGGTGATCGTTCCACTCAAAGTTGAGGACCGGCGAGACCACCCAATCGACAATCAGCCACGCGACGAACAGGTACAGGCCCTGAAACGCATGGAAGCGGACTTCCAGATCCCGTTTGAAACGGTCGCTGGAGAGAGCGATGATGGCGCCAATCCATCCCAACCACGGCACATAGCAGAGGATGGAAGCGGTGCGCGGGCTGATGCCGGAAAACGGATCCTGCTGCACGCGCGTCGCATTCGGAGGAGGAGGCGGCCAACCGCCAGGAGGTGCGGATTGCGAGGCGCCGCAACCGCCGCAATAGCGGTCGGCTGGCTCCACGGATTTTCCGCACTGGCAACAGTAAGGCATCGATTTCCACCCTATTCCGCAGGGTTCTACATTAGAGTACGATACCCTCATGCGGTCCGTTCCCACCACTCGCCGGCTTGTTGCGCGGTTGTCCATTCTGGTTGCCTTGGGTGCGCTTTCGCTCAGTGCCGCCAAGACGATGGACATTTACTTCATCGACACCGAAGGGGGCCAGGCGACGTTAATCGTAACGCCATCAGGACAGACGCTGATGATCGACGCGGGTTGGCCGGGCAACAGCGGACGCGACGCCATCCGCATCGCCGCGGCGGCGAAAGCGGCGGGGGTGAAGAAGATCGACACGCTTCTCACCACGCACTTTCACGACGATCACGTAGGCGGAGTGGGCAGTCTCATCAAGCGTTTGCCGGTTGGGTCCTTCGTCGATTACGGACCCAGCGTGGAAAATAACGGGAAGTACCCAAGTGATTACGCAGACGCCTTCGTCACGGGCGAACATCACTCCGTAAAGCCGGGGGACAAGCTGGCGCTCAAAGGTGTGGACGCAACGGTGCTGATCGGCGCGGGTCAACAGATCAATCGCAAAGGCGATCCGAACCAGTACTGCGCCGGACTCGCCAAGGCGGAAGGCGAAAACGGCGAGAATCCGCAGTCGCTTGGTGTGCTGCTGCAGTTCGGCAAGTTCCGTTTCGCCGATTTGGGAGATGTGCTCTTCAACGGCGAAATGGCCCTGGAATGCCCCGAAAACAAGGTTGGCAAGGTGGACTTGCTGATTACCACTCATCACGCGACCCACATGCCGCCGAAATCGCAATGGGGTTTGGCTCCGCGCGTGATTGTGATGAATAATGGTGCGCGCAAGGGCGGCGATCCGCAGGCGTGGAGCCAGATCGGCCAATCGCCCGGTTTAGAGGATTTGTGGCAGCTGCACTACGCGATCGCAGGCGGCGCCGAGCACAATGTGCCGGACGCGAAGATCGCGAATTTGAATGAGCGCGAATGCCCCGGCGACTACATCAAAGTGTCCGCGTCCGAGGACGGCTCTTTTACGGTGTTCAACAAGCGGAATAAGTACACGAAGACGTACGGAAGGTAGGGCGGACCGCCAGGTCGGCCGTCGAGCGCCGCTCGACAAAAGCCTCCGGACCTCACCTCCCCGGCCATCCCGCACTGGACCAGCGATATTCCGAAGCCTCACGAACCAACCCCGCTTTCACGGGATTGTTCTCAATGTAACGAACTACCCGTCCAAACTCCGTGTCATCGCGAACCATTCTGTCGTAACTCTCCCCTTGCCAGAAGGGTGTGCCGGTTTGTTTCAAAATTTCGTTGGCTACCTTGGCAGTGTAGCTTTTCAATTTCTTTGTGATTTCAAACAGAGGCACGTCAGGATGGAACAGCATGTGTACATGATTCGGCATCACGACGAAAGCATTCAGTTCGTAGCGCTGGAAGACCTCGGCATGATGAAACATTGTTTTGACGATTCCATCTGCGATGTCAGGCCGACGCAGGTACTGCGGACCGTGCACGGTCTGATCCAGGAGACGATCCATTGCTACGAAGGCTTCTCCGGAAGTCATGCACTCTTTGGTGAAAATCCGGCTCCTGGGTAAGCTGCCGTGCAGCCGCCAGGTTAGAAAAATGGGGCGGCCGCCGTCCTGCATGTGCGGGAGACGGCGTTGGTAGTACGTCATGTTGGGATAGTGCGGGTTGCGAAGGAAAGTTCTCGCGGAATGGATGGCCGAGCGGGCGCTCGGCCGCCGACCTGGCGGTCCGCCCCACCAGGGTCCGCCCTGCCAGTGGCACGGTATCCTGGTAGTTGCTTCTCTCTTCCGCCAATTATTTCGTTTTCCTGGTTGTCATCTTCTTTCTTTACTGGCCTTTGGCCGGGAAGAGAACGATGGCGCTGGCGGTCATCCTTTTTGCCAACTACTTTTTTTACGCCAAGTGGGATCTTTACTATCTGATGCTGATTCCCGCGGCGGCGTCCTGCGATTACTTTATCGGCCTGGGGCTACAGCGTTCGAAAAATTCCGGCACGCGCAAAGCGCTGGTGAGCGCCAGTATCGGCATGAACATCGGGCTACTGGCTCTCTTCAAGTACATGCCGTTCTTTCTGGAGAACATTTCGCAGGTCACGGGTAAGCCGGCTCCGGCGTGGACGCTGGCGCTGCCGCTAAGCCTTTCGTTTTACGTGTTCCAGGCGCTGACGTACACGATCGATCTCTATCGCGGCGATGCGAAGGGCACGCGAAGCTATCTGGCGCACCTGACCGCGGTTTCGTTTTTTCCAACAATGCTCGCTGGACCGATCACTCGTGTGTCTTCGCTGATCGATCAATTCGAGAAGCGCAAACCTTTGGATGCCACCGACGGCGGGCGCGCGATGTTTTTGATCGGCACCGGGCTGATCAAGAAATTACTGATCGCCGATTACCTTTCGGCGAATCTGATCAATCGCGTCTTCGATTTCCCGAATCTCTATACGGGAACCGAAACACTCGCGGCGGTCTACGCTTACTCGTTCCAGCTCTATTTCGATTTCTCGGGATACACGGATATCGCGCTTGGCTCGGCGTTATTGTTGGGGATAAAACTTCCCGCGAACTTTAACGCGCCATACTCGGCGGAGAACATCGCCGACTTCTGGCGCCGGTGGCACATTTCACTTTCGAACTGGCTGCGCGATTATCTCTACTTTTCTTTGCCCGGTAAGCGCATCAAGGCCTTCACCTACATCAACCTATTTCTCACGATGGTGATCGGCGGCTTCTGGCACGGGGCGAGCTGGAATTTCATCATCTGGGGCGCGCTACATGGCGCTGGACTCGCGATAGTGCGTTTGTGGCAGACGCTGCGCCCGGAAAAATCGACGGGAGTGTGGCGCTATCTGAACATCCTGCTGACGTTCCATTTTGTGACGTTTGCCTGGATTTTCTTCCGTGCGCCGAATGTTGAAACGGCGCTCGCAATTCTTTCGCGCATCGGGTCGCTGACGGTTTCGTTTGCGAATGTTTCGGCTGGTTTGATCTTTATCCTTGCGCTGGCCGTGCTGGCGCATTACATTCCGAAGAAGTGGTATGAATGGAGCCTTTCTCTGTACGCGCGCGCTCCCTTCTACGCGCAGGCGTTTGGGCTGCTGGCGCTGGTGGTGGGTATGCAGAACGCGCTGCAGACCGGCGCGGCTCCATTTATTTACACAAAGTTCTGATGCCGATTCCTCGCAAAACATCGCTCGCGGTGATCACCTTCGCGGTGATGGCGGGGATCCCGTACTTTGTGCCGATCCCAGTCATTAGCGATTACCGGCCGCTTGACCCAAAGGGCCTGCTGGCGGTGCTCGATTTTCCGATGCGCAAGGGCGTGGAGGAAGAGGTTGCCAATCCTCTGGCGTCGCCCGCTTCGGTGGACGCATTGAAGGCCAAGCGGATGATGGGAACATCGGGCAAGAATCTGGTGGACCCCAGCCATGCGCTCGATCATTTTTACGAAGCGCTGCTTAAGAATGAAGTCACGCGCATCCTCCATTACGGGGATTCGCCAACCACCGCCGATCTGATCACCGCTGACGCGCGCGCGATGCTGCAGCGCGAGTTCGGCAACTCCGGGTCCGGCTTCGTGCTGGTGGCGCGTCCGTGGGCCTGGTACAACCACCGCGGCGTGAGTATGGAAGCGTCGAACTGGCGCATTGATATCGCCGGCAATGCGGAATTGAAGGATGGACTTTACGGCTTAGGCGCGGTGAGCTTTCGCGGCCAGCCCGGAGCCGTCGCACATTGGAACTTGAGGGACGCTTCGCACACAAGTGTGGAGATTTATTACCTCAGCGAACCCGATGGCGGCGAGTTTGTCTTGGAAGCCGAAGACAAGGAACTGGGTACGGTGGATACGAAGGCGGAGGCGCGCGCTCCGGCTTTCGCGCACTTCGATGTTCCGCCGGGCTCATCGCACTTCACTCTGAAAGTGACCAGCGGCAACGTGCGGGCCTATGGCGCGGACTTCCGCAAAGATAACCCCGGTGTTGTTTACAGCAGTATCGGCGTGAACGGCGCGAACGTGACGCTGCTTTCTCGCGCGCTTAATTTGAAGCACTGGGAAGATGAGTTGCGCCACTATAAGCCGGATCTTGTGATCGTCAACTACGGGACGAACGAGAGCGGTTTCCCGAATTTTGTCGATGGCACATGGGGCAGGGAATTGCGCCTGACTGTGACGCGCCTGCAGCAGGCGTTGCCGGAGACTTCGATTCTGCTGATGAGCCCGATGGATCGCGGTGAGTTGAAGCCCACCGGTGAGATCGATACGATTTCGGCCTTGCCGCGCTTGGTGAATACGGAATCCAGGATCGCACTCGATACGGGCGTGGCCTTTTTCAATACGTTCGAAGCGATGGGGGGCCAGGGAACCATGGCGCGATGGTATTCGTCGGAGCCGCGTCTTGTGGGCGCCGATTACATCCATCCGATGCCGGCGGGCGCGAAGATTGTGGGTGAGCTATTGTTCTCCGCGCTGCACGACGGGATGCAGCAGTATAAGCTGCAAACACTCAAACAGCGTATGGCGGAAACGGCCCCTCCGAAGCAAGAGGAGGCGTCGCGGCCGTGACGATTTCTCTCATGACGTTTTCCCGTGCGACGCTTTCCCGTGTGAAGCTTTCGCGCTGGATGGTCGCCTCTGCGGCGTGCGTCTGCATGGCGCTGGCGCAGACTCC
>JBEBFS010000112.1:0-9889 GCA_040081855.1 Bryobacteraceae bacterium | reverse complement strand
CGCCTGGCGTGGCGACGGGGCTGGCGTGGACCGAAACCGGCGGCGACGTGCTTTATATTGAAGCGACACTGCTGCCAGACGGCAAAGATCTGACCATCACGGGCCAGCTCGGCGAGGTGATGCAGGAATCGGCCAAGACCGCACGCAGTTACGTGTGGAGCCACGCGGTGGAACTCGGCATCGACCCGAGGAAATTCCTGAACGCCGGCCTGCACATCCACGTTCCGGCGGGCGCGATCCCGAAGGATGGCCCCTCGGCGGGCGTGACGATGACTACGGCACTGGCGTCGGTTTACTCGGGCACCCCGGCGCGTCGGGATACGGCGATGACGGGTGAAGTAACGCTGACCGGTTTGGTGCTGCCCATCGGAGGCGTGAAAGAAAAGGTGCTGGCGGCTCGGCGCGCTGGATTGAAGCGAGTGATCCTGCCGCGGGGCAACCAGAAAGACCTGCGCGATCTTCCCGAAGAGGTTCGCGCGGAGATGGAATTCATCTTCGCCGAGCGAGTAGAAGACGTGTTGCGCGCAATGCTGCCGGGCCTGCTGGAGGAACCGGCAAAAGCAGCCTAAAGCGGCGCGGTAGCGAAAGCAGACACAGGACCGGCGGAAGAGATATCCGCCGGTCCTGTCGTATTTTACGTGCAGATCGAACCGGAACAACAAATTTTAGGCGCTCTGAAAATTGACACGATCCGCGCCGGTTTGCTGTAATGTGTAGGTACCCACCTAACGTTCCTCGGTAGCTCAATGGTAGAGCATTCGGCTGTTAACCGAAGGGTTGTAGGTTCGAATCCTACCCGAGGAGCCAAATTTATCAAACAGTTACAGTCGGCCAGTTCCTCCAAACCCCGCGTGATTTGCAAGACTGTGGGGACTTTTGTGGGGATGCTCTTTCACAACCCTGCGTAGAGCCGTGCCCTGACTGCCCATGTCAGCGCCGACGTTGTTGTTTGGGAGTCGGAACAACACGGACAACCCGGACACGGCAGCAAAGCAAGGCAGTTACGTTGTTCCGAGTACCCTGAGTGCACTCGGAACAGTCGGAACAGATTGCTCCCCGCTCCACACTAAGCTTTGGCCCTGCGTCGGGTTTTCTAGCAATCAAGATCACCCCTTAGTATCAGTTAACTACCCGCTTTCATAATGCTTTACAGGTAGACCATCCGTCTCTACAATCGTGCTATCAGTCGCCGCGGTGCGATTGATAACGCGATGAACAAGCAGACAAGTATCAGCGACGGACACATCGAGCTTTGGCCTATCGGCAAGTTCGTTCCTTACGCACGAAATCCCCGGAAGAACGACGCTGCCGTTGATCGCATGGCCGCATCCATCCAAGAGTTTGGCTTCAAGATTCCGGTGCTCGCCCGCAGCAGCGGCGAAGTAGTGGACGGCCACCTTCGCTTGAAGGCGGCTCACAAACTCCTGCTGACAGAGATTCCCGTGATCCTCTGCGACGAGTGGACTGAAGCGCAGGTCAAGGCATTCCGGCTGATGGTGAACCGCTCAGTTGCCTGGGCGGAATGGGATGAAGAACTCTTAGCGCTTGAGCTTCAGGAGTTGCAGGAAACAGATTTCGATCTGAGTCTTACCGGATTCGATCCTGGTGAAATCGATAGCTTGCTAGCCATCGAGGACGAGGAGCGAGCCAACGAAGTCCCGCCGCTTCCTGCCACCGCCGTCAGCCAGCCTGGGGACCTTTGGGTACTAGGTTCGCATCGGGTGCTTTGCGGCGACGCGACTATGCCCGATCCGTCAGATGAACGCAGGTAAACGCAGGTGAAGGGCCACGGGGCGAAATTCGGGCGCAAACAGGAAGCCGCAATCGCGGCGCTCTTAATCCAGCGCAATACGGAGGAAGCCGCCCGGACAGCCGGTGTGGGACACAGCACCCTCCTACGCTGGATGAAGGACCCAGGATTCGACAAGTCCTACCGCGATGCGCGTCGTGCAGCCTTTTCGCAATCGGTTGCGCGTCTTCAGCAAGCATCCAGCGCGGCTGCCGCGACGTTCCTAAAGCTCATGGTGGACCCGAATGCTCCAGCCGCAGTGCGCCTTCGAGCAGCCGATCTGGTGTTTACGCACGGAGCGAAGGCCATCGAGATTGAAGACATCGACGCACGTGTCTCCGAGCTCGAACGCGCGGCGGAACAGAATCGGACCGGAGGGCGCAATCGATGATGGCCAGGGCGCTCGCGCGACGCTTAGCGCTGCTGGAAACACGCTTGCTGCCGCCTGTCGAGTGGGAGCCGCATACGATCAACTTCGTTGAGGTGGACGGAACCGTCACGTGTTCCCTGGTACTCGGCCCGAATGGTGCGAGCCAATGGACTTACCGTGACGACCTACCTGAACCTGTGGACGGAGCCGGATATGGTTAGACGAAATCTCACGAAGCGATTGGAGCAACTCGAAGAGCGGCTCGCTCCCGCCAAGAACGAACCGGCGCTCACGATTCACCTCACGTGCGTGGGCCAGCCCGACGAGACTATCGAGATGTACGGCTCGCAACCGGACGGCTGGCGGCGACCGCTGCGGAACAGCGGACGCGATCGATGAACAGGACGCTTTCCCGGCGGCTCGAACGACTTGAGGGACGTATGCTCCCCGTCGGCAATCCCAAGATCATACACGTCACCTATGTCAATCCCGACGGGACACAAGCACCAGGAGCATACTCTGTTGTAGTTCCTGAGTCGGCCCGCGCGTAGCCTCGGAAGCTGAAGATAAAAAGAGAGCAAGCCAATGCAAATGAAAACACTTGCCAGGCGGCTACAGAGGCTTGAAGATCGATCTGGGGTTGGGCCGGACACCGAGGCTGATATTCGCTTGCGTGTGTTGCTTGAGGAGGGGCGTCAGCGTGTTGCGGATGCCCGGGCATTCGACGGCCTACCGCCGTTGGATACTGCCGAAAACGAGCAGGAGAATCTCTCGGGTCTAACGACGATTGAGATCCTTAACCGCGGACGCGCCCGGGTGGCCGCCCAAGCCCGGTTGGCAAAGCTATCCACAGCCCGAGAAATTTCTCCGGCTTGACCGCACGCCCTTAATAAGGAGCGCTGCCACACAAAAGAGACTTCCGATAATGCGGATTATCGGGCAGAATTCCGGCTCACCTAGTCCGCCGGCGGAAGCGGGCCGATTGCGGGACCATTCACAACCCTGCCGGACGAGTCAAAGCGAGATCCATGGCAGGGGCAATCCCATGTTTTCTCTGCAGTGTTCCAGTTGACTATGCAGCCCAGGTGCGGGCATATGGCTGAGTATTCGTGCAACGTGCCATGCATATCCCGGTACGCGGCCACTTTTTTGAGACCTCGCCGAATCACTGCTCCGGTGCCCCCTGCGATTTGCGCAACGTCGCTGACGTCGCCCTCCGTCACATAATCGATAAGTTGCGCGGCGACGTTGAGGTTCTGCTTCGCGAATTGAGGTGTCTCCCAGAGTGAAATACGCGAAGGATCATACAACGTCGCCCATTCGTTGGGCCGTCCCAGGATAAGGTCGGTGAGAAGAATGCCGGCGATCATGCCGTGAGTCATTCCATTCCCGGATTCGCCCGTTGCTATGTAGACGTTCCGATCGCCAGGATTTCTACCAATGAACGCAAGACTATCAACAGGTTCTATGACCTGCCCCGACCACCGGTAGTCAAGCTCTCCCGCCTTGGGGAACCGTTCGCGCGTCCATTTTTCCAGGCGGTCAAATCTCGCGACTGTATCGTGTTCCTGGCCGGTTTTGTGGTCTTCACCGCCGACAACCAGAAGGTCGTGCGTGGCTTCATTTGCCAATCGCACGTAATGATATGGATCTGATGTGTCCCAATATAGAGCTCTCGCAATGGACCCCTTGGGAACCCGTATACCGATGACATAGGTGCGATACGCAGCTTGTTTGGTATGGATCGAGAGCCAGTCATTTACCGGCGTGTTCGTCGCCACCACGATCGCTCCGGCCGACACGACCGAACCATTGCTGGTCTTGACTTGAGTCGGCGTTTCACTTTTGAATTCGTTGGCGTGGGTCTGGTTGAATATTCTTCCGCCTCTCTTTTCGAATGCCAGAGCAAGAGCCTCTAAGTATTTCAGAGGATGAAATTGGGCCTGATGAGGAAACCGCAGGCATGGGCCTGTATCAAAGTCTCGCAGCGGAGAGCGCGCGACCAGTTCGACTTGTGCCAATCCCGCGCGATGCGCCGCCGTTAGTTCTTTGTCCAACACATGCTCAGACTGGCCGGGCGAGGCAAACAGATAGCCGTCCAATCGTTCGAATTCACACTCCATGTTCTCCTCGGCAACGATGCTTTCGATGCAATCTATGGCTGCGGAATGACTTTGAGCCGCAAGTCGCGCGCCTTTATATCCATGCATTGTTTCAAGGTCAAAGTATCGGTCGTCGAGCGCGTATACCAGGTGCGCGGTGGTCCTCGACGTTTCGCCGCCTCCGATCGTTCCCTGATCCAATACGACGACGGACTGACCTTCGGACGCCAGTCGGTAAGCGGTTGTAAGCCCCGCAATGCCTGCTCCCACCACGCATACATCCGCAGTCAGATTCTTGCTGAGCGCGGGACGGCATGGTATTTCCACAGTTGTCCATATGGAACTCGTCGGGGCCGGTGTTTTCATGGGATGTCCCTTAAGGATCGGCTGCAATTGCAATGCCACGCGTTTTAGTTACGCATCTTGGACAATTCAGGTTGCCGTCCCGGAATCACTAGGAATCACCTGAAAAGGTTTGTGTTGCTGTCCCTTTCGGATTGCGGGCGGAAGGAGGCGGGCGTCCAGGAACGCGAAGGTCGGGCGTTCCGATAATGTCCCATAACGGGGGCCTTACAGCGCTGCCTACTTCGTGAGTACGGGTATTGTGGTTAATGTTCCATCTGCTTTCGCCCGCAACCCCACCGCATTGATCTTGCCCCCGGCGGGCACCACAAACTCCACCATCCCCCGCTTATTCGCGGTCACCGAATAAGTGGAAGGCAGCAAAAACGAAGTATGCCCCCGCCCCGCCAGATTTACGGAAGCAGTCTGCAACAAAGTCCCCTCGTCATCGCAAGTCTTCGCCGTCACAGCAGCCCCCGTAGCAGCGATATTGGAAAGAGCCAACCCCGTCAAGAACGTGGGCATGCCAGAACTTGTCGATATCCTTGGTCTTGGTTTTGCTTGATTCGCCACAAAACTACCGCACACAGCCCGCTCCTAGTAGTGCTTTCTATTTCGATATCATCACAGGCGGAGGTTACTAATGATAAAAACAGCGTTCTTGTTTGTGTTCGTTCTGGTGACCGCTAGTGCCGCGTCCGGTCAATCGGCCGGCTCGCTCGCTCAGGTGGCCTCCGGAGGAGGATGGACTACCCGTTTTACGATCGCCAGCCAGGATACAACGACTGTAAACATTCACCTCGAATTCTATGCCGACAACGGTACGCCTCTCGCTCTGCCCTTAAGCTTTCCGCAAACCGGCTCCGGTGCTACCACCACAGCGAGCCTCGATCGCACGCTCGCGCCAGGCGCGTCGCTTTTGGTAGATGCGGGCGGAGGAGCCCAACAAATCACCGGTTGGGCAAAATTCACGGCAACCGGGAATGCAACGGGCTTCGCGATCTTTAGCTTTCCTGGATTGGGATGGAACGCTGTGGTACCGCTCGAAACCAGAGGCGCGTCAACATATCTGGTGGCTTTCGATAACGTAGGCGCGCTGGGCACCGGCGTGGCTATTGCAAACACGGCAGCGGTAGCGGGCTCCGTCGCCGCGGTCATCACTGACGACACAGGCGCAACGCTTTCAAGCCCTACTATCTCCCTACCCGCCAGCGGGCATCAGTCGTTCTTATTGAGCGATGCCTATCCGGTGACGAAGGGCAAGCGCGGCGTCATTCGGTTGACGGGCAGTTCCATTAGCGTATTGGGACTCCGCGCGAACGGTGCGGCGCTCACCACGCTTCCGGCGCTGGTGACGGGATCGCCCGGCAATAGTTCCATCACGCATGTCACATTCAACGGAGGCTTTACCACGCGATTCACGCTGGTGAATACAGGGAGCAGCCAGTCTCCCACGTCGCTCAGCTTCTTCGACGACCGAGGCGCGGCGTTGAGCGTGCCAATGTCGCTGCCGCAGACGGGCGAAACGATCACAGCAACCACCATCACCCGGTTTCTTGCGCCCGGAGCCTCGCTGCTGATCGATACCGTCGCGCAGGATTCCCTGGCTTCCGTCTCCGGCTCCGCGCAAATGAGTACGGGAGCCCTTTCAAGCGGCTTCGCGATATTCCGGTGGACCACGTTCGGGCAGGAAGCTTCAGTGCCACTCGAAACCCGTAATCCGGCCGCGTTTGTATTGGCCTTCGACAATACGGGCGGGCTGACCACAGGAATTGCTTTGAACAATATTGCGAATCAACCGCAAAGTGTTCCCGTGGTGATTCGCGACGATGCGGGCGTTGTCCTTGGAAGTGGCATCGTCGCGTTGGCCTCGGGCGGCCATACTTCCTTTTTATTGCCCGACAAATTCTCAGCCGCCGCGAACAATCGTGGGACGGCGGAATTTGATACGCCAGCCAACGGGCAAATCAGCGCGATTGGCCTTCGCGCGAAGTCCGACGGCACACTGACGACTGTGCCGGTGTTTACGGGGACGCCTCAATCCCCATTTTTCACCAGCCAAGCTCCCTATTCTCTGCCTCCTCAGGGTCCTGTCCCGATTACGATGCCGGATGGCACGGTGGTGGCGAATGGATCGAATCAGATCATCGTATTTCTCAAAGCTGGTGTAACCGCGGCCCAAATGCAGGCCGTGGCCGCGGTGATTTCCGCTGCTGGAGCAACGGTTGTAGGACAGGCTCCGAGGCTACAGGAATTGCAGGTCCAATTGCCGGATCCGAGCAACATCGCGACTCTAATGGTGCAACTTCAGACCACCGCTGGCGTGCTTTTTGTAGGCCCCAACCTGTTCCTCGTCCGCGGCGGGTGCAATAGCACCACCGATTGCGCCTCAGTCCCACCGGGAACTCCTGGCGATAACTGGGTGGGCTCCATGAACCTTCCCGTGCCCCCCACTTCGAGTAATGGCGTAGTCATGTACGACTTCGATTGCTTTGATCCGGTCCGGTGCCTGGACTCGGGTAACAAGTACACCCACGGAGAACTGACAGGCGCATTCCTGCAGCGGGCGGCGGGCAGCGCCATCCCGATGATCCCGGTGGATCTTGCCGCTTATATGGACGCAAAAGGCAGGATCGACATGCAGATAGCCGTCGAAAAAGCGTTCGATCTGCTTTTGGTGGATGCGATCGCACATCCCGAGCGTAAGTACGTCCTCAATTGGTCCTGGGTCGTCGATTGTTTTGGGGCTACGTCTCTCGATCAGGATGTGGACGGCGAATCTTGGGTCTATCGGGACCTGATTGCCGCGGTCAAGCTTGCGTCCGCGCTTTATGGCGATCGCTTCCTGGTAGTGAAATCCGCCGGCAACGCTTCTGTGGCGTTACCGCCAACTCCGGATCTGACGTCGTGCAACTTCGTCCCTGTAGGTGGACTCGATTCCTCGGCAACCGCCAGCCTTGCACCGTTTTCCACGTTTGGCTCCGTGATTCCCGCCAACGCGCCAGCCTGCCGTGTAAATCCAGACCCCGCTCGTTTCACGGGAACAGTTGACGGCACATCGTTTTCTGGCCCAATGGTGGGTGGGGCGATGGCTGCCGAATGGGCGCGGCGTGGGTCTAATTTTACGGCATGCCAGCTCACCCAAGGGCTTCAAGGGGTACCGAAACCGGGACCCGGAAAAATTCCCGTGTACGACGGAAAAGCTGCACAAACTTACTTGACGAGCCATCCGTCCGGATCGACAAGCAGGGATCTTAGTTGCAGTTCCATCAGCGTGAGTCCCAAATCCTTGGTGCTGTCGGCCAGTGACATTAAAGACCTGACGATTGACACTGTTCCACCAGGTCTGGTCACTGATTTTCAAGTCATTTCAAGTGACTCCTTCGTGGCGGGAGTTCTCAACAAGACCGTAGTAGGGGGCCATCCCGGTTCAGCGACGATCACGGTGGGGGCGCCTCCGGTGGTCGCGTGTTCCGCACTCGTCAATGTGGTCGTAAGTCCGGCCACCTACAAAGGTACCCTCACTGGGGTCTTCATCGACACCGATCCCAACCCTGGAGCGATTCCGAATACCCTTACTACCGAGGAGCGTTTCACCGAAATTCCCATAACCCTGAGCATTGGCTTTCCGGAAAACGGGACCGGGGCGGTCGGTGGGAACGGAACGGTTGGGCCGGGCAGCTACAAACTCACCATTCCCGGCTACACGCTCGTCGTGGGCACGATAAACGTGCCGGTCTCCGAAAGTGTCACTACTGTAACTTTTCCTATCCAGTCCGGTTCTGTCACTGGCACTATTCTCCGGGACCGGAACCTGAACGAGGTGGTGGAACTGCAGGTTCCACAGATCGGCAAAATGCGCGGAACCAGAAATGAAACCGGGATGACGCTCAGCATAAACGAAACCTATCCCACGTCCACCGGCACGGAAACCTCCCGATTTACGGCCACTCTGACAAAGCAATAGCAGTCGATCTTGGCTTCCGGCGTGAAGGTGTTATGGACTGGTTGCCCGACAACCCACAAGACCATCCGCTTTTTGCGTCGTAACGGCGTTCGAGAAAGTTACGATCTTGGTGGCCGACGTAGCTTCCGATAATGCGTGTTAACGGGCACGAGTTTCACATGGTGCACGAAATGCGACGACGAATCCGAGGATAAGAGTTGCCGCCGGATGCAATCGTTGTCGACAGCTCTACGCCTTGAAGCGGGGGAACAACCTTTCCGCGTTGTCTCGATCCACTGCCTTCCAAAATTCGGCAGAGAAGCCGAGGTTCGGAATTTCGTTGACGGTCGATTCGATCGGCTCGAAAGGATAGTCCGTGCCGAAGAGAATGTGATCCGGCTTGGCGAATTTAGTCATGGCGGCCATGGGCCACGGATAACTGGCGTGGGCGATATCGAAGTAGAACTTCTGCAGCTCCGCGATCACACCGTTGGGAATGTATGTCGCGTGCTTCTCATCTTTAGGGTAGCGATCCTTGATGCGGCCGGCGATCATCGGCATGGTGCCGCCTGAGTGAGGAATGATCACCTTGACGTTGGGGAAGCGGTGAAAAATACCGTTCGCCAGGATGCTGGTGGAGGCGCGTGTGATGTCGAAATCGAACTCGTTCATCCCAGTGCCCACGCTGTCGTTCAGATTCGTGCAGCACGGTGGCGCGAGTGGATGGATATAAACGACGGCATTGCGACGATTCAACTCCTGCCACATGGGATCGTAGTAGGTGTCCCCAGGCCAGTGCGTCTGATTGTCATTCGTATAGATGCCGATGCCGTCGGCCTTCAAGGTATCAAACCCGTATTCGATTTCCTTCATCACGCCGTCGATATCGGGCAGCGGCACGCCGGTGAAAAGTCCGAAGCGTTTGGGCCACTTTTGCATCACCGAGGCACCATAGTCGTTGCCGATGCGAACATTGCGGCGGCCTTTTTCCGTGTTGTCGTAGAGGACGTTCCCCATCTGGGTCATCGACAGAATTGCCACCGAGATGTCATACTTTTCCATCTGCTCGAGGGCCTTTTCCGGCGTCCAGCCGCGTCCAAAATTGGCACCGGCCTGTTCGCGCAGGGCGGGAGGCACGTGATGATAATGAACGTCGATGCGCCCGGCCTTATGCGCCGACTTCAGAGCCGATTGCCCGAACAGCCTGCTGCCGGACATCGAAACAGTGGCACCGGCAACCCCGAGCGCCTTCAGCATATCGCGCCGCTCGATAGCGCCACCGAAGCGAAGAGTTTTCATGATTTCTCCTGAAGCAGAATTGATGCCAATCGACTAAGGCC
>JBEBFS010000111.1:0-9914 GCA_040081855.1 Bryobacteraceae bacterium | reverse complement strand
TCTGGATACGGATGTACCGATGAGTCCTTCGGCTTGCAGTTCCGACATGAACCGGGCCACCTCGGCTTCAATCTCCGCTGTGCCGCCTTCATAGCGCTGCGTGAGAGCCGTGACGATTTCGCTCGCCGTCGGTTGCATTGCGGCGAGTTCGAAGATGGCGCCAGCGGTGGAGTTGAGGCTGAAGTAATTACCGCGATCGAGGTGAATGGCAATTAGTTCGTCGTCGAAGCGTTCAAAGATTACGGATTTGGTGTCGAGGGTAAAGTACGATTCCGGCATGCTGAGTAAGATTTGATTTTACCGGAAATCAGTCGGCGGAGAGTTTTGGAAACAAAAGCAGGTATTCGGCGAATGAAACTGGCCCGAAGCGGTGCCGCCAATTCGAATCGAACCGGCGGATCCGGCGGAAGTTGCTCACGTGCCAATGAACGCGATCGGCGAAACCCAATGGGCACTCGCGCTGCAAGAGATCGTATTCCCGGACCTCGTGCGCTCCACCAGCGTTTTCCAATCGGGCAAGTAACGATTCTGGAATGGGCGCTTGAAAGACATTTCGCAGATACCGGAGGCCACGGTGGAGGCGCACGCTCATTTCGGCCTTTTCCGCGAGGATTGCGATGCGTTCCCAGTCGACGGGGCCGGACGAGATGCTGATGGCGTCGGGAATCCACCGAATCTGCGGCGTCCAACTCCATTGGAGTCCGTGGGCGCAGGCGTGAAACAGGAGGTCGGCGGGCGAGGGGATGAGGATTTGCTTTCCGAACAGAGTTGCCGCTTCGGTACTTGCCCAGAAGAGTCCGGCAACCTCCGGCGAAAAGCAACGGAGCACCGGATTCCAATGCAGATCCGCATGTTCCTGGCCGCGCTCAAATTGCCAAGCGTGCATGACGCGGCTGCGGCGGATGACGTCGTCCCGATTGAATCCGCCTTCCGCTTGCCACCCGGCGCGCTCCAGGGCTTCCACGGCGGGCCGAAGGCTTTCGCGCGGCACCAACACATCGACATCGTCCATGGGGCGGACTCCAGCATCGCGGTAGTGACGAATGGAAAGAGCGGCGCCCTTCATCAAGAGTGCGCGAACGCCGGCGCGGTTCAGATCGCGAATCAACGTGGCGGCGGAGAGCAGGCGCTTTTGATTGTTTTGCCAGGTAGTGCAGTAGGCAACATAAGCGCGCGCGTGCAGATCGCGATCCAACGCTTGCTCGCCGTGGCGGCGGAACAAGAGTGCGAGGATTTTCGAAGAGGCCAGGTCGATGGAATCCAGATTGTTTTCGGCGCGCCACCGGCGAAGGGCATCGGTTGCAGCCGAGCCCGGCAGCAGACAAGCCTGTAGCAACATTTCCTGGGACCGAGTTGGCCAGCAGGAATTATTTGAGGATACAATCATGAGCCGATCACGTATTGGCGGAATGGGTATCCTCCTATTTTCACTTTGTGGGCTAGGAAGAGGCAACCCGGCAGGCTAATGCGACCTTCCATCCGCAATCGGCGAAGCAGAACCCAAGGAGATAAGAGCGAAGAAAGCGAAGTCGGTTCTGGCAGGCGTTCTTGGCTTCGCCACGCCGTCGTTCGGAATGATCGAGGGGCTAATGGGTGATTCCTGCCCTACAAGCAGGAGGTCCACAGTTCGATCCTGTGACCGCCAACCAACGCATTACACCGTTTTCTCTTGGCCACGCGTCCGCACGGCGAAGGTGCGTGCGGACACGTGAGCGATTTGTTCCCCGCGTCCTACTTCGAATGCTGGGGCATGTGGCACGCCGGCATGGCGTTCTTGGCAGGCCGGAGCAGCGGCTTGTCGTTCGGAACCACGGGCATCATACCCACCACCACTTTGGCGGCAGTCTTCAATTGCGACGGGTCGAAAGCGGCATTAACAATCGTCGGCCGGAGAGCGGCATCGCGCTCATGATTGCCGGGATACGCCAAGAAACCATGGACGTTGTAGTTCTGATCCACATAGGACCCAACTAACACGCCCTTGTCGTTGATGCCAAAAACGTGCGTGTCGATGGAGTTCGGGACGTCGATGCTGACGTAGTTCCCCTTGCGGTCGCGCACGAAGCCATGGAACGGAATGCCGTCAATCACCACGGGATCGGGATTGTTGCCCCAAACGCCGACTACATCGCCAGAGCTGTTCATATCCCAGGCGTTGGTCATGTTGCTGCCGGGCATATCGAAGTTCGTTCTCTTGCCGTGGTCCATGATGAAGGCGCGGTGCCGCGACGTTGTGTAGTCATACCAAACGCCTGTATAACTGCCGGATTCGCCGGAGCCACCGGTGTTCATGGTGGTTGGTTCCACGCTGAACGTGACGTTCTTGATGCTGTTGTTCGGCCCCAGTTGATTGGTGATGCCGTGCATGGAATCCTGCGGGCTATCGTCGACGCCTACGTCATGGAAGCATCCGTAGATGAGGCCGGAATCGGTGATGCGCTGGAAAATCGTATTCGTGTGCCCGGGGAACAGATACGATTTGAATGCGGCGCCCTGCGGCTTAACGAAAGCGTGGAAGAGGCCGCCGGGCTGCGCGAAGACGTCTTGCGTGTAAGCGCCCACGACATCGCCGCGGTCATTGATTCCACGCGCTTCGATGTAATAGCAGTTCGAAAAAGACTGTGGCGGATTGCACGATGCGGCGTTGACCGGGCCGGGCCCATCAATAGTGGTGAATTTTCCGTTTCTCGTCCAAACAAAGCCTTTGCCAAGGAAGCCCGGAGGCAATCCGAACAGCCCCGCGCCGGGGATGAAATTATAGGAGCCAACAATATCGCCTCGCTCGTTAATTCCAACCACCGCCGTCGATCCCGCTCCGGGGACAGGAGCATCGACGGTTACGAATGTGTAGGGCACCTGGTGCGGGTGAGCCGCCGCTTGGAATAAGACTACTCCCGAACCAACCACCGCAAGCGCCGTGAACAGCGCCACTCGGACACGTGAAGTCATGCGTTTCTCCAGCTAACCAAAAGAATAGGCGACAGCTCTGCCTGGACACTGTCTTCGTATATTATGCGAAATTCGGCCGCAAATAGCGTCATCGGACCGCATCTTTTTTACAGAAGGCTCCTTGGGTCATTGGTACCCGCAGCACTAAATCGGTTCTTCATTCCCTGCTCAACGGGCGGGGAAACTCCTTTAGTTCCTCAGTCCGAAACCCGGCGCCGTTGCTGGCACATCAGCAAACGTGTACGCGCCGCGTGTGCGATCTCTATGTTGGCTGCGGCGCCTAGCTGCCGGAACAGGGATTCCGCCGATTCGTATTTGCGGGCGGCGAATAGTTCCATGGCCTTGGCGTAATCGTCCAACTCGCGGACGCGGGATGTTTGCGCATCGGGCCGCTCCACATTTCGACGGTCTTTCGCGGCAGGCTTCGCAGCAGTGCGGGCGGCCGTCCTTAACGGTATGCGCGCGGCCTTCGCTTTCGTCTTCTTTGCCGCCATGCTGTTTGTAGCCACGCTGCCCAGTCCCTCCTTGGCCAGGGTCTTCGCACAATTTATCTGCGATGAAGTTGCCGAAGGTTATCACATTCGGCACGGCAACTCACGGGGGATCACGTAAACAGGCGCGGGCATGTCAGCGGATGAACTAAACGCTTCGGGCCGCTACCAGCGGCACCTGGCTTACTTCGATTGGCGTGGCTTGGCCGATTCCACGCCTTTCAAGCCAGCGCGCTCGATGGACGCTTTTACAAAATCGGCCGCAAGAATTTCATCCAGCATCTTATTGACAGCATCCAGACGCGCCGCCTTGCCCTTCGAAACCGCGATCGCTTGGCCCGCGAGAAAGAAGTTGTCGGAGACGACGCGGAGCCTGGGATGCGTGGCTGCGATCTCGACCGCGCGCTGGCGATTTAATCCAAAGGCGTCGATTTTGCCGCCAGTCAGTTGCGCCTCCAGTTCATCGGGCGCGGCCATATCCGCCACGGCGTCTACTTTTGTGTTCTTCAGATTGGCGCTCAGAAAGACATCCTGGGTATCGCCTTTGACGGCCTGAATGTGGACGCCCGCACGATCGGCATCGGCCACTTTTTGAATCGGCGAGTTCGCGGGAACCAGATACGTGTTCGGCATCATCAGCCACGGCGCCGAAAAATCCACTTCCATCGCCCTGCCCGCGTTGTAGGCGAGAAAACCCAGATCCGCAGTGCCCGCCTTCACGCGGTTCATCACGTCGCGACCGCCCGAAGCGGCGATCAATTCATACGGCACGCCTGCGCGGCGAGCGATTTCCTTGACGATATCGGCAACGGGTCCGGTGACAGCGCCGGTCTTCGCATCGACGCGTCCGAGCGCGGGATTGTCTCCGAGAAACGCCGCTCGAAGCGTGCCCGTGGGAGCGAGCGTGGAGGGCAGACTCTGAGCGAAGGAGCAGACACCAGCAAGAAGCAGCAGCAGTGCGCGTGACATGTGGACATTATTCCACAGCCCTGCGGCAACGCCGCTCCGCTTCAGGCCTGACCCGGTTTCCCGCTAAACTGGGGATGTCCCTCCGGGAATTCGTGATACCTCGATAAAACCTCATGTTCGATAATCTCAGCGATAAATTACAGCGCGTCTTCAAGAATCTCCGCGGCGAGGGCAAGCTCACGCCGGAAAACATGGAAACGGCGTTGCGGGAAATCCGCGTGGCGCTGCTCGAAGCCGACGTCCATTTCCGGGTTGCCAAACAGTTCATTGAGGCCGTGAAGGAAAAGGCGATGGGCGAAGAGGTACTCACCGCGCTTTCGCCGTCGCAGCATGTGGTGAAGATTGTCCGCGACGAGATGGTCAAGATGCTCGGCGTGCATCAAGCGAAGCTCCGTTTCGCCAATGAGCCGCCGACGGTCATCATGATCGTGGGCCTGCAGGGTTCCGGTAAAACGACTTCGACGTCCAAGCTGGCGCGTTATCTGACGAAGAACGGCAGCTCGCCGATTCTGGTTTCGGTGGACGTTTACCGCCCGGCCGCGCGCAAGCAGTTGGCCGTGCTGGCGAAGGATTTGAAGGTGCCGATTTACGAAGGCACTCCGGAAGAGACCAAGCCGATTGAACTCGCGCGCTCCGCGCGCAAGGAAGCGATTCAAACGGGACGCGACGTCATTCTTGTGGATACCGCGGGCCGCCTGCATATCGACGAAGACTTAATGACGGAGCTGACCGAGCTGAAGGATCTGCTGAACCCGACGGAAATTTTGTTCGTCGCCGACGCGATGACCGGCCAGGACGCGGTGAAATCGGCCGACGAATTCCACAAGCGCCTGGGCATTACGGGCGTGATCCTCACCAAGATGGACGGCGATGCCCGCGGCGGCGCGGCGCTTTCCATTCGCTCCGTGACCGGTCAGCCGTTGAAGTTTGTGGGCGTGGGCGAAAAGTCCGACGCACTGGAACCGTTCCACCCCGACCGCGTCGCGCAACGCATTCTCGGCATGGGCGACGTGCTCAGCCTGATCGAAAAGGTGGAAGAGACCATCGATCAGAAGCAAGCCGAAGAGATGCAGCGCAAGCTGATCGAGGACGATTTCACGCTGGGTGATTTCCGCGATCAGATGAAGCAGGTGCGCAAGCTGGGTCCGCTGGAAAACATCCTCGGCATGATGCCGCAGCTGGGGCCGATGAAGGATCTGAAGAATGTGAAGATCGACGATAAGGAGATCACTCGTTTGATCGCCATTGTCGATTCGATGACGCCCAAAGAGCGCGCCAATCACATGATGATCAACGGCCAGCGCCGCAAACGCATTGCCAAGGGCAGCGGAACGTCGGTGCAGGAAGTGAACAACCTTCTGAAGCAATATGCCCAGATGCGCAAAATGATGAAGAGCATCACGGGCGCAGGCGCCGGCGGCTTCTTAGGCAAGAGGCTGGCGAAGATGAAATTGCCGATGGGGATGCCGTTCGGAAGGTAGAGCGGATCAAGCTGTGCCGAGCGGGCGCTCGGCACGCCGGCCGGGCGGCCCGCCCCACCAGTTACGCAACTGACGCTAACGGCTTCTGTGTCCCTGTGGAGTTGGTGCTTTTGGGCATCATCAGGATCGCAACACCTAGCAGCGCCAAGCCGAGTGCAATCCATTGTGTAATTGAGAACGGTAGACCGAAGGGCAACGCCTGTTCGTGATGGCGTGTGAACTCGATGAGGAATCGTGCAATCGAGCCGAGCACCAAGTACTGGCCGATGATGGTTCCCGTGCGATGGGGTTTGCCGAAGCGCCACCAGAGGTAGGCGAAGAGCAAAATGTTGGTCCCCACTTCGTACAACTGCGATGGATGCATGGGAATGTTGAGGGGCACCCCCGTGAGTGCGTTGGCGGCCTGATTACGGAATGTCACCGCCCAGGGCAACTCGCATTTTTCACCCCAGCAACAACCGGCAGCAAAACAACCGACGCGGCCGATGGCGTGTCCTATGGCGATACCGGGAGCGAAGGTGTCAAAGGTGGGTAGCCACGAAAGTTTCTGCGCTCTTAGATAAAAGAACGCGACGATGATCGCCAGGATGAGCCCCCCCTGATACACGCCCGCTGCCTGCAGCGTCGCCAAGGAAAAAATCTCGCCGGGGTTCTGGCTAAAGTGATCCCAATCGAAAAGGATCATCAGAATCTTCGCGCCCAGCATTCCCGATAGCGCCGAGTACACGACGAGGTTGGTCACCAGTTCGGTGTTGAGTCGCGTGCGCCTGGCCAGCTTGAGCGTCACCCAGAGACCAATCAGAAACGCGGTGGCCACCAGCACGCCGTAGGTAGGTAGGAAGTATTCGCCGAAGTCGATGAGTTTGGGAAACACGATCTGTAGCCGGCATGGGCCGGTGCTCAACCCCAGTATATAGCCCCGAGGAAAGCGCCGGCCTGCAGTTTCCCTTGACGTTAACGGCTCAAGCGGAGGACTTCGGAAGAGAGCGAGAGGAAGGCCTGCATGAGCTCCTGCGTGTTCGCCGCGTGGACGTAGCGGCCTTGCGGTTGATCGGCATAGTTCGAGCAAGCGCCGGAGTTCACGCAATCGGGACTGGTGAGCCAGCCTGGATCGTTTGCCATGCGCTGCAGCAGAACGTTATCGACGGCGTTGCTGAATCCGATAGTGAAGACGTAGACGGGAAGGGTCGGATTGGTGCGCGCGCGATAGGCGGCGTTGTCGGTCACGTTCAGGGCCGCGTTGTGAATGTTGGTCCAATCGGTGTTTGTGTTCCTGGTCACGGCGATCTTCCCATTCGTCGTGGTCACCGGCGCGTAGGCGCTGGTCGGATTGATTGCATTGCCGTAGACGTCAGCGGAAGGCATCCAGGCGAAGTCCGCAATGCTGGACGAGGTACCGCCCGCGAAGGTGCATCCCGGTGCGGTGCTGGTGATGTTCACGGTGTTGTTCGAAGTAGCATGCGACGTTTGAATGGGATTGCGCAGAACCGTCATGGTGCGTGCTGGGGGATCCGAGGTACTGACAGAGCCGGTGGTGCCCGCGGAAATATTGGGAATGAACGAACTGCCGCCGGAGCTGAGGTTCTGTCCGCCAAACCATTGGCGTCCGCTGCTGGCGGTGGCCCAACCACCGGCCGCGCGGGTTTTGTTGTTCGCGTCCTTACAGGCGCTGGTGGCGGAGATACCGTAGCTGGCGCCGTCCCACCAGTTGTAAACAGCGGTGTTTGGCAAACCGTCGGTTTCGACAACGACGAGATTCAGTGCGCCGGGTAGCGACTTCTTATAAAGCTCGTTGTAGCCGAGCGAAACTGCTTCCGCTGTGCTGGTGCTGCCGTTGCACTTGATGGTATCGAGCGCGCCGGTGCCGCTGCCCATCGCATTGATGTAGCCAAGCGTCGTCTGGAAGGAAGTAGACGGCGCGATCACGGGCGCTACGCCATCGCTAAACGTGACCAGGCCGATCTGATCGCGGCCTGCGGCGAACTGTCCCGTGAACTGTTTGGCTGCGTCGATGAGCGCGCTGCAGGAACCACCCATCGATCCGGATCGATCGAGTACGAGCATGGCGACCACATCACGGCGGGCAGCGTTGCTGGTGGCGCGAATCACGGACGCATCTTTGCCGAACCAGCGCATAAACCAGGTGGGAGCCGAGGTTTCCGCCGTCACGGTGACGTTGCGCACCTGAGGATTCGTGGGATCGTCATACACCAGCACATGCTGGTTGGAGGTATCCATCTGAGTGTTCTTAGTGGCCCAGTCGTTCGGGGGCAGGTTCGAATAGAACCAGTTGACGGCGTTCTGTTTGGCGCTGGCGGCCTGTGCCTGCGTGGTCTGGCCAAGAGACAATCCACGCGCGGCGGCGAGAGCCGCGCCATCGACGGCGGCCTGCAATTTCGCCTTCACGGCATAGACGTATCCGACGTCAATGGCGAGTCCAACGGCGGGGATGATCATCACCAGCGCCGCGGTACCCACGATGAGGGCGACACCGCGATCTTTCCGTTTCAAAAGCATGCTCATGGATTGTGTCTCCGGCTGAAATATCTAGAAAAAGTACCGCGCGTAAACGCCCTTGGCGGGAGTGCTGCCAACGGCCAGGGACGGCGATTGGAAGTAGCCTTCCACGGCATAGATGATCTGCCCGTCGCTCAAAGGCTGACGTCCGTTTTGCGTATTCATCCACAAACCGCGCATGTCGGCTTGCGCGGCCGAGGGCAGGCGGGCGCCCGAATCGGTCACGTAGTTCCGAACGATGCCCGAACTGCTGATGGTGGAGCTGGCGGCATCCCCCAGAGTGCTTTGCTTTTGCTGCAACAAAGCGGAGTTCCCAAAGACGATGCGCTGCGTGTAGACGAAGCTATCGTGATTGGCGCAGTTGTTCGAGCCAACCGCAGTGCAGGTAGGCTCCGTGGTAGTGCCCACATACATCATTTGCGTGACCCAGATGAGCCCGTCGCCGGTGTTCCCTGTATTGGCTTGCACGTTCCCCGTTCCCGACGGGAAAACCGGTGCGTTGAGGTTGACACCCGAGGCGAGCCGGAGGGCGAGCTGCTGGTAAGTGGAGGCAGAAAAATCCGCGCCATGGATGTACATATTATTCAGATCGCGAACCACGTGATTCACGGCGATGGACTTCACGATATTCATGCCCACCATGAACGAACCCAGAATCAGGGGAACGAACATGATGGCGACGAAGGCAAACTCCACCACTTCATTGCCGCGTTCTGACCGGTTTGTCGATTTGCGAAAACTCTTCACGTTTTGACCTCTTGGAGTTAGCGGGCGATGCTGGCGGTCCCCGCCGGATAGCCCCCGAGAATGTCGGAGGAACGCACTGTCAATTGCAGGGGAACCGAGGCATAGAAAGGACCGGCAAGGGTTCCGCTCAGAGGAAACATCCAAGCCAGGTTCAAACCCTGGACAGATACTTCCACCACGTTGCCGGGGACGTTTCCGCCCGAAGCGATGGAGGCATTGGGGCTTGCGGGACTGAAATAATCCACATGAATGCGCTGCGGGGTGTCGGTTGTTTTCACCAAGCCGAAGGCATAACGCTGCACAACCTCGGAAACGGAGGCATCCTGCCCTTTACCTGGGCTGGTCTGAAATGTGATGGCGTAGCGGCAGCCCTCGCGAACCGCGTTCTGCAGCGTGGTCCAGCGGAACAGCATCATGCCGATGTCCGTGAAGAACAGGATCATCGCGAACATGGGCAGGAAGGTGAAGACCGCTTCCACCATCACGTTGCCGCGACGGCGCCGGTTACGGAGGCCTGGATTGACTTTGAGCAACTGCATCGTGGGACCAGATTAGGGCTCAAAACGCAGCGTGCCTACGGTGCGGTAGTCACAATTTCGGGTAGCCCCACCCGGCTATGTAGACACGCACCCCAGTACCATCGAATATTCGGTCAGGTCCTAGTACGAAGGAAAAGGCCGCGCGGCGGTGTGTTTCACTGCGCCTGGCGCGCGCCGTTCCCCGGCAAATGAAGTATGATATTGCAGACACTTGGCTCTTG
>JBEBFS010000188.1:0-2589 GCA_040081855.1 Bryobacteraceae bacterium | reverse complement strand
CGTCCGAACGCCGCACCATCGCCGCCGCGCGCCCGTGCGAGATCAACGGACTCATCGAATCCGCTGTCATCAGGAATGGGAATAGGCGACGGTGTCACGGCTGACCTCTGCTTCTACTATACAGGACGAAAATGGTCGGAGATTCGTTCGGGGGGAGAGTGAGTCGCTGGACCTGCGACCAGCGCCCAGGCCGTGTCTAAAAAAGGGCGAGGCAGATGACTCGGCGCGGACTGGGATCCCGCCGTCCCGAACTACCGCGGCTGCGTCACCACATCCAGCAGAGCAGGTTCGCCCTTCTTCACCACTTCGACGGCGGCGCGTAAGGCGGGGCCTAGGTCTAGGGGGTTGGTGATGGGGCCTTTGCCATACACTCCCATGCCTTTGGCTACTTGGGCGTAGTCGATGGGTGGATCGTTGATGGTGAGGCCGACGTTCAGGTTGTCGATGCCGCGTTGGTGTTGGTTGGCGACGCGCTGCACGTGCATCAGTTCCTGGTGATAGGCGCGGTTGTTGTGCATCACGCTTAACAACGGGATTTTGTGGTGCGCTGTGGTCCACAGGATGCCGGGGGCGTACATTAAGTCGCCGTCGTCTTGGATAGTTACGCTCAGGCGGCCGTATTTGCGGTTGGCGAGCGCGGCTCCGGCGGCGGCGGGGGCTCCGTAGCCGATACCGGCGCCGCCTTGGCCACCGATGAACTGGTGGTGTTTGGTGAAATCCCACATGCGCTGCGGCCAGCGGCTGAAGTGATCGGTGGCCGAGAGAAGCGACCAGTCTTCGTTCTTGATCACGTTCCAGATTTCCGCGGCCATGCGACTGGTGCTGATGGGGCTTGCGTCCCAGGCGTAGGTCGCTTCGAGGCGCGCGCGTTCAAGCGTTGCCAGGCGGGCTTCGGCCATCTTTTTGCCGCGTGCTTCGTAGGCGGCTTTGCGGCTGGGTGTGATCAGCTTCTTCACGGCTTCGATCAGGAACGGCAGGGTCGCTTCGGCGTCGGCCGCTATTGCGATGTCGACTTCAGGAAGCCGTTGGAAGTCCTGATAATTGGCGTGCATGAAGAGATCGCCCGCCGTGATTGTGATCATCTTTGTGCCGGGCTTGGTGATGGGTTCGGAGTGGCGGATGAGGACGTCTTTGTATTCGTTGACGGTGCCCCAGAAATCGTCGCATTCAAGACCCAGCACGACGTCGGCGTTTTGCAGAACGGCGCGTCGGCGCTCGGTTTGGTTGAGCGGGTGACGCGAGGCGAAATTCATGCGGATACCGGGGTCGATGACGGCGGCTTGCAGGGTTTCGGCGAGTTCCTTTAGCAAAACCATGCCGTTGGGTGTGCGCGCGGCGCGGTCGGCAATGATGACGGGGAATTCAGCGTTGACCAGAAGGCGCGCGGTTTCATTGACGGCGGTGGGGTCGCCGATGGGGTGCGTGGGCAGAATGGTTTTCGGAATGTGCAGCTCTTTTTCGTTCTGAATGCCCGCTTCCTGCAAGCCGAGATCGGCGACTAGGACGACGGGTTCACGCGGGACGGTCATCGCGGCCTTGTAGGCGCGGACGGCGGATTCGGCGAAGTGCTGGAGCGACGTTGGGCTATCGTCCCACTTCACGTAGTCGCGCACCATGGCGGCGGCGTCCTGCACCGTGTGGAACCATTCGGCCCCGGGGCGGCGGACGGTGAGATCGAGCGTGTTGCCGAGGATGATATAGACGGGCACGCGGTCGCACCAGGCGTTGTAGATGGCCATGGAGGCGTGCTGCAGGCCGACGGTTCCGTGCGCGAGCACGAGCAAAGGCTTGCCCTCGATCTTGAAATAGCCGTGGCCCATGGCGACCGACGATTCTTCGTGACAGCAGGTGATGAACTCGGGAGCTTTGTTGCCTCCGTAGTTGAGCAACGATTCGTGCAGCGAGCGGAAGCTGGAGCCGGGGTTCGCGCACACGTACTCAAAGCCGAGCGACTTGATGCAATCGACCATGAAGTCCGAGCCGGGGCGCTGATTTTCCAGCACCTGAATATTGGAGGGCATCGCGGACTCGGCCTGATTCGTCATCAGGGGAGTGGCGGGCCGCACTTGGGCAGTTTGCTGCTGTGCTTGCTGCCCTTGTGCGGCGGGCGCCGCGGTTCCGGCCACGAAGGCTGCGGCACTGGCTCCGGCTCCCGTTAGGAAATGGCGGCGTCCTGGATTTGGCTTTTGCGGCTTAGACATGCGGGTTGCCTCCTGCGTGCGGCTTGAAACGGGACCAGTTTATCACTCCTGATCCGTGCCTCTATTTTGTGCCATCACAGGTGTTTGCGAATTCATAAGCGTTGGGTGTTGAGCAAGTTGAGAGATGGCGCGGGTTATTGCAGCCGGATTAGCCGGTAATGTCGAGGCGGGAGAAACACATGGCTGCGCCGTTTGAGATTCGCGTGATTTCGATTGATCCGGTTTCGTGGACGCCGGTTACGGTGGCGTTCGACTGCACGAACCTTTCGGTGAAGAACCGGGACGCGGTGAACGCGGTGAAAATGCGATCGAATCCGGGGGATCCGGCGACCGAAGATTTGCTGGGGCCAGGCGGCGAGCAGGCGTTGGCGATTCCGTTCCATCGATA
>JBEBFS010000187.1:0-2598 GCA_040081855.1 Bryobacteraceae bacterium | reverse complement strand
GAAGGAAGAAAGTGGTCCGCAGACGATTGACAGGGTTTTGTCGGTCTATGAGTTAGGTCCGAAGATCCGGCAATTGCGGTTGCGGAAGAAGATCGCCCTGGTGGATTTGGGTAAGCACACGGGGTTGTCGCCCTCCCTGCTTTCGCAGTTGGAGAACGGGAAGCTGGTTCCGACGCTGCCGACGCTGGCGCGCATCGCCATGGTGTTTGATGTGGGACTGGATTACTTCTTCGGCGAAAAACGCAGGCAGAAGATGTTCTCGGTGGTGCGGGCTGGTGAGCGCATGCGATTTCCCGAACGCGCGGACGCGCCGGATCCCGCCTACTTTTTCGAGTGCCTCGCGTTTGCCGCGCCGGGGAAGGGAATGCAGGCGTACCTGGCGGATTTTTCGTCCACCTCGGGCCGCGCACCCGCGGAACACTTCCATGACGGCACGGAGTTCCTGTTTGTGCTGGACGGATCGCTGACGATTCACTTCCAAGGCGAGGATCACGAACTGTGCGTGGGGGACAGCTTATATATGGATTCTTCGGAGCCCCATAGCTACAAGGGGAATCCAGATCGCGGCGCGAAGGCGGTGGTGGTGACGCTGCCACCATCCTTGTAAAGCGATGATTATTGGCCGGGGGCGCAGATTTTGGCGAAGTCGGCGCGATCGGCGGCGGTGCGGTGGCGGAAGCGGCGCTCGATTTCGCCGTCGCGGATCAGGAAGATGCCCGGCATTTGCGTCGGATCCCCGCTGACGAATCCGACGCCGTGACGAAAGAGCGCTCCGTCGAAGATGGCGCGGGCGATAACATTCCAGCCGAAGAGCTGGAGGAAGGTGCCCCGCTTTAATCCGAAAGCGTTGTACAGACGCTGCGACGGGTCGTGGATGCGGTCCATGGAATCGAGGCCATTCTTGTGCAGAAGATTCCGCAAGGCTTCCGCGTCTCCCATGTGAACGAGCACGATGCGGATGCCGTCTTTCTCAATGTCAGAGCGCGTCTGGGCGATGTCGTCCAGGGTTTCGCGGCAAAAGGTGCATCCGGCGTGCCGGAGGAAGACCAGAAGTACGGGGCCGGAGTTGCATAGATCCCCCAGACTGCGGCCGGATTGGGTGCGGGACGCGTCCAGTACCTCCGTGATGGAGGCAGCGTCGGATGGAACATGTGTCGCGTACTTTTGGGTTGCGTACTTCAAACAGCACCTTTAGCGGACTGGGTCACCCATTCCTCTGAGTCTATGGTGACAACAAGATAGATGCTGGCTGGCGGCGAAGGATTTAAAATCTGCGATCAAGCGAAATCCTGTAGTAACCGCGCGGCGGCGGCCAGTCCCGAGAGAAATGCCCCTTCGATTCTAGCGCCGCATAGGGCGTCGCCCGCAAAAGCCACTGGAGCGGGGGACGAGGAGAAAAGGCAGGGCTCGGGGGCGGTTTGGGTGGCCAAGCTGAACTTCCAGCGATGCACCTGCCACTCGCGGGGCGTGGACCCAAGCCACGGCCGGGAGGCTTCAAGGAGGCGCCTCGCGACGTCTTCGTACGGCGCATCGAAAAACTCGCGCGTGAACCCAGGTGAGGCGTGAATAGTGATGGCGGCGGGCCCTTGGGAAATGCCTTTTTGCGTGTTGTCAGCGAGAAAGGCTATGGGGCCCTCTTCGAGTTGTACGCAGCCTGGAGACGGAATCGCACTGGAGCCATCGAGTGAGGCGAGCACCGCGAAGCAGGGTTGGTAGGAAAGCCTTCGGAGGACCGAGGTGACCGCATCGGGCAGGGCGCAGGTTCCGATCAGGGCCAGCGTTTGCGGCACGGGAGGCGTCATTACCAAGGCATCGGCTTCGAATACTTCACCGGCTTGTGTGCGAAGGAGCCAGCGGTTGTCCGCGGATTCGATGCCGCTCACGGTTGTTTCCAGCCGGACATCCAGGGGCTTGGCGCGTTCGCACATGATGCGATTCATGCCGTCGACGCCGCAGTAGCGCGTGTGCCCGGATTCCTCAAACCACGGCTTCACCCATCCGGCGGCGCCCCAGGAGGCAACACGTTCAGCGAACCGGGCGTCGCGAACGGTAAAGAATTGGGCGCCATGATCAAAACGCATCTCGCCCTGGCTGCGGGTGGCCATGCGTCCACCAGGCCTGCGGCCTTTATCGAGCACAGTGACTCGCCAGCCGTTCTTGTTCAATTCCTCGGCAGCCGTTAACCCCGCCATGCCCGCGCCGACGATGACGCAGGATCTCCGATCGCCCATGCCCTGATTGTGGCGCACCGGCCTCGATGCCGCTAGTGTTTTTGCAGCTGCGGAACGGAAAAAATAAGTACGCCTCAGGGACAATGGGCGCATCTTATTAAGTCAAGGCAATCGAACTCCAGGCAATGTTATGAGAATTCTTCTGTTCAGTGGCAAAGGCGGCGTGGGCAAAACGAGCGTGGCGGCGGCGACGGGTGTGAAGCTGGCGCAGATGGGCAAGCGGACGCTGGTAATGAGCGTCGATCCGGCGCACAGCCTGGGTGACTCCTTCGATCTGGAAGGTGGCCTGTTTCACGGCGATACCTCCGACCCGCGGCTGATGGCTGAGAACCTGTGGATTCAGGAAGTGAATATCCAGCGGGAGATC
>JBEBFS010000186.1:0-2601 GCA_040081855.1 Bryobacteraceae bacterium | reverse complement strand
CGTCGAGGTCCCGGCCCTGGCGCGAGGCTACGAGAAGAACACCATCAGAAACGAGAACGTGCGCCAGGCACGCTCCATTGACGCGAAGATCGCCAAAGCGTGGAGCCGCCACCCAAATCAAATGACTGTGCCCGCACAGGCGGGGTTTCTGGACAAACTGGCATACGCGATGGAGCTACTGAGCGGTGAGTTGCCGGAGTGCTGCCGCACGCATCTGCACGCGATGGCTAACGGACGCAAGTAACACCGCTAATACCGGACGCGAATTACCGGACCCGAATTACCGGAAGAGATCGGCTAGCGGAAGTTCGAATCCAGGGAGCAAAGTGGAACGCAGCGTATCGGCCGCCGTCAATGGCCGCTCCGGCAGCGCTGGACTGGTCCACACTTCCACTTCCTGAATCTCTGGATCCACCAGCCACACTTCCTTGACACCCGCTTCGAAGTACTGTTTCAGCTTGCGGTGAATCATGTGCGGTGTCTCGGAGGGCGAGAGCACCTCCGCGGCGATATCGGGAATGACGTGGATCACTTTCGCGTTCTGCAATTCAGCGCTCCGGTCGCCCAGGATGACGGAGACGTCCGGAGAGCGGCGTGTGGTTGCGGACAAGGCGAAGAGGTTTTCGGAAACCAATGCCTCGCCCTTCCTGTTGTTTCGTAGAAACACCTCAAGAGCGAACAGCAAATTTCCAAGCGCGCGATTGTGTTTATAGGCAGGCCTGGTCACTTCGATCAATTCCCCCTCGTCGAGTTCGTAGCGCTTATCTTCCTCGAACGGGTAGTTGTCGAATTGCTCGGCTGACAGCAGAGTCTTCGCGGCGCCCATGTCTTTAGTCTATACCTGTGCCTGGCCCGCGGAATCGTTGACCCCGTTTGCTACATTGAAGAAACATGATCGTGGAAATTGAAGGCGTACCTCTGCATTTGGCGCACCCCGACCAGCTTTCCGTCACCTGGGTGGGACAGGAAGAGGCGATGCGCCAGTTGTTGGCCGCATGGCTGGTGATCGACGCGCAGGATATGCCGATGAACCCCCGTTTGCTTGGCAAACCGGGCGTGGGCAAGACAACACTCGCGTATGCCGCGGCTCAGCGTTTAGGGCGCGAAGTGTACATCATGCAGGCAACCGTGGACACGCGCCCGGAAGATCTCTTGGTCACTCCCGTGATCGAAGGCGAAGCGCGGCTGCGCTATGTGGCTTCACCGCTGGTGACCGCCATGTTGCGCGGCGGAATCGCCATCCTCGATGAAGGCAATCGCATGAGCGAAAAAAGCTGGGCAAGCCTCGCTCCGCTGCTCGATAATCGCCGCTACGTGGAATCGATCGTCGCCGGCATCAAGATTAAAGCGCATCCGCTGTTCCGTATCGTCGCCACCATGAATGACGACGCCAGCACGTTCGATCTGCCCGAGTACATCCACTCCCGTCTGCAGCCGCAGATCCTGATCGATTTCCCGGAAAGGCAGGAGGAGTTGGCGATCCTTCGCGAAAATCTCCCCTTCGGCGATGATTACATGCTGAACTACGTGACCGATTTCCTCCAGCAAGCACACGCCGCCGATGAACGCTACACGGCTCGCGACGGTATCAACATAGCGCGTTACGCCATGAAGCTGGCGCATTCCGATAGTTCCGCGACCCACGGCCAGGTGCTGCGGGATGCGATTGTGCAGACTCTGGGTGAAGAGGCGCTGCGCTATGTCTCTCGAAGCTGAGATCAAATCCGGCTCACTCACACGCGGACGCTTCCGCTACTTTCCGGTGGTGCCGGGGAAACTCGAATTCGCCATCGCGCTGCGCAAAACGCTGCTCGAACAGAAACCGCAAGTCGTAGCGGTGGAGCTGCCGCAGTTTCTGGAAAAAGCGTACCGGCGTGCGCTGGCACGGCTGCCGCAAATCTCCGTCATTCTGTATCACGACGAACCGTCGTCGAGCCTTGGCAAGAACGAAGATGACGATGCGCGCGCCATCTACGTGCCCGTGGAGCCCTGCGATCCTTTTGTGGAAGCAGTTCGCACGGCGGAAGAAATCGGTGCGCAGGTCATCTTTCTGGAGCCCGATTCGCTGGAGCGTCCGCACCTTCCCGACACCTATCCGGACACCTACGCAATCACCCGCATCGGCGTCGATAAATACATTGAGGCTTATCGCGTGTATCCGCAGATGCGCACGGAGGAAGTCACCGCGCACGCCTCGGCGATGGCATGGAAGCTGCAGGGCGCCGATCCGCTCGCCGAAGTTTGCGTCGTGGTGGCGCTGAACATGCTGGACCCGCTGCTCGACGCGATGGAGGCGCCGCAGAATGCTCCGGCGCGGGGCAAGAACTATCAGCCGGAGTTGTTGAATCCGCATCCGGATTGCCTGGCCGAGATCACCATTGAGTATCCGTACCTGCAGGAGCGCTACGAATTTTTCCGGCTGGATCTCAGTGACGGCGTTCAACTCGATCGCCCGAAGGTGCAAATGGCGCTTTTGCGCGAGGCCGAGGGGAAGTATCACGCCAGCACGGGCGAAACGATGGCGCACTGGCAGCGCCGCATGATTGCGCGCTACACGCGGAACCTGGCGCACATCAGCGGCGATCTCATCGCCAATGTCTA
>JBEBFS010000185.1:0-2628 GCA_040081855.1 Bryobacteraceae bacterium | reverse complement strand
TTCTTGAAAACAAGCGCGCTTGCTAACTTGCCCTTCAATTCTTCGAGAATTGCACAAGAACGGTTCTCAAAGCTTGCATGTTGCCGCCGACCGAAAATTGACCAGTATTTGAGGGTTGTGCCGATCCAATATTGACCAGGGTGTTCAATCGACCTGCTTAATCTATAAGCAGGGAGTCGAGGTGATCACAATGGACATGTTGGGCAAGGTAAGGCGCATGAGAATGCGCGATAAGATTTCGATCAGCGAAATCGCCAAGCGTACCGGCTTGGCACGTAACACCATCAAGAAATGGCTGCACGCACCGGGGTCGGTGACGCCGAAGTATCTGCGGGGCAAGGATCTACGCAAACGATCCTCATTTGAGCCGATATTGTTGCAGGCGCTCAAGGCCGATCAGCTGCGGCACAAGGACAACCGGCGCACCGCACGAGCCCTGTTTGTGCAAATCACCGCTCAGGGTTATCGGGGCGGCTACAGCGCAGTGACCGACTATATTCGTGCCTGGCGCGAACAGGCTGGCAAGGCCCCCAAAGCGTTTGTACCACTTCTCTTCGAGAACGGCGAAGCCTTCCAATTCGACTGGAGCGAAGAAGGCCTGCTGGTAGGCGGCTTGTTTTACAAGGTACAGGTGGCGCACATGAAACTGTGCGCCAGTCGCGCGTTCTGGCTGGTGGCGTATCCGGCGCAAAGTCACGAAATGCTGTTCGATGCGCATACGCGATCCTTCGCGGCACTGGGAGGGGTAGCCCGGCGCGGCATCTACGACAACATGAAGACCGCCGTCGACAAGGTCAAGAAGGGCAAAGAACGGGTGGTAAATGCCCGTTTTAAGGCCATGTGCAGCCATTATCTGTTTGACGCCGACTTCTGCAACGTCGCCTCGGGCTGGGAGAAAGGCATTGTCGAGAAGAATGTGCAGGACAGCCGCCGGCGGATTTGGCTTGAGGCCGGCGAACAGCGCTTTGGTTCGTTTATCGAACTGAACACATGGTTGGCACACCGCTGCCGGGCCGTGTGGGCGGAGACCACACACCCGGAGCACGGTGGTTTCACGGTAGCGGAGATGCTGGACATCGAGCGCGACCACCTGATGGCGATGCCGGAACCCTTTGACGGCTACGTCGAATCACCCTCAAGGGTGAGCAGCACGTGCCTGGTGAGGGTGGCGCGCAATCGTTACTCAGTACCCTGCGAATGGGCCAACCAGCGTGTCAGCACACGCCTGTATCCAAACCAGATCATGGTGGTCGCCGGCCATCAGATCGTAGCGCGCCACGATCGCTTGTCGAGCCAGGGCAAGACGGCGTACGACTGGCAGCACTATATCGAGCTGATCCAGCGTAAGCCTGGCGCCCTGAGAAACGGGGCGCCGTTTCTGGATATGCCCCCTGTATTGCTGCAACTGCGGCAGTCGCTTCTACGCTATCCGGGCGGGGATCGCGTGATGGCCGATATATTGGCCGTGGTGCCACGCGCAGGGCTGGAGGCAGTGCTGGTGGCCGTGGGCATTGCCCTCGAAGACGTAACACCCAGCGGGCAGGTGAGCATCGAGCACGTCGAGAACGTGCTGGCACGTCTGAATAGTCCACCAGCACCACCGCTGGCAGAAACCGATCTGCAGCTCAAAGAGGCCCCCAGGGCCGACACCGCGCGCTACGACCAGTTACGCGACATCCAGCAGCAGGAAACGGAGAACAGCAATGCACACTGATATCAAGACCAATCTGAAATCGTTACGGTTGCACGGCATGGCGAGCGCGTGGGAAGAACTGACGCAGAACGGTGTCACCACACGCGTCGATAGTTCGCAATGGCTGATCGAACATCTGCTGGAGGCAGAGGACACCAATCGGGCGATGCGTTCGATCTCACACCAGATGAAGTCGGCACGGTTCCCGCTGCACCGCGACCTGGCGGGCTTTGACTTTGCGGCATCGCCTGTTGATAAGGCGCTGATCCACAAGCTCTCGGATCTGTCCTTTACCGATGCGGCACAAAACGTGGTGCTGATCGGTGGCCCCGGTACGGGCAAAACGCACCTGGCCACCGCGCTCAGTGTATCGGGAGTAACGCAGCACGGTAAAAAGGTGCGGTTTTATTCGACGGTCGACCTCGTCAACGCGCTGGAGCACGAGAAACTCATGGGCAAGGCCGGCCGCATCGCAGTCAGTCTGTCGCGGCTGGACTTGGTGGTGCTCGACGAATTGGGGTATCTACCGTTTAGCCAAGCTGGCGGGGCCTTGCTCTTTCATTTGTTATCAAAGCTCTACGAACACACCAGCGTCATGATCACCACGAATCTGACCTTTGCCGAGTGGTCGAGTGTGTTTGGTGACGCCAAGATGACGACGGCGTTGCTGGATCGGCTGACGCACCATTGCCACATCGTCGAAACCGGAAACCAGTCCTATCGATTCCTGCACAGCACCAAGCAGGCCAAAAGTCAGATCAAAGCCCGGGAACAAAGCAGAAAGACGGGCTCCGAAGAGGCGCAAACCAAGATCGCTGCGGCAGAACCCTTCTGACGCAATGACCACTGCAAACCGCTTCGGTCGTCGCTGCAAGCGGTTTGCAGATTCATAAAAAGGAGTAACGCAAACCGAAAACAGCTATAGTTATCCACAG
>JBEBFS010000045.1:0-35060 GCA_040081855.1 Bryobacteraceae bacterium | reverse complement strand
CTCCAACGGCTTTGTCGCCGCCGGTGGGCCGCATGGATGCGGCAACGGGCCTTCCGCCTTTTCCTTCAGCCATGTTCGTCCCCTATTCCTTTCCGTCCACAGGAGCAGCTTCCGCCGGAGCCGCCGGCAACGCGGGTGCGGCGGGCGCAGGTGCCGCGGGAGCCGCTGGAGCCGCAGGCATCGCGGGTGCCACCGGAGCGGCTGGAGCCGCAGCAGCCGGAGCCGGCGCGGGCTTGCGCGCGGCGCGCTTGTCGCGGGCCTTCTTGCGCTTGGCGATCTTCTTCAGCTTTTCGTCGATGCGCACCGTGATGAACTTGATCACCAGATCGCTCACACGCAAGCGGCGTTCCAACTCGTGAACCAGTTCCGGTTCCGCGGTGAACTGGATCAGCACGTAGATGCCTTCGCCGTATTTCATCACACGGTAGGCCAGCTTACGCACGCCCCACTTGTCGCACTTGTCGATGGTGCCGTTACCGTTGGCAATCACCGTCTTGGTTTGTTCGATCAGCGCGTCCACTTCCTCTTCAGGAGTGTCCGGCTTCACGATAAACAGCTCTTCGTAGATTCGGGTCATTCTTCCTCTGTTTTTAAGCTTCCGGCGCGACGGTTGTATGCCGCCATGGACTTTTCGACGCCTTCAGCGATTATGGATTCCACGGCTTCGGCTCCTCGCCTCACCACTTCCTCCACTTCCTTCACCTGCCCGCGCTTAAACGGCGCGAGCACGAACTTTGCAGTGTTTGTAATCGGCAGGGCTGCCCCCGTTTCATCCACGGGCCGGATCCCTAACCTCACCCGGGCGAAGTCCTCTGTACCCAGGCTACCGATCACGCTCTTGACTCCGTTGTGTCCCCCGGCCGACCCTTTCGGGCGAACCCGCAGATCCTGCCAAGGCAGTGCCAACTCGTCGTACACCAAAATCAAACGATCCGGTTTCAAGCCGTACCGTTCGAGCAGCCCCTTGACCGCCGGACCGCTCAAATTCATGAACGTATGGGGCTTGGCCAGCGCCACTTTCCTGCGCCGGATCTCCCCCAACCCTACCAGCGACGCGTTTTCTTTCCGGGTCATCCGGATCGCGTTCGCCGCCGCCAACTGGTCCGCCACCAGGAATCCGAGATTATGCGGCGTACTCTCGTATTCCTCGCCAGGATTCCCCAAGCCAACGATGAGAAACTCGATCTCGTCCTGCATCGTGTGATCGCCTGGGGATCCGGCTGGCAGCCGTTACTTCTTCTTCTTGTCGTCCGCCGCGGCTTCTTCTTCCTTTTTGCCCTTCTTGATTACTTCGGGCTCGGCGCCAGCGGCAGCGACTTCGCCAGCGGCCGGTTCGGCCTCGGCGCGCAGCGCAACCACGTGGGAAATAACCGCTTCGGGGTTGCTCAGCAGCGTCATCGAACCAATCATGACGACGTCAGAGGCACGCTTGCTCTGGCCGATCATCATTTCAGCGACGTCGATAACGAACTCCTCCGGAATCTCGTCCGGCAGGCACTCGATTTCGATTTCGCGCGTGATCACTTCGTGCAATCCACCCTGGATCTTCACACCCTTCGGATCGCCCGTCGTGTGCACCGGCACCTTCACCTGAATGCGCTTCGTCAAATCGATGCGCTTCAAGTCGACGTGCAGCAGGTTGTCCTTAATCGGATCGTTCTGCCAGTCGATGATCATCACCGCCACTTTTTCGCCGCCTGTCACGGCGACGTCGAAAATCGTGTTGTGGCCGGTTTTGCTGTGCAGGATCTTGCGCAGATCTTTCGGATTCACCGAAATCGCGATGCTGTCGCCACCCGCACCGTAGAGAACCGCCGGAGCCGATCCGCTCACACGCAGTCTGCGCGCTTCATTCTTGCCGCGCGTTGCCCGCGGTTCCGCTACTACCGTGATGTCTTTCCTAGCCATTTGTAAAACCTCTCCAATGTTGGCGAACTTCCGGCAGTGCCGGCATTTGGACCCCTAAACATTTGTCCGGGGATTCGCCCAGATTTTTTCGCGCTCCGACGAATCGAAGCCTCGGACCCCCTGACGTCAGTCAGGGGATAATAGCCAAACACTAAACAAACAACGTGCTGACCGAGCCGTCCTGGTGTACCGACTGAATCGCTTTCGCGAGCAACGGCGCCACCGAGAGTTGCTTGATCCGCTTGCACTCTTCCGCCTGCGCGTTGAGCGGAATGGAGTTTGTCACCACCACTTCCAACAACGCCGACTTCTCAATTCGTTCCACCGCCGGACCCGACAGCACCGCGTGCGTCGCGCAGGCCCGAACCGATTTCGCTCCATGCTTCAGAAGCGCCTCGGCGGCCTTCACCAGCGTCCCCGCCGTGTCGATCAAATCGTCCACGATCAGGCAATGCTGACCTTCCACGTCGCCGATGATGTGCATCACCTCGGCCACGTTCACTTCCGTACGCCGCTTGTCGATGATCGCCAGGGGCGAATTCAAACGCTTTGCAAACGCACGGGCGCGTTCCACGCCACCCGCATCCGGAGAAACCACGGTCAGCGTATCGCCACCCAGTCCCTCAAAATAATCGATCATCACCGGCATGCCAAACAAATGGTCCACCGGAACATCGAAGAAACCCTGGATCTGCGCCGCGTGTAAGTCCAGCGCAAGAATGCGGTTCGCTCCAGCTCTTTCCAGCAGGCTGGCAACCAACCGGGCGGAAATCGGCATGCGCGGACGGTCCTTGCGGTCCTGTCTCGCGTACCCATAATAGGGTAGCACTGCGGTGATACGCTCGGCCGAGGCGCGCTTCAGGGCATCCATCATCAGCAGCAGTTCCATCAGGTGACGGTCCACCGGCGTGCAGGTGGGCTGCACGACGAAAACGTCGGCGCCACGCACGTTTTCCTGAATCTGGAGATGGACCTCGCCGTCGGAAAACTGCTTCACGTTCGCCGCCGCAACCTGGCAACCGAGCTCATAACAGATCTCGCTTGCAAGCACGGGGTTCGCGTTGCCTGTGAAAACCTTAAAGTGATTAAATCTCATCGCTCGTGCCGGCTTTGGGGCGGCCATAAACCTTTGTCGGAATCCACGTGCCCGGCGAGCTGTTGAAACCATAGCCGACGGTAACTGCGGCGGCTAACCAGTCTAGCCGGTATTACCCGGCATCCGCCAAACACGCGGTCGTACTGCAAACTTTTTCCTGCTGCGTCGCGCTCCGCTATGGAACCGAAGATCGCAAATAAAGTGGAACCGCTTCCGGTCATCCGCGCACCCACCGCACCGCCTGGACCCGCATGCTTACGCAGCTTGTCTGCCAAACGTTTCAGTGGGGGATGCTGCCCGAAAGCCGCCGGTTCAAAGTCGTTCGCGCTGAACGCACTCGCCGCCTTCGCAGAGCGCACCTCACCTAAAGCCCTGACGAAGCACTGGAAACTATTAATTCTACGCGACAAATCCGGGGATGTCAATTTGGCGGGGCCTACTGGGGGGGTAAGGCTTTGTCCCCGCAAATCGGACTTCCCTCCCGCTTCCGCCCCCAAATTCAAAACTTCCCGATTCAATGCCTTATAGGCAGGTCCCGTCTCCACATGGATGCCCGAGGCGATTACCAGAATCGGCTCCTCGGCAATGTCGGCCAGCGGATAAATCTCCGTCCCCCGGTCGACCGCAAGCGACGTGCCGCCCTCCAGGAAAAAGGGAACGTCGCTACCCAGCGATGCCCCCATTTCCATCAACTTTTCGTACGGAACCGCGCGCCCCATCAGAGCCGGTAGAGCCAACAGCACCGCCGCCGCGTTGCTGGATCCGCCGCCCAGGCCGCCACCCATTGGGATCGTTTTGTTCAACCGGAACGATGCGCGCCCTTTTACCTTGGCCGCGTCCATCACCAACTGCGCCGCACGGACCACAAGGTTATCCGGAATATCCAGCGTCTCGCCGTCCGCAATCACGTCCGCATGAATCGAACTCCTGCGCCCCGGTTCAAACTCGATCGCAAGCGTGTCCGCAAGAGAGATCGTTTGGAAAACCGTGCGCAGCTCATGAAACCCGTCCATGCGCTTGTGCAGCACGCGCAAGTCGAGATTGAGCTTGGCCAGAGACCGAACTGTTGCACGCCGAATCATGAAGGAAAGTGGAACGCCAAAACCGCCAGGCACGCCCGCGAGCCCCGACCGTAAGGGAGGGGATTCCCCCGGTCTTTCTCCGACCGTCGTTATCGCAGGAAGCTAGTATCTCACCAAGGACTGAATCGAAGTCCCCGGCAGCTTGTCTCGTCCGTTCAGGAAATCCAACTCAATCACAAAACCCAACCCAGCCACTTCCCCGCCCAGCCCGGTCACCAGATCCGAAACCGCGCGCGCCGTGCCGCCCGTGGCCAGTACATCGTCGACGATCAGCACACGCTCGCCCTTGGAGATCGCATCCACGTGAATCTCCAGAGAATCGGTGCCGTATTCGAGCTTGTACTCGACGCGCTCCGTCGCCGCCGGCAGTTTACCCGGCTTGCGCACGGGTATGAAGCCCGCATTGAGCGCATAGGCGACCGCAGGAGCGAAGATGAAGCCGCGCGCCTCAATGCCGATCACTTTATCGATCTTCTCGTTTTGATAGCGGGCGCTCAGGCCGTCGATCACGGCGCGCAGTCCCGTCGGGTCCTTTAGTAGTGTCGTGATGTCGTAAAAGTTAATCCCCGGCTTGGGAAAATCCGGCACTTCGCGAATGAGTTTCTTCAGGGCGTCCATGGTAGTGTTTTTCGTTGATTGAGCGGATTGAATTTGTCCGGGAGCACAGCGAGGCCGGAATCATAATTCTAGCAAGCCCGCATACATCCGAACCCATCTTCGCAGCGCTTTCGCTATTGCGCCAACGCAAGGTGCGTTACAGACGATGCCGGTTGAGCACACCGACCTATTTCGTAAACCCCGCAGCCCAGTTCAGGAACACGGTGATCGGCGTCGGCACCGAGGCATTCGGCTCGGGCAGCGTATTGATAAGGAAGCGGCCATCGGCGCCTACGTCGTAAGGAAAGTAGCCCGCGGCGCGCGTCTGGAACAGTGGAGCAGCCACCCCAGGCGAGAGCGACGCCCCGCCACGAATGGGCACGGCCATCAGCGTTCGGTCCGGAGCCAGATAATACAGCTCTTTCCCATCGCGCCGCCAACGCGGCTTGTCTCCACCTGCCGACGAAATCTGCCACTTGCCTCCGCCCACGGCGGGGCTGTGGTCCGGCGCAAATCCCTGCACATACACTTCCGTGCGTCCCGATTCAACGGAGGAATACGCGATCCACTTGCTATCTGGAGAAAATTGCCCGAACGATTCACCCGCCGCCGTCGCGACGAATGGAATCGGTTTGCGATCTCCTGTCGCAGGCGCCGCGAGCGGCAAGATCCATAAATCTTCATGTTGCGTCGGATGATGATCGTCGTAAATCAAGTACTTGCCATCAAAAGACACCGAACTCGGATGCTTCTGTGTGGCCGACTTCAGCAACAGCTCAGGAGCGTCCACGCCGCCCATCGGCATCCAGTAGATGTCGCCCAACGCTCCATTTAATGAAGAACTGAAGATCACGTGACCATCCGGCGCAATCGTCGTCGCCGTCTCCGTGCCGCCGCTGGAATTCAGCCTACTGAAGATGCCGCGCGAAAGTTCCGCGGTCCACACCCGCGTTCCGTTGCGAGCGAAGCGGTCGCCTCGCGTTACCGCAATCGTTTTTCCGTCAGGCGATAACTGCAGTTCATTCGAGCTCGGCTCGTTCTGCGCGCCCAGGCGTCCCACTTCTTTGCCGGTGCGGTCATACCAGAGCAGTTGATTCGGAGCCACCGCATCGCGCTCACTGCGGAACACAAGCGTGCCGTTAGCCGACGCCGAAAACCACCCGTACGTGCCCGTCAAGCCCACATCATCGCTAACTACCACCGGCGTACCCGTGATCACGCCGCGGTCGCTATCGAACGGGACCGACTCTAACGCGCCATCCTTGACGTATAAGAGATATTCTTTTCCGCCCGCCGGCGCGTAGACGACGTCCGTTTCGATATCTGTCAGACGTTTCAGGTCTTGCTGGCCAGGCCCGGCCGTGACAGAACCAATATAGGTACCCTGATTTTCCGCTTGCCGAGACAGCCGGTGGTACAGGAACCGGCGGCCATCCGGCAGGAACCGGGGCCCGGAGTGCTGCACTTCCGAACGCGCACCGTCAATCGCCGTTACCTGTACGGCCGTGCCGCCGTTCTCCGGCGCACGCCACATTCCGCTGGCGTCTACTCCAAAAACGATCACGCCTTCCCGATTCCAGGAACCTTCCCGGAATGCTCCCACGTACTCGCACAACGTTTGCGGCGTTCCGCCCGCTGCAAGCACTTTTTTCAAACGTCCAGGTATACCATTGACGGCGAATCCGATGTACTGACCGTCGGGAGACCAGAACGGACCCAGAGTCGCCCCTTCCGATCCAACAACCGGATGCGCTTCGAGTGAATCGAGCGCGCGCACCCACAGCATGGTGCGGCCATCCGAGTTGCGCACAACAAAAACGATACGCTGGCCATCGGGGGAAATAACGCCCGTATTCGTGAAGCTTGTCTTCTCCGGCGGTGCAATTTGAAAACGAACGGGCTCTTGCACCGGAGGCGTTTCGCGGAAGTGCACGACACCCAAGGCCACGGCAACGGTGAAAGCAAGCCCGGCGGCAATCCACGCCGGCGCTGCGTTCTTCAGGGACGACACACGCGGCTCCGGCGGCTCCAAATGCATCTCATGGTTGAGCAGCGCCACGCGCGCCTCGCCAATGTCGCGCAAACGGGTGTGCGGGTCGCGATCGAGACAACGCCGGATCAAAGTGCGAAGCGACGCGGGAGTCTCATCGGGCAAAGCCTTGAAGTTAATGTCCCCACGCAACACGTCGGCAACAACGTGCGCCACGGTATTGCCCTCGAACAAATGCTTGCCCGTCAGCATTTCCCACAGCAATACACCGAAGGCCCAAATGTCCGTGCGTTTGTCCACCAGTTGGCCGGAAGCCTGCTCCGGGCTCATATACGCGGTGGTGCCCAACAAAAATCCCGCGCTGGTGGGCGATAACGTCAACGTGGGTGCATGGCTCCGGTCACTCGGCACGACGGCTGCGGGCACCGGCATAACTGCCAGCCCGAAATCCAGCACCTTCACCATGCGGCCCTGCGGACCATCCGGCGTCACCATGACATTTGCGGGCTTCAGATCGCGATGGACCACGCCCTTTTCGTGCGCGGCCTCCAGCGCCTCGGCGATCTGGCGCCCGTATCGAACCGCAAGCTCCACCGGTACCGGCCCGCGTTTCATGATGTTGGCCAGCGTCTCGCCTGGCACCAATTCCATCACCAGTCCGTGCAGGTCAAAGCTTTCTTCGCCCTCGGACTCCCCACCGTCGGTATCGATCTCGCCGTAAATCTGTGCGATATGCGGATGGTTCAACGAAGCAAGAATCTTCGCTTCGCGCGCAAAACGGCTGAGATGTTCGGCGTCCTGGGAAACTTCGGCGGGAAGGATTTTGATAGCGACTTCGCGGTCCAGCTTCGTGTCCAAAGCTTTATAGACCTGCCCCATCCCGCCCGCGCCCAAAGGAGAAAGGACCTCGTAAACGCCTAGCTTGGTGCCCGCCGACAGAAGCATCGTATCGAATTGATTCTAGCGCAGTAACCGCATTGTCACCAATTCGAAACCATATTGCGACACCCCCCTAAATCAGGACCCGACCGCCGGAACCACTTGCCGGAATACGATAAGCTTGTTCCAACGTACAGCGAACCGAACATGCGGCATCCTCTTTCGTCCATAAAAGTCATTGATCTCACCAGGGTGCGCGCGGGTCCCACAGCCGTTCGGCAACTGGCAGATTGGGGCGCGGACGTTATCAAGATTGAAGCCGCGGGCGACCCCGAGGCCGGTCTGTTCGGCGATCACCGCGATGGCTCCGATTTTCAAAATCTGCATCGCAACAAACGTAGCTGCACGCTCAATCTGAAAAGCGCGGAAGGCATCGGCATTCTCAAGCAGCTGGCCGCCACCGCGGACGTGCTGGTCGAAAACTTTCGTCCCGACGTGAAATCACGCTTGGGAATCGACTACGAGACATTGCGCGCGATCAATCCCCGCCTCGTCTACGCCAGCATCTCCGGCTTCGGCGAAGACGGCCCCTATCGCGAGCGCGCCGGCTTCGATCAAGTCGCGCAAGGCATGGGCGGACTGATGTCCATTACGGGTCTCCCCGGCCATGGACCCGTGCGCGCCGGCATTCCGTTGGCGGATCTTTGCTCGGGCATCTTCTGCGCGCAGGGTATCCTCCTGGCACTGTTCGATCGTGAGCGCACCGGAATAGGCCAGTGGGTGACCACTTCCCTGTTGCAGGCGCAAGTGTTCATGCTCGATTTCCAGGCCTCTCGATGGCTGAACGATCATGAAGTGCCGCAGCAAGCGGGGAACAATCATCCCACCAACATTCCCACCGGTGTTTTTCAAACATCGAACGGATACATCAACGTCGCAGCCAGCGGCGAAAAGATTTGGGAGCGCCTGTGCCGCACCATCGGGGGCGCGCATTTGCTCGCCAACCCTCTCTTCACCGACGCAAAGGCGCGCCTGAAGAATCGCGATGCGCTGAACGTGGAACTCAACGGGCTGCTTTCGAAAAACACGTCGGAACATTGGCTCGATCTACTGAATCAGGCCGGCGTGCCCAGCGGCCCCATCAACACCATCGATCAAGTATTCGCCGATCGCCAGGTGCAGCACTTGAACATGGTGCAGGAAATCGAATCGCCCTACTTTCACCCGCTGCGCGTCGTTTCCCAGCCCATGAATCTTTCGGACTCCGAAGCTCCCCTACGCATGCGGCCGCCGGAATGGGGCGAGCACACCGATGATGTTCTCTCCTCGTTAGGATATTCTCCGGAAGCTATCGCCGATCTCAAGAAACGTGGAGTGGTTTAACTGATGAGCGGAAAAATACTCACATCCATTGAGCACGCGGTCGGCACGCTGACCATCCACAATCCCGACCGGCATAATTCCATGTCGCTGCATATGTGGAAGGACGCCGCAGCGGCGCTCGACGCTTTCGCGGGTGAGTCGCATGTTCGCGTGGTAGTGCTCACCGGAGCTGGCACGAAATCGTTCGCCTCCGGCGCGGACATCTCGGAATTCGAAAAAGTTCGGGCCGATGCTAAAGGCGCGGAAGAGTATGACGTCGCGCTCGATCGCTTCTGGAACACGCTGGCGAATCATCCCAAGCCCACCATCGCGAAGATCAATGGCTATTGCATCGGCGGGGGCGTCAACATCGCCGCTTGCTGCGATCTGCGCATCTGCACGGAGGCCTCGCGCTTCGCGGTTCCTGCCGCAAGGCTCGGCCTGGGTTATGGAACCGCTACCGTGCGCCGCCTTATGCATTTAGTGGGACCGCAGTTCGCCTCAGAAATCCTCCTCACCGCGCGGCAATTCACAGCAGCCGAGGCCTTTCACATGCGCCTGGTGAACCACGTTGTCGCCGAGGCCGAGATCGAAGCGTATGTCGCAAAGCTGGTGGAGACCATCGCGCAAAATGCCCCGCTCACCATGAACGCAGCGAAGTGCGCGATCCACGAATTACTGAAGGACCCCACACAGCAGGACCTGGCCGCGTGCGACGCGCTGGTCACCAAGTGCTTCGACAGCGAAGATTATCAGGAAGGCCGCCGCGCTTTTCTCGAAAAGCGTAAGCCCGAGTTCAAAGGACGCTAAAATCGCCGATGGCGCAGCCCCATCCAGTTACGGTTCGCCCCAGTCCCGCTCCGGTCTCACCCGCGCGGATCTTTTGGGCGGCTTGGCTCGGCTGGATGCTGGATGGCTTTGACGCAACGTCGTACATCTATATACTCGCGCCGGCTGTCTCTGAACTTTTGATCAAAGACGGCAAGGCGGCGACAACGGCGAACGTCGCGCTCTATGGTGGATCGTTCTTCACCATCTTCATGCTCGGTTGGGCATGTTCGATGGTGTGGGGACACTTCGCGGACCGCATCGGCCGGGTGCGGGTCATGTGCCTCACCATCCTGACGTACTCGATATTCACCGGAGCCTGCGGCCTCGCTCCGAATCTCTTGTTGTTTGGGATCTTCCGCTTTCTCGCCGGATTCGGCATCGGCGGCGAGTGGGCGGCGGGTGTTTCCCTGCTGCATGAATCCTTGCCTGAAGACCGGCGCGTGCGCTACGCGGGATGGCTGCACACCGCCACGCCGATCGGCATCACCCTGGGAGCCGCCGGATCTTTACTCTATCCGTGGCTCGGCTGGCGCGGCCTTTTCCTCGTGGGATCTCTGCCCGCACTCTTGGTCTTTTACCTGCGCCGCAATATCCCCGAACCGGCCGCTTGGCTGAACCGGCGCCATACCGCAAAACCATCGGCGCGGGAATTGTTCCGGAAACCATTGGCGCGAGGAACGTGGTGTGCCGCGCTCATGGTCGCCTGCGGCATCTTTGGATTGTGGTCTACCAGTTACTGGGCCCCAACCTTCGTCAGCACACGAATCGTAAGTGAGGGAGGAACGGCCGCCCAAGGGCAGCGGCTGGCGTCGATCGCGGGCTTGATCACAAGCATGGGTATACTCGTCGCATGCCTGCTAGCGCCATGGATCGCCAGGAAGTTCCGCTCCCGTAGATGGACGGGCGCATTCTTCTTTGCTGGTTCTTTGGTGACGGCAGTTGTCACGTACGGCTATGCCGCACGCATCGAGGCCGGCCTGACATTGTTTCTTGTCCTCTTACCGCTGGCCGGATTCTTCACGAACGGTGTTTTCGCCTTGTACTCTATGTGGCTCCCGGAGATGTTTCCTGGAGTTCATCGGGCCTTCGGTTCCGCATTCGCCTTCAGCCTCGGCCGGTTGTTGGGTGCCGTTGGGCCTGCCGTCGTCGGAAAACTCGTCGGCGTATTTGGATCTTACCCAAGCGCCATTGTGGCGGCCGCGATGATTTACCTTATTGGCATTCCGTTCACGTTCCTCTCTCCAGAAACAGCCAACAAACCGCTGGCGGAGTAAGCCGATTACACGCGGCCAGCTTCGGTTGTACATTAGTTCATGGGAGTTTTGGGTAGGTACCAACCTTTACTTTCAGGGGGTGCGGCGCATGACGCAGATGGGTCGTTATATTCCGCCGGACGCGCAGCCGGGTCAGCTTGGCGTCCATTCGGTGGATCATTTCAGTCTGTTCGTGCCAAAGCTGGAAGAAGCCGAACACTTCTACAAAAGCTTTGGCATGGATGTTCAGGAAGAGTCCGCGAAGCTGGTGCTGCGGACCTCAGCCAGCAACCACGTGTGGGGCGTCATTGCGGAAGGCTCCCGCAAATGCCTGCGGTATGTTTCCTTCGGAGCGTTTGAAGAGGACATGCCCCGTTTTAAGCAGCGCATGGAGAAGCAAGGCATTAAGCTGCTGGACCCGCCCAAGGATCAGGAAGGCGGCGGCTTGTGGTTCCGCGATCCCGATGAAAATTTGATGGAGATCAAGGTTGCGGAGAAGTGTTCGCCGAACCAGAAGTCAGCATTCAGCAATCCATCAACGCCTGGAGGCCAACGCGGCGCTCCCATGCGCAGCGAAGTGCACCCCGTGAAACCGAAGCGCATGTCGCACGTGCTTCTCTTCACCACCGAAGTGGAACGGACTCTGCGCTTTTACGAAAGTGTGATTGGCCTTCGCCTCACGGACCGCGGCGGCGACGCCATCGCGTTCATGCACGGCATTCACGGCAGCGATCATCACATGTTCGCCTTTGCCCTCTCGCAGAACCCGGGATTCCATCACGCGAGCTGGGGTGTCGATTCCATTCATGATGTCGGCATGGGAGCCATGCAGATGGCCGAAAGCGGCTACAACGCCGGATGGGGATTGCTGCGGCACGTGCTGGGGTCGAACTATTCGCACTACGTGCGCGATCCCTGGGGCAGTTACTTTGAGTACACAACCGATATCGATTACATTCCCGTCGATTGCGATTGGGAAGCCGGCCACTACAAGCCGGAGGACTCGATTTACTTGTGGGGTCCCGCCTTGCCGCCGGATTTCATCGTGAATCAGGAAGTACCGGAAACCACACAGGCCGCGAAAACGTAACCGGACACGCAGTGGAGCCGTCGAAGCTATGAAAGTGAAAATATCATATAAAAGACTTATGAAGGCGACTTGGCTGATGCTTTCGATTTTGACCGCGGGTGTACTAGTGCCCGTCACCATGCGGGCGCAGAGTGAAGAGTGGGCGATGAAGATGGACGACGCGCAGGAGGCCAAAGACGACTTGCTGGACGCGGTCGGCACGAAATCCGGACCCAAGGCCGCCGAGGCCACCGAGAAGATTTTGAAACTCCTGGCAGAGACGAAAGCCTTCTGGGAACAGCAAAAAATGCCCGACGTGGTGAAAACCGCGGATGGCGCGATCGCCGCCGCCAACGAAATGGCCGCGGTCGCGAAATCCGGCAAGATGGATAACGCTAAAGCCGCCTACGACAAGCTGAACGCGGCCTGCAACGTATGCCACGACTTGCATGCCGAAGAGCGCGTGAAGAAGTAGGGTAATCCTAAATTAATTCGACGAGGCCGGGCCAGCCCGCAGGACGGCCGTGGACGCAAGTGCGCGAGACATGGGCAAAGATAAGATAGCCCAGTCGATCTTTGCCAACATATCAAAGAGGCGCGTGGCAAAGAATCCGTAGTCTTCGTATCGACCGCCGATGAACCGCCCCCAAATACGCAGAAGAAACCCGAACAGCCGGGTTTCCATGGTGGGCAGGTGTTGCGAGAGGATCGCCAGATCGGCCAGCTCCAAGGGACGCTCATCCTCCGTACCGTGGACGGCCAGGGGCAGCGCCAACCGCAGTCGCCGCAAGCTAGCGGAAAGCGATACGGGCTCACTAAAAAGAAAAATTGTTCTTTCTGTGGATAATTCCTTCAATTGTTCGACGAATTCTTTTAGTACGGGTAACAGATGGTGCAGTACGGCAAAGCCGCAGATTACGTCGAACCGCCCTTCGGCACGAGCAATATAGGCCTCTACTGGTAGCGCAAAGAACTCCACCCGGTCCTGCACAGCGTGCAGTTTGGCGCGTTCTTTTGCGATCTGAATCGCCCGGGGCGAGATGTCGATTCCAACGACATAAGCTCCCTTCAGCGCAAGCAACACAGCGTTGCCGCCGTCGCCGCAGCCTACTTCCAAAACACGCTTGTTTCTGACATCGCCTATCGAATAAAAAGCGTACTCCGGTGCGAGAAACGGCTTGGAGCACTGCGCGTAACGCTCGATCGTGTTTGCAGGGATCGGCTCTTCTGAATATTCTTCACCGTCAAAGAATTCCTGTTCCTTACGCCACCGTACCTCATCCTCTTGCATACCCGAGAAGAATAGCATGTGGCGCACCCCTCTTCGAAACAGGTTTCTATTCCGACGTCCGCCTTGGAGCCGCTTTCGGCGCGGAGCCCTTCGTCGTCAATCTCTGCACGCGCCAGTTGTTCATATCCGCCACCAGCAGGGTGTTCTCCGACGGGCACGCCAATCCGTGGATCCAACTGAACTGGCCCACGTCGTGGCCCGATTCGCCGAAGACACCGAGGATTTTCCCGTCCAGGGAAAGCTTGTAAATGCGCCCCGGTTCACTATCGGACGTGAACAGGTACTGCGTCCCGCCCTGCGTAAGGCACAGCGTCCACGGCTGCGTCTCATCCGGTGGATTCGGGTTCCTGCTGCCCAGCACCGGGTGACGGTTCTTGTCGTACGGCACGTTCAGATGGATGAAGCGCAAAAACTTGCCGTCGCGGTCGAACACCTGAATGCGGCGGTTGCCACGGTCGGCCACATACACGTTGTTCTGGCGGTCAATGGCAATGTTGTGCGGAGTGTTGAATGCGCTCGGGTTCTGGTCCGCATGATCGCCGCCCCTTCCGCGCTCACCCCAGCTCTTGATCCAGTTACCGTGCTTGTCGAACTTCGCCACGCGCGAGTTGATATAGCCATCGCTGATGTAGATGTTGTCGTCGGAATCCCAAGCAACGTCGGAGGGGGCATTGAAATAACCGTCCACATGCGTCGCTGCGGGAAATGCCGGGCGATTCGCTCCACCACCCAGTCCGTTGCCCTTGTGATACTCCGGCTCTTCCGGACCCTCGACACGGCGGCCCAGGTTCAACGTGACCATGCCGGCGGGATTAAAGCGCATCACCGAGTTCGTGCCTTTATCCACCACCCACAAGTTGTCGTATTTATCGAAACGCACTGAATGCGCGTAGCCCAACCCGTATACACCTTTGCCCAGTTCGCGGACAAATTTGCCCGTGCCGTCGAACTCCAGCAACTGCGTGGTGGCGTTGCCGAACAACGGGCCGGACGTCGCGCTGCCCGGGTGGTTCAGCACCACAACGGTACCCTTCGAATTCACCGCGATCCCCAGCACTTCGCCCAGGTTCATCTGGTAATTCAGCTTCAGAAAATTTGGATCCGCCTCGAACGGAAGGGTGGGAGCTGCCTGCTGGCTGAAAGCAGGAATCCCCAGCAGCGCGATCGCCGCGCCGCCGAGGACGGACAAATAGTTCTTCATGGAGGTAACGCCTTTCTTGTACCGGACCAGGCCCAGACAAAGCCGTCGCATGAGGTCGCTGTCTAAGAAGCGACCGATGCAGTCCGCGACTGAAAAAGCGTAGTTCAGCTCGAATAGGGATGTCAAGGAGAGCGCCTGGTCCGGCTCCCGGTTCACAGCGCTGAGCGGCTAACTGCGCCGGCGGCGAACGAAGTAAATGCCGATCAAGCCCGCGCCCGTCAACCCCATCGTCAGCGGTTCCGGAACCGTGGCCGCAGGCGCCTGACCGCAGTTGCCGTCGTGGCAGTAGATGTCGATGTTGCATCCGTCGCCAGGGATTCCGTTGTAGTCACCGCCGTCATTGTTGTGACCGTCATTGTTGTGACCGTCATTGTTGTGCCCGTCATTGTTGTGACCGTCGTTGTTGTGCCCGTCGTTGTTATAGCCGCCGTCGCCGCCCTCCCTTTCACTGCGCGAGTGCGCCACTCGTACCGAAGCAAGCAACGCAGTGCTGGGATCATCTAACAACGAACGTTTCGGCGCATCGGCCTGGCTTGGGGCAACCACCAACGCCTCGCTTTGTCGACTGGACAGGAAATCCGTCAAGGATCGGGTAAGCGAAGCCTCAGGGAGTAAAGACTCCGCCGTGCCGAATTCCTGCACGGGTCCAGCCTTCAACAACGCACTTCCAGCCAACGTCAGATACAGGAAAGTAAAAAGATTTCGAGTCACAACAGCCTCCTCCGGTTTGCGAACGACTCCTCCGTGAAATCACGGTGGCGAATCTATTCATGTAACGGAGTGCGGCACGCCCCGACACCCAAGCAGGGTGCGGAACGAATCGCTTCTCCGACTTTTGGCCTAGAGGAATCGCACTTTGCGGCGCGATCAAGGCTGGACGAGTCAACCCAACCGCTCTAGCTTGCATCCAGACTAAAGTGATTCGGAAAACCGAAAAAGGTGGGGTGGTACTATGGACGCGCTAGGATCGGCGGCCTAGATCTTGCGTACCGCAATCCCGCGGGAGATACGGTTAGGCGTCAAGACGCGTCATGCGCTTGAACACACGATTACCTGGTACGCCACCTGATAAAGGTAGGCGTTCGAAACGCCGCCGTTATAAACGGTACGCGTTAGAAGCTGAAGCGAAGCTGCAGTTGCAAGCGCCGGTTCGCGGTTTGCGACGCTCCGAAACCACCAGGTCCACCGCCCGGGCCTCCGCCCGAAAGTGATTGCGGCTGCCCGAAAATCGGCGACGTCAGAATGCCCACGGGCGTTCCTGGGTTCACCGAGTTCAGCAGGTTCCGCGCTTCCACACTTAACTGCAGCGTGTACTTGCGGCCCGAACCGCCACCGCCAAAGAATCCGCCGCCGCCTCGGGGACCGCCGCCGCCAGGGGGACCACCACCAGGGGGGCCGCCGCCAAAACCACCGGGGGGGCCTCCGGCCGGAGGACCACCAGGGCCGGCATTGCCGCCGCTTCGTTCGCCAAAGCCCCAGGAGCGGCTGAGGCGCATATTGATGTTGAACGCACCATAGCCCACGCCCAAGTTGCGCGGAACAATTTGTTCACCCGCAATTGGACTCTTGTTCAAGTCGCCGTAAACCGTGTGAACGATGTTCGCCGCAACTGCCGACGGCCCCGCGAACGTGGGACGGTCATTGTTCACTGTATCGCCGTTTAAATCCAGCGCGCCCAAAGAGATGTTGTACGGAGGCGCAGTTTGAAAATTGATCATCGGAGCCAATCGAATTCCAAACGGTGCCGAGATGTTGCCGCCCACAAACAAACGCTGGCGCACATCGAAGCCCGCGCGGCCCCAATCGAGCGACGTGTCGTAGGCGTTCACCGGAAACGTTCCGATGCCATCAGTATTCGAAGAGTTCTTGCCGTAGTTGTAGAACCCAAACAGCGAGAAGTTCGGGTTGATACGGGCGTTGACGTTCACGGTCAACTGGTTGCCTTTGAACAGGCCGCTCGATTCGTACTGGTACAGCGGATTGGAATTGCCCAGCGGATAGACGCCGCTGCCAGGCGATCCGAAAACGTACGTCCCCGGTAATGGCGAATTGATGTTTCGTGTGCGCAGCAGATGTACGCCGCGTGTATTGGTGTAGTTCAACGAAACCGTAATGCCCTTGGGCAATTGGCGCTCAATTCCAATCGCCGTCTGCATCGACGACGGTGCCACCAGGCCGGAGTCAATCTGATACGTCGTCGGCGGCTGAGCTCCTGTAAGTTGCGAACCCGTGGGGACGTTCGAGCTGCATGTGTCCACCACGCAGGCGAACTGTGGACTGTTGATCGTGTAGCGAATCTGGTTGATCCCGTTAAAGCGGTTGGCGACCAGGACGTTGTCGATCGGAAGACGATCGTAGAAAATTCCGTACCCGGCGCGAATGACGGTCTTCGGCTGGCGCGTTCTTCCCTGCCCTCCGCCGATGCCCCAGGCGATGCCGACGCGCGGAGCAAGCGCGCGGCGGTCAGAAATATTGTTCTGAATTTCGTAGCGGAGCCCAAGGCTCAGCGTGATGTTCGGCTTCACGCGCCAGTCGTCCTGCACAAACGGCGCGATATCCACCTGCCCGATATTGACCCCCGGGTTGCCGGTAATCACCAGATACTGCGAGGCCCCGCCGCCGTTGGCGATAATCTGCGCCATCGAGAGCCCTTGGGCCAGTCCCTGGGCCGTGGGCAAATAGGCACGGCAAGTGGCCAGTACTGAGCAGTTCGCGGTTGTCAGCGCCGAAAAATTGTAGACGCCGTTGAAGTTCTGGTCCGAACGCTCATTCTGCAAATTACCGCGCACGCGCACGCCGATCTTCGTCAGGTGCGTGCCGTGCGTCATCGTCGTGTAATTCTGAAATTCGTAATTGTTCTGATACTCGTGCGAGTTTCCAACCGACGGAGATCCGCCCGTGAACGAGCCGGCCACCGAGATGGTGGACCCTTGCACTGTTCCCGTTTGTCCAAAATGCGAACGCGTGTACTGGAAGCGCGACTCGTTGATCGTGGTCGTGTTCACCACCCAGGTTCCTGTCAACTGAACCGATTGGTTGCTGCGCTCCGTGTTCGTGGCGTTCGACGGCAGGAAGAACTGGCCGACGCCGTAGTTCGTCACATCCGTTTTCGTCAGTGTGTAGCGGCCCTGCAACGTGATGTTCTGGGTCAATTGATAATCCAACCGAGGACTGAACGAAATGCGCGTGGTCGGCTGATCGATATTCTGCCGCAGGCTGACCACGTTCCAGTTCGGATCCAGTACGGTCGCATTCACCAGGCCCTTGTCATCCTGGCGGCGGTGGCTGAAATCGACGAAGAACGACGTCTTCTTGTTCAACGCTCCGCCCAGATTCCCTTGAAACTGGCGCGTCACGAAAGACGGTTTCACCGGGGAGTACGGGTTCCGCGCGTCCAGCTTTGCATTGTCCATTTCGACAAACGCAGTGCCGCGCAGCCTGTCGGTGCCAGGGCGTGTTAGAATCTCGACGCGTCCAAAGCCGATTCGGTCAAACTCGGCCGCAAAGGGATTCGAGTTCACGCGAACTTCACGGATCGAACTCTTCGGAGGAAGCTGGCCGTTGCTGAATCCATCCACAAAAATCTGCCCGCCATTCGGCCCCGCCGCAGGCCCGGCAAGCGCCTGCAGGTCATTCTGCAGATCGTCCGGATCATCGGAAAGCATGTCGAGGTCCTGCCCCTGCAAAACCGTCGCGCTGGCATTCTTCGCGGGGTCTAATTCCACCTGCAGCGTGTCCGTAACGGTAATTTCCTGTTGCGCAGTGGCAAGCGGTAGCTTTACATCCAGCGTGGTGAACCGGCCCTGTGCAAACTCAAGATCGCCCCGCTCGTAAACGCTAAAACCCGTAGCAATGATGCGGACGGTATACTTTCCCGCCCCGAGTCCATTCATTGAGTACGCGCCGTTCGAATTCGTTTCCACGGTTTTCACGTCACCGTTCGCGGCCGTCACCGTTACCGTTGCGGCGGGAATCGCCGCGCCGGAGGGGTCCGTCACTTGGCCTCGAAGATTGCCCGTGTTCTGTGCAAATATCGGCAATGCCGCGACCAAACAAAACAAAGTCAGAAGCAGCCGTCTGTATAGCGTCATGAATTTTCCGCCGCGCTTGAAATTTACTGCGATACTGCTACTGCCCGATGCCGCCGAGGTCCCCGCCCATGTTCCAATCGCCCAGCGCCATTTCGCGGCTGCCCGGCTTCGTGAGAATCGGTTCCACACCCGCGAACAAAGTGATTGCCGTGATCTTGTCACTGGCCGCGCCCACTGTGCTCGAAACAACAATGGCATCGCCCGCTTTCAAATCGGCAGCCGTAATCGACGGAGCCCGATCGAACATCTGCTGAATATCCCCGCCGCCTCTGCCGCCCGCACCGCCACGGCCGCCAGGACCGCCAGGCCCGAGAGGACCGCCAGGACCACCTGCGCCAGGACCACCTGCGCCAGGACCACCTGCGCCAGGACCACCGGGACCGCCCGGCACGCCAGCAGGACCGTTTGGACCCGCGCCCGCGCGTCCGCCTGCTTCGTCCCCCGTGCCATGAACGCGGTTGGCGATCAACTGCGCTAACTGAGGCGGTAGCTTCTTTGCGCTGGAATCGGCAACCAGTTTCACGCTCATGGACTTCTTGGTCTGCAGGTTATTGATCTTGATAACGCCGTTCGCCACATCCACTTCGGTAATGAGGCCGGCCACAATCTCAAACGTGCCGGAGACAATTTCGTCCGCCGACATCTTCATGCCATCCGGAGTGCGATCGCCCCGCGCACGTACCTGATCGCCCTTCTTGATCTCACCGAGCGCCGATGCCTTCGCATCCGCGAACTTGATCGAATCGGGAGCATAGCGCCGGATCAACGCATCTTTTGCAGGCGTGATCGTCAGCGACTTCAATCCATCCATCGCGCGAAATTGCACCGTCACATGATCGGCGGCCGCTTCCGTGACCAGTCCCATCACGCCGCGCTTTTCCCAATCCATGCGATCGACCGTCTGCTTGTTCGCGATGTCGGCCTGCGACATCACCACAACCAGGTTTGCCACAACCGAACCGGCATCGCCCGCCTTGCCGCGCGCCAACACGCGATCGCCCGGATGCACGTCGCCCATCGCGATCGTGGACGCGTTCGCCAAATTCGTGTCCCCGGGAGCCACACGGCGGAAACTCGCCTTGGCATCCAGAGTCACGGCAACCTCGCCGCCAGCGTCGTTCTTGATGGTCAACTGCCGCGCGCCCGCGTCAATCTTCGTCACCACTCCCAACGCACGGCCACCAGCGGCGTCCTGTGCATACACAAATGCCGACAGGATCGCCAAGCCGGCGCCCAGGAAAAATCGTGATGTCCATTTTTGGGTCGCGCTCATAGCCAATATGTATAGACTCCCCGGAGTACCCGCATGTTACCCGCCATTTCGCAAAATTGACGGCACTTTAGCAGGATTATCAATATCTTAGCAGGCTAATTCCCCGCAGTGCCGCGCAACCCAACCGCCGGCAGGTAGATCCCCGCCGGTTCCTTTTTCCACCAGGCTCCCGTCTTCTTTCGTGTCTCCCAATCGGTGTACGTGTACGTAGCCACCGTGGCCCGAATAAATTTTGGCGGATGCACCGGAAACGGATTCGTCTGAAATAACGACAAAACCTGTGGCGACCCCTGCAACAACCGGATCGCAAGTCCAACAAACCATGGGTTTCGCTGATAATTACTCAGCGCCGCAAACCACATTTGCCAATCCACCCTGGGCTGATAAGGAGCCGCCCATCGCGGCGCCCGATCCACTTCCCTGGGCTTGTAAGGCAACTGGTACGCCACCCAGTGCTCACCGTCGTCCGATCCTTCCAACTCAATTTCATTGCGTACGGTAGTCATGACGGCAAAAAGCCCGTAAGTGTTTACAATGTTGAGCGGCGCCGTGTACCGAATTGCCGCCCGCAGCGGCCCCGGCACGCTCCCCGTGAAGGTCTGCCAAAGGTGAGCCAACCCCAGGCCAACGATTACGACGGCCAAAACCGCAGGCGCCCAGGCCGGCACGCGGTTCTTTGCAGCCGCCTTCGGTTCCGGCTTGGCGGCGTAGGCATCAAGAACGCGTACCGGCACCCACCGCCGGAGCAATCGGTCATCAAACAGGAAGATACACAAGGCCAACGTCAGCAGATTGAAGAATGCGTAATTGCCGGTCGCAAAAATCAGAATCTGCAATCCCGCGATTACCGCGGCCCCCACCATGCGAATCCGTCTTGGGAAGAAGATCAAGAATGGAGCCGCCAACTCGATCGCGAGCGCCGTCCAGGTGGACGCGCGCGCAACTGAGACCGGCAGTTTCTCCGCATACCAGGCAACCGCATTGGGCAACGGCTGCGTATGGAAGTGAAAGTCCAGGGCCGTCAGAGTCCGCCACGTCGGATCGCCGCTCAACAGCTTCACGGCCCCCGAAAGAAAATACAACCGGAATAACAGCCAGCGGAACAACCACGGCACCACCCGGTTGCGCCCGATGAAGATCGCGAGGAACCCGGCCTCCAGTAAAAGCGAATCCCATTGGAAAGAGAGGAAATCTTGCCCTGCCGCGCTGAACGAGAGATACAGCACGAAGAGCATCGCCAGCAGCACGCGCTCGAATCGTCCGCGCACGTAGCCTGTAATGAACAGCAACCCGGAGAGGATCACGCCGAACCACGCCATGCCGGTCATCGTGCCATCGGCGGCGCTCAGCCAGAAGATGCTCGGGACCGCCAAATAACGGATCGCTCCGTCGCTCTGCTTGGTGACGGAAGAGAAAAACTCGATCAGAGGCAAGATGCCCTGCGATCCGATAAGCCCCTCAATCTGCTTCGTCAGCGGCCAGAACGCAAAAAAATAAATGAGCGCCAATGCGCGAATGAACAACCATTGCGTGGCGGCGAATCGCGTAGGTTCAATGCGTGTGCCGAACGTGAACCGCGTCGCCTGATAAAAAAACGGCCTGTTCCGCGCAATGATGCCATAAAAGAACTCCGCAAAGCCGGAGATCCACCGGCACAGCCACTGCATCTGCAGCGTCTCGAATACGGCCTCCGCGCCGCTGGCGACGCTGCCATCGGGCCGCACCAGTTGCACCGCGTTCTCGAATGCGTGTTCTGAAATTTTCGGAAAGCGCTCGCGGGAATCCTGAGAAGTGGCGTATTCAATGCGGTCGCCGGTGAGTTGCTGCCAGTATTCGATCCAGATCCGGCAAAATCCACACCGGCCGTCAAAGAGAAGTACCGGTTTCGGGTCGGGCATCGCTTCCATTATCGCGGGCAGTGGTCCAAACGCGCGAGCGGCAAATCAGAAAAAGTACGATCCGCTAGAACGAAAACTTGATCTGTAATTCCAATTTCCGGTTGCTGGCGCTTTCCGAAAAGCCCTCCGCGTTTGTGGCCCCCGCCAGTTGGTTGGCTCTGCCAAAGAGCGGTGACGTGATATTACCCGCAATCGCGCCGGGGTTTGTGTGGTTCAATAGATTGCGGATGGACATCGAAACATTCAAGCTGTAGCGGCGGTCCCCCGGCGAAGACGTAAACACACCTCGCAGCCCTGCCGGAATCTTTCGCGGCGTACCCTTCTCAGCGCCGAACGTAAAATTCTTGGCGACGCGCAGGTTCAGCATGATTTGCCCGGGGCCGCGCCCGTAGTTGCGCGACAAGATCTGCTCGCCCGCAACGGGATTCGGATCCAGTAAGCCATAAGACGTCGCGATCAATCCCGGACGCCCCGGCGCCAACGCCAGCCCAGGACGGCTGTTGAGCTGCGTCGTGCCGAAAAGATCCGATCCAGTCGTAATGTTGAACGGCGCACCCGTTTGCACCGTCAGCAGCGGACTAAAACGCACGTTCCATTTCGTATTCACTGACCCACTGACACTGGCGCGGTGGCGCACATCGGTGGTCGCAGGTCCATATTCACCGGAAAGATCGTATGGATTCGCAGGAGACGTTTCCACACCATCGGTATCGCTCATCGCCTTGTTCAGCGCATAGGAACCAGCCAACGACACATTCGCATTCACGCGCGAGTTCACATTCACCAGCAACTGGCGCTGGTTATAACGCCCTGAGGATTGCATCTCAAAAACGCCACCCGGATGCCCCAACGGATACGTGCCGCTAGTGGAGGTTCCCGGCGTGTACGTCCCCGCCAACGGCGCGTTCACGTTCACCGAACGCAACATCCGTTCCCCGTGCGAGTCTGCGTAGGTCGCCGATAGCGTCGTACTCTTCAGCAACTGCCGCTCTACCGTAAGAGCGGTTTGCAAAATCAACGGAGTCCTCACACCTAAACCCACCGTTTGTGTCACTTGCTGAGAAGAAAACGCCGCCAAACTTGCGGGCGACGGAATATTCGGATAGAAATCCGGATTCGTCACTGCGTACTGTTGCTGGTTCACGCCGTTATAGCGCACCGCGCTGGTCGTGTTCGACAGAACAAAGCGATCGTAGAACATGCCGAAGCCAAGCCGGATCAGCAGCTTCGGCTGGGACTTCGCCGACGCGCCGGGCGCCCAAGCAACGCCCAGCCGCGGAGCAACGTTCGACCAATCGCTGATATTGTTCTGCACCTCGTACCGAAGCCCTAGGCTTGCCGTGAGGTTCGGTCGCACGCGCCAATCGTCGCTCACAAAAACACTCAGGTCGTTCTGGCTGACATCCGCCTCCGGCCGTCCCGTGGCAATCGTGAATTGCGTGGCCCCTCCGCCGAGCGCGCGAATCTGCGCCACCGTAAGTCCCTGTTTCAGGAAAAGCACGGTCCGGCGGTAGCGCTCAATCGAAGTAAGCGACGTGAGTACAGGCTGGCCAGTGGAGTCCACCACAATCTGATTCGCGCCATCCAGCGCTGGTCCCGTGCCGCCGTTAAAGGTAAACGTCCCGTTAAAATTCTGCGGCACCCGGTTGAAGTCCGCCGCCGCGCGGAACCGTCCACCCGCCCGCCAGGTATGCGTTCCCGCGACATGCGTGGCGGTATCGGCCAACTCGAGCGCTTGATAGTCATCACGGGCTGCGCCCAACGGATTGCCGCCGCTGTTAAACGATCCGGACACCTGCACCGCGGGATCGAAACTGCTTTGGTCCGCGCCGTACTTGTTGCGGTAATACTGAAACCGCGCCTCGTTCACTGTTTGCGAACTCAACACCGCGGTTTCAATAAACTGGGCCGTATGCACGGTGAATCGCGCACGAAACGCGCGCGATAGCAGATCGAATCCACTTGCTCCGTTGTTGTTCACATCGCCGTGCAAATAGGAATAACGAAACGCCAGCGTGTGTTTCTCGTTCAACTGGTAGTCGATGCGCGGAAAAACCCGCGTGCGGCGCTGGACCATTTTGTTGATCGCTGTAAAGGATGCGGGAGCAAGCGTCGCCGGATCCAGGGTCACGGCATTCACCACCGCGCCGTTGTCCACATTGTGCTGGGTGACGTCGATCAAAAACGATGTCTTCTTGTTCAGCGGCCCGCCCAGGGTGTTCTCAAACTCATTCAGCTTCAGCGGCGCTTTCACGGGCGCGAAAGGGTTGCGCGCATTCCACCACTGCGTGCCCAGGTTGTAGTTGACGTTTCCGCGCCAGCGGTCGGCGCCCGGCTTCGTCAAAATTTCAATACGCCCCAACCCGAGCTTGTCGAACTCAGCCGCAAACGGGTTTTGATTGATGCGGACCTCTCGAATGGTTTCCTTCGGCGGCAGTTCCCCTCCGCTGAAGCCATCAATCAATATCGTCCCGCCACCGGGACCGGCCGACGGACCCGCCAAGGCCTGCAGATCGGACATCAAATCCTCAGGCTTGTCGGACAAAGCATCCAGATCGGACCCCTGCATCACCGTGGCGCCCGCATTGCTCGCCGGATCCGTGCTCACAACCGCAGGCTCGCTTGTGTCCACGTCCACCTGTTGCACCAAGCGCTCCACACGCAGGGTGAGATCCAACCGGCGCGGCCCCGTTCCTAATTCGATGGAAACCGGCTGCATAGAAAGCTGCGGCGCAGACGCCTGCACTGTGTATTTACCCGGAGCCAAACCCGTAAACGTATATGCACCGCGACCATCCGCGGTCACTGACTTCTCTCCGCCATCGGAAGCAGCGATCGTCACCGGCGCGCCTGGAACCACCGCACCCGTTTCGTCGCTCACAATGCCGCTTAATACCGGCGTCTGCGCCAAGGCGGGAACAAATGTCGCAAAAAGAAGGACGAATACGTGAATATTCCGGAGACTATTTTGCTGCCGCATCAACACTGTGATCATAACGTTACCGCGTCCCTTTGGCGACTGCTCAATCGGCAAGCCGGGTCGCACTCAAGACCTCCGTACTGCTAGGGTGAAAGTGTGGCAGGACATCATAGCCCCCGTGATTATTCGCAGACCCCTTTAAACGTCTATTGGGAAATGACGCAAGCTTGCGCGCTCGCGTGCCGTCATTGCCGCGCGGAATCCGTTCCCGACGCCCACCCCGAAGAATTGACGTTCGATGAAGGCCTGATGTTACTCGATCAGATCACCGCCTTCGGTGATCCGCTGCCCCATCTTATTCTTACGGGCGGCGATCCCCTCAAGCGGCATGACCTGTTCCCGCTCATTGACGAAGCCCGCAAGCGCAACATCGGCGTCTCCATCACGCCCGCCGCCACAACGGCGTTAACGCGCGACGTTCTCGTGCGACTCGTCGAGCATGGCGTCGAAGGCCTCGGCCTCAGCCTTGACGGCTCCACCGCCGAACATCACGATTCCATTCGCGGCATTCCCGGAACATTCGCGCGCACCATGCAAGCCATGAAATGGGCGCAGGAACTCGGCATGCCCTTGCAGGTGAATACACTTGTTTCAGCCGAGACCGCGGTGGACATGCCCGCGATTTACGAACTCCTAAGGCCCATGACGCCCGCTCGCTGGAGCATGTTTTTCCTCATCTCGGTTGGCCGCGGCAAAGTTCTGCAACCGCTTTCGGCCGAAGACGGCGAAAGACTGATGGCGTGGATCTATGAAACCTCGCGTACCGCCGAATTCACTGTAGCGACCACGGAGGCTCCGTCGTATCGCCGTGTAGCCCTCAAAAAAATGCGCGATGACGGCCTGACCGGCGAGCAGATCAAGCGTTCCGGTACCTATCGCGGCTTCGGCATCCGCGACGGCCACGGCATCGTCTTCGTTTCCGACACGGGCGAGATTTGCCCTGCGGGCTTCCTGCCGTTGGTGGCCGGAAATATTCGCGCCGACAAGCTTGTCGATGTCTACCGCAACTCCCCGGTGTTCCGCTCGCTTCACGATCCACAACAGTTCGAAGGCCACTGCGGAGCTTGTGAATACCACACCATCTGCGGAGGCTCGCGAGCCCGCGCCTATGAAGCCACCGGCAACCCCTTGGCGGCCGATCCGTTCTGCACCTACGAACCGCACGCGAAGGTATAGCGCAGGCCCCCGGTACCATTTATGACATTCAGGACATTCACGCTGGTAGCCGCCCTCACCGCACCCGCGTTGTTCGCGCAATCGAATACACCGCAGGAAGAAAACAATCTGAAACTTGGCATGGATTGGAAGCGCGAAGTCGTCTTTGCGGGACATCTGGAGCTGGCCTCGAAATACATGGCCCCCGATTACGCCGAGCACAATCTCAACGTCTCGAAACCCGGACTCGCCGGTTTCGTCGAATACTACACCGCAAAGAAAACAGGCAGCCCCGCGCTTCGTGCACTCCCCGCGGCTCCCGCGCAGACTTTCGCCAAGGGCGATTACGTCGTGATGGCGTGGACGCACGACGACGTCGACAGCACTGGAAAACAGTTTCAATACAACAGCTACGACGTGCTGCGCGTTCAGAACGGCAAGATCCAGGAACACTGGGACGACAAGCCGAAGACCGAAAGTACGACTCCTTCAGTAACTACGGTGTCCACGTTCCCGCAATTCGAGAACACTGCGGATGAGCAAAAGAGTGAAGATGTGGTGATCGGCCTTTATCGCGACGTATTGCAGTATCATCACTTCGAGCTGGCATCGAAGTATGTGGCTGCCAACTACATTCAACACAACTACACAGACCCGCAGGGACGCGATCCGCTCATGGAGCACATCCAACGCGAACGCCCGAGTGAGCCCGAGCCGCTACAGCCTCAAATGAAGAATCGCCCGCAGTTGATCGTGACCAAAGGCAACGTTACGTTGATGATGACCACGCGCCAGGCAAAAGACCCGAGCGATGCATCAAAGACGTACCCCTTCAACCACTTCGAAATGGTGCGCGTGGAAAGCGGCTTCGCGCAGGAACACTGGGACAGTTCCATCGGCCCCGGCGGCAAACGCCAGTAAATCACGTGGGGCGGGGCTTATGCCCGGCCGCCCTGCTTCGCGCGGCGTTCGAAGTCCGGCAACGTCCGGCTAAATCGACCTCGCTTAACTCAGCCCCAACACCGCCGCCGCGTTGTAATCCAAAATATTCGTCAGATCCTTCTGCTTCAGCCCCGCCTCTGACAAATACGTAATCGCGTGCGTGTACAGCGCGCCCGATTCGTACGGAAAATCCGTACCCAGTATGATGCGGTCCGCACCCAGCGTATCCACCGCCGCGCGAATCGCCGGAGGATGCGCGTGTGCCACCGTGTCGTACCACATGCGCTTCGCCGTAATACTCGGCTTTTCCGGAGTCTCCGGATTTTCCCATCCGAACTGGTTGTCCATGCGCTGCAACACCATCGGCAGCGCACCACCCAGGTGCGAGTTGACGATCTTCAACTTCGGGTACTTCTGCGGAATGCCGCGAATGATCAGGTGCGCCGTCGAAATCGTATCCTCAATGGGCGCGCCAATCATCCACGTCAACTTGTAATTCGCAATCATCGGCGAATGCGCGCTCGCGCCCGCCGGATGCACATACAACACCGTGCCGCGACGGTTCAGTTCTTCATATACCGGAGCGAACGCAGGATCGGCAATCGAGCGCCCCGCCACGGTGGTTGTCGTCGAAACGCCAATGGCACCCATCGCCATCACGCGATCCAGTTCCTTCAAGCACTCATCCACATGCGGGAACGGCAACGCCACCAATGCCTTAAACTTCTTCGGCCATTTGCGAACCACATCGGCGTAGACATCGTTGATCATGCGCGCAGCCCTTACCGCCTGGGTCTTGTCTTCAAAATGCGGTGCTTGCGGACACACCGACAGCACCTGCATTTCCACCTTGGCCGTGTCCATCTGCGCGAAACGCTTCTCGATCTCGGCATCGCTCGGACCAGCGCCTTTGTCGCGCTGAACGCTGGTGTCCATCTTGCCGAAGCTCTCGACTAGGTCTAGATATTCCTTCGTCCACACATGCGCATGGGCGTCCACACGAAACGGCCGTTTCCTCTGCGCGAGCAGACTCGCGCCACCCAGCGTAAGACCCGCCGCAGCGGTAGCGCCGGTGCGAAGCAGATCGCGGCGGCTGATGGAAAAAGGAAGGTTTGTCATGCAACGTTGCTCCTGGCTCAAACTATTATCGCCGACAGTGGTTCGCTGGCTAGTAGTGATACCGAGCCTGCAGAAAGTCAACGCGATTCCCGCTCACGCGATAAACTAGGCGATGTTCTTGCGTAACGCGCCGGGACCAACAACCGGCAAGTACGAACTTCAGTGGCTCCGGCTTGCCGATTCCTAAAAACGGGTCGTGCATGACCGCCTCCACCAATTGCAGAAGGCGTAGGGCCACTTTGCGGTCCGTATCCACCCAGTAGCGCAGATCCTCGCGGAATTCCAGATGAAAAACAGCTTCCCAGTCTCGTTTCGCCATGAACGTTGGCTAAATAGCGCCCGCGCGATGAAACACGTCGTGTGCGGATTCCGATTTGCCCTTACCCGCCTTGGCACGGCGAAGTGCGCTCAGCAAACGCTGCGCATTTTTGGGAGATCGCAAAAGGTGGGCCGTTTCCATTAAACCGGCGAGTTCATCAGCGGGAACCATCGCAACGTCTTCCGATCCGCGACGGCGCACGATGATCACTTCGCGGTCATTCGACACGCGATCCAAAACACTGGCCAGATTTTCTCGCAGGCTGGAATAAGAAGTTTCGGCGGCCATACGGCTCTATTGTACAGGAAATCTGTACAACCTTGCCGTGGCCGCCGAAATCAAACAGGCAGGCTAACGAACCGCTTACTTCGATCCGAACAACTTCGCGATCGGATCGAAGAACACATCCACCACGCGCTCTTTCAGCGGGATGATGGCGTTGTCGGTGATCTTGATCTCTTCCGGGCAAACCTTCGTGCAGCACTTGGTGATGTTGCAATAGCCCAGGCCGAAGTCTTCCTTCAGCTTTTCCAGGCGGTCGCCCGTATCGATCGGGTTCATTTCCAGGTTGGCCGTGTACACGAAGAAGCGTGGGCCGATGAACTCGGCGTGCTTATCGTGATCGCGCAACACGTGGCAGACGTCCTGGCACAAGAAGCATTCAATGCACTTGCGGAACTCCTGCGGACGGTCGGCGTCGCTCTGCACGAAGCGCCAACTGCCGTCGGCGGCGTCCGGTTTACGCGGCTGGAACTTGGCTATCTTCTTTTTGACTTCGTAGTTCCAGGAAACGTCGGTGACCAAATCCTTCACGTGCGGGAACGTCTTCATCGGCTCGATGACGACAGGCTGCGTCAGGTCGAGCGTATTCAGACGCGTCATGCACATCAGACGCGGCTTACCGTTGATTTCGGCCGAGCAGGAACCGCACTTGCCCGCCTTGCAGTTCCAGCGCACGGCCATGTCATTGGCCTGCGAGCCCTGCACCTTATGGACGGCATCCAATACCACCATACCGGTCGAAATCGGAGTCGCGTAATCGACGAAGTGGCCCGTGCCGTTGCCACCACGCCAAATGCGGAAAGTAGCCTTGTCAGGCATTGGTCCGGAGTGGGCTTTGTCGGACATGGTTACTTGTTCTCCTCGATGATCTGCTTCATTTCGTCGGTCAGCGAAACCACGGGGACCTTCTCCATCTTCGGACGGCCATCGGGACCCTTCACGAAGCGGATGTTGTACTTCGCCCAATCGCTGCTCTTTTCCGTGTAATCGTCGCGGAAGTGGCCGCCGCGGCTTTCCTTGCGTTCGATACCCGCGATGGTCACCATCTCGGAGATGGTCAGCATGTTTTCCAGGTCCAGAGCCGTGTGCCAGCCGGTGTTGTAATCGCGGTTGCCCGTGATGCCGGCCTTTGCGGCACGAACCCGCAGCGCTTCAATTTTTTCGAGAGCCTGCTGCATCTCGCCTTCGATGCGGACGATGCCCACCAGAGCCTGCATGAACTCCTGCAGTTCCGTTTGCACCGTAAACGGGTTCTCGCCCGCCGAGCCGCGCTCGAACGGAGCCAGCGCCCACTTGGCGGCCTCGTCCACGTCCTTCGTACTGACGCGTCCGCCGCCGTTGTCCTTGGCGTACTTCGCGGCGTACTCACCGGCGCGCTTGCCGAACACAATCAGATCGGACAGCGAGTTGCCGCCCAAACGGTTCGCACCGTGCAGACCCGCGGCGCATTCGCCGGCGGCGAACAGACCCGGAACCGTGCTCATCTGCGTGTCGCCATCCACCTGGATGCCACCCATCATGTAGTGAGTCGTCGGACCCACTTCCATCGGCTCCTGCGTGATGTCGAGATCGGCCAGCTGCTTGAACTGGTGATACATGCTCGGCAGCTTTTTCTTGATGTGCTCCACCGAGTTTGGAATCTTTTCCTTAATCCAGGCGATGTCGAGGAACACGCCGCCGTGCGGGCTGCCACGGCCCGCCTTCACTTCGCGATTGATACAGCGCGCAACGTGGTCGCGCGTCAGCAGCTCCGGTGGACGGCGCGCGCTCTTATCGCCCTGCACGTAACGCCAGCCTTCTTCCGGATTATCGGCAGTCTGGTTCTTGTAGTTGTCCGGAATATCGTCGAACATGAACCGCTTGCCCTGGTTGTTCTTTAGGATGCCGCCTTCGCCGCGGACACCTTCCGTCACCAAAATGCCTTTGACGGAGGGCGGCCAGACCATCCCGGTCGGGTGGAACTGGATGAACTCCATGTCGAGCATCGCCGCGCCAACCTGATAGGCCAGCGCCTGTCCGTCCGCTGTGTATTCCCAGCTGTTCGAAGTGACCTGGAACGCGCGGCCAATGCCGCCCGTGGCCAGCACAACGGCTTTGGCTTGGAAGATGCGGAAACGGCCGCGCTCGCGGTCATAGGCGAACGCGCCCACGCAGCGGGTGCCATCCATCAATAATTTGACGATGGTGTGCTCGGCGTAAAAATCAATGCCCTGGTGCACGCCGTGATCCTGCAACGTGCGGATCATTTCGAGACCCGTGCGGTCGCCCACGTGCGCCAATCGCGGATAACGGTGTCCGCCGAAGTTGCGCTGCAGGATGCGGCCGTCCTTGGTGCGATCGAAGATCGCGCCCCAGGCTTCCAATTCCTTCACGCGTGACGGAGCTTCCTTGGCGTGCAACTCGGCCATACGCGAGTTGTTCATGTACTGGCCGCCGCGCATCGTGTCGGCGAAGTGAACGCGCCAGTTGTCGCGGTCGTCCACGTGGCCCATCGCTGCGGCCATGCCGCCTTCCGCCATAACGGTGTGCGCCTTGCCCAAGAGGGACTTCGTCACCACCGCGGTCTTCGCTCCCGCCGCCGACGACTCGATGGCAGCACGCAATCCGGCGCCGCCCGCGCCTACAATCAGAACATCACATTCAGTAACCGGATAATCTGCCATGGCTTAAAAGATCCTCAAATCAGTCCAGACGCCTTTGGCGCACATACGGACATAGATATCCACGAAGCCCACATAGAACATGGAAATCCACGCGTACAACATGTGCTTCTTATTCAGGCCGGACACGCAGTCATAGCACTTCTTCCGCGTCGGACTGTCGGAGAGAACGTCCTTGCGTCCACCCACTAAATGCCGCATAGAGTGGCAGCCGAAGGTGTACAGACCCAGCAGGATCGGGTTCAAAATCAGCACCAGCGAACCGAGGCCCACACCGAAGTGGCGTTCGCCATCGGAGCCCAGGAACCACAACGCCTTCCAACCGTCCCACGCCAGCAGCGCGATAAAGATGATCGCGAAGTACAGCGCGTAGCGGTGCGCGTTTTGAATAATGAGCGGGAAGTAACGCTCGCCCAGGTAGGTCTTGCGGGGTTCACCGACGGCGCAGGACGGAGGGTCGGCCCACCATGCCTTGTAGTACGCCCCGCGGTAGTAGTAACAAGTGAAGCGGAACGCCAGCGGGAAAACCAGAATCAGCATCGCGGGCGAGAACTTCACGAAGCTCGGCCAAAAGGAGGGCGCGGGGCCGGGATCGGTGGTCAAGCCATTTGCAGACACCGGTCCTTCTTCGGTCAGCATCGGCGAATACATGGGGGAAAGGTAATCGGCGCCGCCACCCACGTAGTGGTACTCTTTCGCTTCAAAGAGGGCCCAGTTTGCGTAGAGGATGAACGCAAGATAACCAAGAAAAACGAGCAGCGGCTCAACCCACCAGTTATCAGTTCGGCTGGTGGAGCCGAATCCCCCTTTTTTCAAGGGGACATCAATCGAGGACATTCTGTGGAAGGCTCCTGATGTTGTTGGATTAACACATCAGGATACCGCCCTGAGCAGTGGATTATCAAGCTCAGCGGGAAGTCCAAATGGCATAGAGATTGGGAAGGAAGCCAGCTTTTACTCCGAGCCGGCTTCCTCCTTCGAGCGCAGGCGTGCTTCCCTACTCCCTCAACGAATAAACAAACAGCGAATTCCCTGCCGAAACGGCCACGTATTGCTTGCCGTTGATCGAATACGACATCGGCCCTGACGCCACGCCGCCGCCTAGGTTCGCGCGCCACAGCAGGCTTCCGTTTCGCGCATCCAGTGCATAAAAGTAACCTTCGCGCCCGCCAGAAAAGAGTACGTCGGACGCCGTCGTCAGCACGCCGGCATCGGTGACGTCGTTCATCTTGTACTCCCACTTGCGGTCGCCCGTCAGTGGATCAATCGCGCGGATGGCGCCGTAGCCTTCTTCTTCCCGCCGCGTGCTGATCTTCCCACCCTGCAGGCCGCCGATGATCGAACGCGGCGACGCACCCGTAAAACGGCGGCCCTCTTCATATTCGACATCCGCCTTGATGTACACCGACGAATAATTCACCCACGACGGAATGTAAAACAAATTCGTGCGCGGACTGAACGACGGCGAGTACCAATTCGTGCCACCCTGGTTGCCCGGAAAGATCACCGTCCCCTCTGGCGTCGGAGCCTTGCCCGTGATCCGCAGCGGCCGCCCGAGTTCGTCGAGGCCTCTCGCCCAGTTCACTTCCACAAACGGCTTGCCCAGCAGGAATTTGCCCGTCGCGCGGTCCAGCACGTAGAAGAAGCCGTTGCGATTCGCCCACAGCATCACTTTGCGCGGCGCGCCTTGCCATTGGATATCGGCCAGCACCGGCACTTGCACCGCGTCGTAGTCAAACTCATCGTGCGGCGAAAATTGGAAGTGCCACTTGATCTTGCCCGTGTCCCCATCGAGCGCCACAACCGAGCTGCTATACAGGTTGTCGCCCTCACGAATATCGCCGTTGTAATCGGGACCGGCGTTGCCAATGCCCCAATACGTCAGATTCAGTTCCGGATCGTACGACCCCGTCACCCACACCGAGGCGCCGCCCGTCTTCCAGGAATCGCCCTTCCAGGTTTCGTTGCCCGGCTCGCCCGGACCCGGAATCGTATTGAAGCGCCACGCTTCCTTGCCGGTCTTCACGTCATACGCGGCAATAAATCCGCGAATGCCGTATTCCCCGCCCGCTACGCCCACCAGCACCTTGTCTTTCACCACTAGAGGAGCATGCGTAATCGCGTAACCCGCCTCAGGCCGCGCCACCGTTGTATTCCAAAGCAATTGGCCGCTCTTCGCATCCACCGCCACCACGTGCGAATCGATGGTGCCCATGAATAGCGTGTCGCCGGAGATCGCCACACCGCGGTTCACACGTCCGCAGCAAGGGCGCGACGACGCGGCAGGCGCATAGGAATACGTCCAAAACACGCGCCCGCTCACCGGGTCCAGCGCAACAATGTCATTCGGCGCCTGCACCGTGTACATGATGCCGTCGACAACCAGCGGCGTCGCTTCAAATTTTTCGAGCGAACGCGCCTGGAAGACCCACTGCAGTTCCAGGTTCTTCGCGTTCTGCGGCGTCACCTGCGTCAGGGGCGAATAGCGCTGGCTGAAATAGCCGCCGGAGTAGGTCAGCCAATTCTGCGGCTCCTTCGTCGAGTTCACCAAACGGTCGGCGGTAACCTGAGCAAAAGCGGGCAGCGCCGCGGCGGCAAGCAAAATTGCAAATGTCTTTTTCATGTCCAATGCCATTCCTTTCGGTGCCCCGCTTAGATACCCTTCAGCGAAACCAAATAGGCCACCAGATCCGCCAGATCCTGCTGGTTCAGTTTGTCCTTATACGAAGGCATCGGCGACTTATCGAAGAACGCGGAACTCTGCACGTTCGCCTTCGGGAACGACAAAAGCTGCCCCTTCGAATCGAGCAGTTGGATCGTGAACGTATCGATATTCAACAAGCGCCCCATCACCGTCTCACCCGATTTCGTCGTTAGCCGGTAGTAGCGGTTTTGCGCCAGCACCTCGGCATCGGGATTCAGCAAAGATTGCTCAATCTCCACCGCGCGCCGCTGCGCACCAATGTCCGTCAGATTCGGACCCGTGCGCGAGCCCTCCGTTCCCACGCGATGGCAATTCGCACAGCCGTTTCGCTCATACACTCCCTTGCCGCCCGTGGCTTTGCCGTTACCCGCCACCGAGCGCCCCGAGGTCGCCATGGAACGCAGGTACGCCACCACCTCGCCCGCCTGAAAATCGCGCAGGTTGTTCGGTGGCATCGCGGTACGCGGAATGCCTTCTTGAATAATCTTGATCAGCGCCTCTTCGGAATACTGCTGACGGAATTTATTGTGGCCAAGATCGATTCCGGGAACCTGATCGCCTTCGGGACCGTGGCACAAAACGCAATTGGCACGGAATAGCCGGCCTCCTTCCGCGATATCGTCCGGAGTGTAAGCGTGTTGCCCTTGGACGCTGACAGCAGCGCAAAGGGCCAATAGAGCAAACGAAGCTCGAAACATGATTCACCTGCCTGTGGTGCGGAAACGGAGTAAAGCGAATCCATAGTAGCGCCGCGCGCAAAGTGGGTCAATGCGAGGCCGCGCCAGCATGATATTCTCGATTCATCGAGGCCAAATAGGAGGGTCCCATGAAAAAACTATTGATTGCGCTCACTTCGGTTGCCGTTTTCAGCCTGCCGCTTGTGGCAGCGCTCAAGCAGGGCGAAAAAGCGCCCGATTTTTCCACGCGCGCGTCGCTGGCGGGAAAAGAGTTCAATTTCTCACTGGAAGAAGCGTTGAAGAAGGGGCCCGCCGTGGTCTACTTCTACCCGTCCGCCTACACCAAGGGCTGCGATCTGGAAGCGCACACGTTTGCGGTGAACAAGGAAAAGTTCGACGCG
>JBEBFS010000044.1:0-35243 GCA_040081855.1 Bryobacteraceae bacterium | reverse complement strand
ATCCGCGAACGGTATCGCATTCAGAACGAACTGCTTTCCGCCGGGCTTGGCACCGACGTGCAGCCGCGCGTTTTTGGCGAACAGTTTCCGAACTCGATCCTTTATGTGACCGACGTGACCACTGGCGCTACGGGCCGCTGGAAACGTGTGTTTCTGGCGGACGTCACGCCCGCCGAAAAGCGCCCGATTGAAGCGGCGGAGCGTGGCGAGAGCCCGCGTATCACGCTCGCTTCGGAAGCCATCGTCGTGCCCGATTCGTCGCTCACCCGCATGCAACTTTCCTTGCGCAACGGGAGCACGTATGAGGTAGGCAAAGCGATTACCGATTACCGCATCACCGCGTTTCCCGAGGGCGATCAAGGTTTGGAAGCTAAGAAGCCGGCCGAGGTGCGCGCCAGCCGCGAGGCTCCGGAGATGGATACCGGGCCGCTCTACCGGCAGGCGTACAGGAATCCGGACGTCGAGCAAAACATTCAGTTGGATGCCCGCATTGAATTGCATCAGCGCTTCGCGCTGCCGCTGGCGTGTATTTTGATGGCGCTGCTCGGTGTGCCGCTCGGCATCACGCGCCGCCGCGCGGGGAAATCGGCCGCTGTGGTGATGACGGTGGTGATCGCGTTCACCTATTACATGGCGATGATCAGTTTCATCGGCCTGGCGCGCCAGGGGTCGTGGTCGGCAGAGCTTGCGGTGTGGCTGCCCGACGTTTTGCTGGCGCTCATCGCGGTGGTGCTGATTGTGCGGCTGGAAAGGCCGGGCACCAGCGACATCCTTAGCGCGCTGGCCGCACCGTTCCAGGCGCTGCGAGGAGCGAAGAAACTTTCCGCATCGGACTTAGGCCTCCGGTCTTTGCGCGCGAATCCGGCGAGAGTATTTTTGGGGCGCTTTTCACTGTTGCCGCAGGTGATCGACGGCTACGTACTCTCGAGTTTCCTGTTTTATTTCGTTCTTTTGTTGGCCAGCTTCGTGTTAATGACGCACGTGTTCACGTTCTTCGAACTATTGAGCGACATCATCAAGAACCGCATTCCAATGACGCGCGTGCTGACGTATCACCTGTTCCTGACGCCGCGCCTCATTTACGATCTGGCTCCGGGCGGCGTGCTCACCGCAGTGCTGCTCACGTTCGGCGTGCTGACGAAGAACAATGAAGTCACGGCAGCGAAGGCGTGCGGAGTGAGTGTGTACCGGCTGACCGCTCCGGTGCTGATTGCGGGCGCGGCCCTAAGTTGCACCATGTTCGCGTTCGATCACTACTGGGTGCCGGACGCCGACCGCCGCCAAGATGCAATTCGTGCCGAAATTAAAGGCCGCCCCGCGCAAACCTTCCTGCGCCCGGACCGCCGCTGGATCTACGGCCTGCAGGATCGCGTCTACTACTACAAGTATTTCGATCAGGCCGAAAACGTGATGTCCGGCGTCAACATCTTTGAAATCGATCCGGTGCGCTTCCGCCTGAAGCGCCACATTGTGGCCGAGCGCGCCAGTTGGGACGCGAAGCAAAACGAATGGGTGTTCCAGAACGGTTGGATCCGCGATATGAACGGCAACACCGTCACGCGCTTTGACGATTTCTCCAACGACACGCGCACGTTCCCGGAATTGGCCGAGCATCCGGATTACTTCGTGAAGGAAGCCAAGCAATCGCGCCAAATGAACTTCCGCGAGCTATCCGATTATATTCAAGAGCTGCAGCAAAGCGGCTTCGATACTGTCGCGCTACAGGTGCAGTTCTATAAGAAATTCTCGGTGCCGCTGTTCGCGTTCATACTCGCGATGGTCTCCATCCCCTTCGCGTTTCTCGCGGGCAACCGGGGCACCATGGCCGGCGTCGGTTTCAGTCTCGCGATCTTCATGTCCTATTGGGCCGTGGGCCAAGTGTTCGAGCAGGTGGGAAATTTGAACCAGCTCCCCGCACAGGTGGCCGCATGGTCGCCCGATGTGGTGTTCTTCCTGTTCGGCGCGTACTTCATGTCGCGGATTCGGACCTAGGGGACTGGACAGAGGACAGAGGACAGAGGACAGAGGATAACGCACGTGGGCGGAATGGAATTCCGGGCATGATTGGCAATCGCGCTTGTTGAAAACTTGCGCTTCGGACGCCAAACACGCTACCTTGGAAGAGCCGGTGAGGTGCGAGAGCGGTTGAATCGGGCGGTCTCGAAAACCGTTGAACCTTTGCGGGTTCCGTGGGTTCGAATCCCACCCTCACCGCCAGATCTTCTGGCTTCAAAATCAGCAATTTCCGATCTGATTCCCTCCCCTAACGTCGTTCGACGCCGGCGTCAATGGCGGATATACGCGGCTCCCTGTAGTTTGTGCTCCAGTTCCACTCCGCGTGGGAACAGGACGTTGTTTTCCAGGTGCACGTGCTGATGCAGATCGCGCTCAAATTCGGCCAGACCGTGATAAAGTCCACGATAACTGGGGCAAGCGTCCGGCGGAGGCTCGAAGCCGTTGGCGAGACTCCGCATGCGTGCCGTCAACGCGCCGGCGTCGTCATGATCGGCCAGCATGCGCGCGACGGGAAACTCCACCGAGGCGAAGCAGCCCACGGGCAAAGGCCCGTTCGAGCGCGCGGCGGCGTCGAGCTGGTCGAGGAACGGAAAGAGCATGCGCTCTTCCTTGAGCATGTGCGCAAGAAGCTCCTCGGAGAGCGCCGTGAAGGTCTCTTGAATGGCGGAAAGCTCGGGATGCGCGGCGCCATGGCGATTCACCACTTTGCTTAACAGTGCTTCCAGACGCGGGATCTCCGTGCGCACGTAGCTGTGGTGCTTTTCAATGACATGGGCGGTCAGGTCGCCTAACCGAGCGGTCATCCAGGGCAGTTCCTCGGTGGATGCGCCGCCCGCTTCCAAATCCGCGAGCTGCTTGAGCAGGCGATCCACGGGTACATTGGCTTTTTGGCAGGCTTCCTCCAGCGGACGTTTCCCGCCGCAACAGTAATCGATGCCAAGGTCTTCAAACAGCCGGATGGACGCGGGATTTTGGATCGCTATCTCACGCACCGTCTGGTTTTTATCGAATGTCATGCTTCGCCTCCAAGCACAGAGTAGAGGCGATCGATGGGGCGTGCAGTGACTTAAGTCACGAGGTGGAAAATGAGGCGGTGGCTAGACCACGGAACTCAGTTCGGCTTCGAGGCCCGCCTGATCCAGAATGGTAATCTCAGACCCTCGCGCGCGGATGAGGCTCTGCGCTTGAAGACGCGCCATGTTGCGCGAGACCAGTTCGCGCACGGTGCCGATCTGGGAGGCGATCTCCTGATGGCTTGCGGCCAGCGTCAGAACGAGGCCTTCCTCGGATTCCCTTCCCACCGAGCGCGCCTCCCGCAATAGCCAGGAAATAAGGCGATGGCGCACGGTGGTGAACGAAAGCTCTTCGATAATCCCCACCAGGCGACGAAGCCGTCCGCCGACGACTTGCAGAACTTTCAGCGCGACTTCGGGGTGCTCCAGGCAGACGTCGCGGAAATCCTGGCGGGAGATGAACAGCACTTTGGTTTCTTCCACTGCCGAGACCGACGCGGGGTAGCCGCCGCCATCGAACACGGGCAGTTCGGCGACCGAAGCCCCCGGACCCTCCACGGCCAGCACCTGTTCGCGTCCATTTGGAGACGATTTGAAGATGCGGACCCGGCCGGTGGCAACCAGGTGCAGTCCAGTGCAGGGCTCGCCTTCGGAGAACAACATTTCGGCGGGTGAGTAGGTCCGCACTTCCGTGCGCGCGGTCAGGTACTCAATTTCGGCGTCGGAAAGCGCTGCGAAGATGGGCGCGGCTTTGAGCACGCGATAGATGAGGGTATCGCCTGACTCCACCGGAAGTAGTTTCACCAGCACGCGAGTAGTGTATCAGGATGCCCAAAATCGCACCGGGCAATCCGGCACGGGGCTTCACAGAGGGGGTATGAATTGCGGCAGTCATGATTAACTGCCTTCGGTTTTACCAGCACACATTTATTCTTGGCCTGGTCTCAGCCTGGTCCCAGCGTGAAATGGCAGTTTTTGCAAAACGAAATTTTAATCCGGGAACCTGTCTCAAGCCACCATCATGCTGCGCGAAAGCGGCGGAATTGAGCGACAATGGTTCGGAAGGGTTGCCTGCCCGGATTCACCGAACGCATTGCCGGCACGTACCGCCCTCGATTAATCCACTTTTGAGGAACCGATTCATGAAGCGTGTATTTGTTACCGGCGCACTGTTTGCCGCCGCCGCACTGATCGTTTCGGCGCAGGCACCGCCCAGCCCGATCGGAAAGAAGTCGGGCGAATATTTCAAGAACGTCAAACTGCTGAAAGATGTTCCGGCCGAGGACATGAACCAGACGATGCACCTGATCTCTGGCGACCTGGGCGTGGAATGCGAATTCTGCCATATCCAGAACAAATGGGATTTGGAAGATGTGAAGGAAAAAGAAGTCGCCCGCGAGATGATCAAGATGACGGACGACATCAATCGCACGGCGTTCAAGGGCAAGCAGGAAGTCACCTGCTACACCTGTCACCAGGGCCGTCCAGAACCGCACCGCGCGCCGCAGTTCCCGATGTCGCTGTTTGAAGAGATCAAACAACCGGCGACGCTGCCCACCGTTGACGCGATCCTGAGCAAGTATGTTCAGGCGCTGGGCGGCGAAGCGGCCATCCGCAAGGTGACCAGTCTGCAGATCACCGCCACCGGCCAGATTCCGACCGGCCCCGGCGGCATCACTCCGGTTCCGGCGAATGTGGAAAAGATCATGAAGGCCCCGAACCTGATGGTGTACACGGCGAAGGCGACCAGCCAGCCGATGACGGTCGCCAACGGTGTGGACGGCAAGGAAGCCTGGAACCAGGATGCGCGCGGACGCGTGGCTCCGCCGCTTCCGCTGGATGGTATCCGCGCCAAGCGCATGGCGGATATTTATGAAGCGGTCAACCTGAAGAAGAACTACACCGACCTGAAAGTGCGCGGCTTGGAAAAAATCAACGGCCGGGAAGTTTACATGGTGATGGGAACTCCGGAAGAAAAGATTCCCGAGTTCCTGTTCTTCGACGTGCAGACCGGACTGTTGGTTCGCCGTGTGTTAACGGTTCCTACCGCCGTTGGCCCCAGCCCGTGGGAATTCAACTATGAAGACTATCGCGACGCCGGGAGCGGTGTGAAGTATCCCTACACCGTTCGCACCGAACCCGCTGGCCCGCGCAACGAACTGGCGACCCGCAACATCCTGAAGATCTCCAAGATTCAGGAAAACGTCGCGCTGGATAACGCGAAGTTCGTGAAGCCGGAATCGAAGGAACCGCCGCCGGGCAAAAAGCAGTAGCTCGTCACGGATTGGCGCAATAAACCGAAACGCGGGAGGCAAAAGCTTCCCGCGTTTTCTTTTCTACCCGCCTCTTCCGTGCACCGGAACTATTTCGCTGGAGTGGAGGGCGTCGCCGCCGGAGAGGTGGTCTTCTTCACCTTGCGATGCTTCTTGATTTTGATTTTGCCGTGCTTGGCGGGCGTTGCAGTGGCCGTGTCCGGCGTCGTAGCGGTCTGCGCGGCCATCAAGCCAGCCGCTGTCATCGTCAAAGCAAGCATAAGCTTCTTCATTTCAATCACTCCCATAATGCTCTGTCTCTGGAGATTTCGTAAGGTCTCCATTCCCTCAGACGCACGAAACGTGTCCAGGTTCATAAAATTCCGTTAACCACGGCCCGGCACGGTCGCGCACGGTCCCTTGCCACGTCTCGCAAGGCTGATGTACACTCCCTGGTGCCGCACAAATCAACACCGTCGCGGACGGGAGGTCTTCTTGCGTATTCGAACCTTGTTCCGATTTTTCCTTCTGAGCCTAGCGCTCAGCGCCTTCGCCCAACAGGCCCCCGGTCCCGCCGATCGCGTTGGCTGCGCCAGTGGCGGCCCACCGCCTTGTGGTTTCGACGTGCCCCAGGATCATCGCCCGCCGCTCTTTTTCCGTGAGGATTTCAAAGGACCGCCAAAGGGGATTCATGAGATGCCGGTGACGCAGCAGTTCGTCGCGAATCCGAACCTGGAGCTGAAGCTCTACGGATCCGGGGGCCTGCACGTACAGATCGATCATCACGAGGGAGAACCAAAAGACGATCCCGATTTTTTGTGGAGCGGAATCACGCCCGCCCCATGGGCTGTGGCACTTCGTCACAAAGAGAGCAACTTCGATCTCACGGGCCTGGGCCGCATTCGCTGGCGCACGCAGCAGACGGGATTTCACATGCTGCGTCCCATTGTGAAACTCGCGAGTGGACGCTGGCTGGTAGGTGAGTACGCAGAAGGCTGGACTCCTGACTGGCATGAAGCCGAGTTCTGGCCCGCGTGGATTCGCTGGCGCCGGCTGGATATCAACAAAGTGGTGGAAGAAGCGACGGGCACGCCCTACGAGAACGGAAGATGGGAGCCAAATCCCGACCTAAGCAGCGTGGAAGAATTTGGCTTCACCGATATGCAAGCAGGAAGCGGACACGGCCAAGGCGGTTGGTCGCGGATCGATTGGGTGGAAGTATGGGCGAACCCGGTGAAGCGCCAACCTACGAAGGTGAGTGCGAAGTAGACTAGCCTTCTTCTTCGGGCAGATCTTCGGCGCGGTTTTCGAAGCGCGTGAACTGGCCCAGGAATCGCAAGGGCACGTTGCCGATGGGGCCGTTACGTTGCTTGGCGATGATCAGATCCGCCAATCCTTTCAAGTCTTCGCGATCGCGTTTGTAGATTTCCTCGCGGAAGATGAACATGACGACGTCGGCGTCTTGCTCGATCGATCCTGAATCGCGGAGGTCGCTTAGCTGCGGTTTATGATCGCCGATGCGGGTTTCGGCGGCTCGGCTTAACTGCGAGAGTACGAGGAACGGGATATCGAGGTCCATCGCCATCAGCTTGAGGCCTCGGGAAATGGCGCTGACTTCCTGGTTGCGGTTTTCCGAGCGTCCGCGGCTGCTCATCAATTGCAGGTAGTCAACGACGACAAGACTTAAGCCGTGCTCGGCCTTCAATCGCCGCAGTTTCGCGTGGACATCCATCAGGTTGACGCCCGCGGTGTCATCCATGAATAAGGGCGCTTCGGTGAGATCGGCCAATGCCACCTGCAGTCGGCGGCGCTCGTCCTGATTGAGATATCCGGCGCGATACTTGTGCTGATCTACACGCGCGGCCGAGCAAAGAATGCGCGTCAGCAAGCTGGCGGACGACATTTCGAGCGAGAAGACCGCAACTGGCTTACGGATCTTGGGATGCGTGGCCACGTGCTGTGCGATGTTGAGCGCAAGCGCGGTTTTGCCCATCGAGGGACGCGCCGCGAGGATCAGCAATTCGCCGCCGTGCATGCCACCCGTCATTTCGTCGAACTTCGTGAACCCGGTGCTTAAGCCGCTGACGCGCTGACTGGGGTCGAGGAAAGCATTGATGCCGCCAGGGAAATTTTCAACGACGCTCGCCGGCGATTGCAGCTTTTCTTTTGCCCGCGCCTCACCCAGCTTGACCAGCGTTTCTTCGGCGCCCGCCAGGATTTCATCAGGCTCCTCTTCGCCAATCAGGCAACGGTCAATAATTTTCTGCGCGCCGAAGATCAGGCGGCGCAGCGTACTCTTATCTTTGACGATGCGGATGTAGCTTTCGAGGTTCGCGATGTGCGGCAGGCCGTCATCCAGCGAAACGATGTAGGAGAGCCCGTCCACCGATTCGAGCTGCCCGGCCTTCATCAGCGCGTCCGCCACCGTCAGGCGGTCAATGCGCTCACCGCGCTCGTAAAGTTCCTTCATCCGCCCAAAGATGCGGCGATGCTTTTCCAGGCTGAAATCTTCCGGCTCCAGCGCCCCGGCCACCTGGAAATAGGTGTCCTGGTTGAGCATAATCGAGCCCAGAACAAAGCGTTCCGCGTCGACGTTGGCGGGAAGTCCCTTTTCAAATGCGAGGTTTGCGCTAGCCATGGACATTACAGCGGAAGGTCGGCGAGGAACTCCGAACGGTATCTACAGTAGCGCGAATGCCCAATGCGCGCAAACGCTTTTAGCCTCGCTTGTCTTTCAGTATTTTAGGCTCTGAAAAAGTCTGTGGATAACGCTTTCCGGGCGAGTATTGCTAAGTCATTCAAACAACGAAGGGAAAATCACGTTTTGCAGAAAAATCCACAGGAAGGCCCGAGAGGAAAGTAGGGCGGAGCGCCTGCTCGGCACGCGACCGCCGGTCGCGTCACTCCGAGCAACACACCGCCCCATACAGCAACAATTACTGCTTCTTCGCGTCGCCCGCCGGAGCCGCAGCGGGGGCATCCACCGGAACAATCGTCGTGCTGAGGATGCGGTCCAGATTCGGGAAGCCCTTGTCGAGATACGCCTTGCCCTGCGCGGTGATCAAACCCTGGTTGGGCGATTCACCATAGCCGGCGAAGAATTTGTCGACGAGATCCATGCCTTCTACAACGACACCAAACGGAGCGAAGCCCTGAGCGTCGAGCGCGGCGTTATCGCTGTAGTTGATGAAGATCTGCGTGGTGCGGGTGTTCGGGCCAGCGGTGGCGAACGTCAGCGTACCGCGTTTGTTTGACTGCAGTACCTTGTCATCCACAATCTTCGCGTTGTCCCAAACGCGCGCGACGTCCGGCCGCGCCGGAATGCCGAACTGCGCGACAAATCGCGGGACCACGCGGAAGAAGGCGGCATCCTTATAGAAGTTCCCACGAATCAGGTTGTAGAAGCGATCGGCGCCCAAAGGAGCCCAAGCGCGGGTGACGTCGATCAACACATCGCCCTTGGTGGTCGTGAACTTCACGCGGAAAGTCTCAGGGGCTTTGGCGCGCATGGTGGACGGGTCAAGCAAGTTTAGCGCAGGGGGCGCCGCCTTTTTCGCCGCAGCCGGAGCGGCTTTTGTAGCAGCAGGAACGGCCTTTGTAGCAGCCGGAGCGGCTTTCGTGGCAGCAGGGGCCGCCTTCGGTGCCGGAGCCGGAGCTTTCGTCTGTGCCAGCGCGATTCCGCAGGCGACCATGGTCAGAAACAGAGTTTTCATAGCTTTTCCAACAATGATAGCGAAAAAGCGAAGGAAACGAGAGTTTCGCCCTGAAACGGGGGCTGCGGACTAGACCAAAACCAAACGGTCCTGCGATTCGCCGGTCACTTGAGCGTCGCGTTCGCTGACGAAGACGTTGACCTCAGACCGCATCCCGAACTCGGGCAAGTAGATCCCCGGCTCAATCGAAAAGCACGTCCAGGGAATGACGCGGCGCTCGTCATGCGTTTCGAGATTGTCCATATTCGCGCCGGTTCCATGCACATCGACACCAATGGAATGTCCCGTTCGATGAAAGAAAGATTCGCCATAGCCCGCATCGGCAATCACCGATCGCGCGGCATCGTCCACTTGATAACCGCGCAGATCTTCGCTGGAAGCGACGGCGTCCTGCACACGCTTCACCGCACGAACACGGGCATCGCGGACCAAGCCGAACACCTTCTCTACTTCCGGCCGCGGCGTCGTACCGCAGTACCCGACCCAGGTGATGTCGTAGTAAACCGCCTGGGGCCGATCCAGCTTCGCCCACATATCCATCAAGAGAACATCACCCCGGCGAATCTCTGCGCTTTCCCCCTGTTTCGGTTCGTAGTGAGGATTCGACGCGTTCGCATTCACGGCAACATCCGGACCATGATCGGTGAATAAGCCGCTGGCTTTGAACCTGCCGAGAATGTATTGTTGCGCATCCCACTCGGTGTATCGCTCGCCGATGCGGAGCTTTTCACTCACCAGCCCAAACGCGTCACGGCGAATCCCGTCAACCAACTTCCCTGCCTCCAGGTGGCTATCGAACTGGTCCTGTGTCCAGCGAGCTTCGAAGTATTGAATAAGATTGGCCGAGCTGACGATCTCCACGCCGAGCCCGCGCACCAGCTCGACGGTCCCCGCGTCCACCATCGCCACGTAAGGAATCGCGCAATTCGGGGAGTATTGCATGGCGATGCGGCGCGCTCCGCCGAGCAGAGTACGTAACTCATCCACCAAGGTGCTCCAACCGGCGTATCGCGCATGCTTGCCCGGCAGCGGGTCCAGCGTCTTCGCTTCGATGCGGTGCACAAGGCCACGAGGTTCACCCGTCGCAGGAATGAAGTAAAACCAGCGCCGTGAAACGATGGATCCCGGCACGAAGTCCAAGACGCGGTACGCAAGAGGATCGCGCTTATGATGATCGAAGAACAACCAACCGTCGAGCTGTTCCTGCCGGAGTGCTGCCTGAATTTCGTCGAGTTGCATAGACGAACTTCAGTTTATCAGCCGCCTTGCCGGACGCTCCGGCGTAAGCCGCCGGGCAAAGGAACTTCGTAGCCAATCAAGCAAAATTGATCTAACGCGAAGAGCACGATACTCTCAAAGCCTTTGCCTTCGCCGATGGCCGCTTCCTTTTGCCACGCCGTCGCAACGTCATTGATGCCGACGAGATGACTGCGCTGCGTCGCGGGAAACCCAAGGGCTTCACCGAAATCGATGCACTCTTCGCTCTTATCCAGATTGCGCCCCAGCGTGAATCCAAACGCTTCGGTCTTGAGTGAAGTAAGCCCAGATGGGCTCCAGGTGGACGGATAATTGACGGCCCGATTCAATGCCGTCTGATTGACGTCGGTGGGATACAACACCTCAAACCGGCACGCGGGATACGTTGCCTGCACAAAGCTTTTGATGGAATCGGTGAAGTTTCCAATCACCGTGGGCAGATACGCAACTTCATCAGGATAATCGCCGGGCGCAACATCGTTCGTCACAATCGAGGCCATCGGGTGACCGTAATTCGATTCGAACTGAACCCGATTCCAGGCATCGTAAAAAGGCATTCCGGAAAACTCGACGCGCCGCGGATCGCCTGCCGGATAACCATTGTGCGGAAAATACCACCACTGCATTTCGCCGAACTGTAGATAAGGTACGATTCCCGCCTCGTCCTGCAGTTGCGCCATTTCCTTATAGATCTGCTTCCAGAAGTCGAAACTGGTAGGCGAAAAGTTGGTCTGCAGTGCAGGGGTCGGCAGTAAGATGGGATCGCCGGAAGGTCCGCATTGCGCGATCCCTGCCGCGTCCGAAGGATCGCCATGTTGCAATTCCGTACTAAACGCAGCCGCGCCGTCAATACCATAACCAGCCAACGCAGCGAAGTAGGCACGCGTCCAATCCCGCACCGCACGATTTAATCTGGGAAGCGCAGACACATCCGTGCGCCACTCGCCGTCCACACCGCCCGAAAGCTGACTACCCGAGGTGCTCAGCGTTAAGCCGGTGCTCGTTGTGGAAACGGACAACGTGATCTCATTTCCATCCGCACCCATCGAACGCGAACAGATGGTGAGCACGCCGCCCGATGCTGACGCACGAAGGCCCGTGTACCCGCTATTTAACTCCTGCGCAAAGCACGTCGCGAGCGTGGCCGCCGAATCACCGACGTGGATCAGCTTTTCCAAGACCGTGTTCGATGATGAAGGCTGCCCCACGCGACCCAGCGTGAGCGTCACCGTGAAGTTCGGATCCGGCGTCCCGCCAAAGGTGACCGCGCCAGAAGAGTAAGAGTGTCCCTGCCGGAACAGCTCGTAAAACCAGAGAGCGCCCACGTAGTGATTCGCGCGGCCCGTGAATCCCAGCGATTGCAGGAACCATGCCGTGCGCTCCGGCGCAATGGAAATGGAGTGCAGCGTATCCCAGTCCGTTGCCAATGTCATTTGCGAGTCGGCCTCAATGACGGGTAGATTCGTTTCCAGCAGCGCGATCTCAACGAAGTCAAAGTACAGGTCCGTTTCGCTCGTGCCCGAGTGCGTCACCACGACCGTGTGGCTCCCAGCCGCCATGTCTCCGGCCAACCAGCGAAACAGCGTATCTTCGCCGGCGATCTGCAGTTCGACATTGGTCGGAGTTCCGCCATCCACACCAATACTCGCCGTCGCCCCATTCCCGGTACAGCGCAGTCCAACGTACAGCTTGTGCGCAACATCTGAAGCGTACGTCACGGTCGCGGCGTTACCGTGTGTGGTTGTCGAATGGATCGTACCGCCAGAGTAGTTTCCACGAGTTTCGGTCCAGGAGCCTGTGTACTGAACGGAAGGATCGTGATCCTCAATACGGCGGCTCCCCGGACCCGCCACCGTATATTCGCGGCCCGTACCCGTCACCGTCCAGTCGGACACGGTAACCGAGAACTCACTGCGCTCGAATTCGTCCAATTGCAGCTCCGCCGCGTAGGTCCACCGCATCTTGCGAATTCGATTGGTCGGGATTGTGTATAAAGTGCCGTTTAGATCCGGAGTGATTGTTCCTTGCAACGACGCAAAGTTCAGAGTGACGCGCCATTTCGTCGGTGAGGTCCCATTTGCCAGCGTCTTCGCTGCTGCGTCCCAAGACGACGAACCGGTAGAGTACGAGTACACTCCGAAGCGATTTCCGTTTGTCCCGGCGGTACTCGCTTCAGTGCTGCCGCCACGCGTAAAGTAAACACGAACCGTGGTGCCACTCGCAGAGGCCTTCAGAACCGTTGAGAATGCATTGATGCTGTTGACGATGGCTTGCACGGCATCTGCCAGCGAATCCGAACCGTACAACTGATAGGTATGATGCTCGCCGAGGAATGCGAGTCCAATGTAATCGCCGCCGGCAGCGCTCCCCGAGAGCGTGAAATCCGCGTACGCGCACGCATAATCGCCTTCAATCGCTTCGGCATGTGTGCGCAGCGGAACGTAGTAAACGGTTTCCACTCCCCCGTCTGGAGTCGCCCAGATACGCAGACTCGGCCAATCGACTGTCGCGTAGAGCGACGAATCCAGCGGGACGCAATTCTCGCGTGTTTCGTCATAGGTCAACGTAAGCCCGCTGAGGTCTCCATCCGGCAAATTGCGGAACGCCGGATGCTCGTAAACGTTGTCGCGGTTCCACTCCACCACGGCCCAATCAAACTGCTGCCGCCACGAACCAGAAAGCGTAAAGCCGCTTGCCGAAGCACCGCTCAACGCCGCGATTGCGGACGGCTGAAAGAAATAGCACTGCATGTCCCGGTCGGGACGAAGCTTTTGTAGAGTTTCGGGCATGGGCAACCTAGAAGCGGACGGCCACTGTCAGATTTCGGCCAGGAAGTGTTCCCGCCGCAGAAGGAACAGAGACAATATCGAGCATTAACCGTGCGTCGCTCGTTAACGGTGGCAAACCAAATCCGCTGACCACGATCGATTCCGTCTCACCATCCGGAATGGTCAACAGGCAATACTCTAGGGAACCTTGGCGCAGGCGGAGCGTGATGTCGCCGCCGCTCGACGCTTCCTGCACCATCGCGACAAAGGCACGTGGCACGTGCGTCGCCTCAATCGAATACGGTGGAGCAGCATCTGTTTCCACCGCCAGATATCCCTCTACTTGAATCGTGATTTGTCCGCCCGATCCCGTGCGCAAGCCTCCGTCCGGTAACGACGTCAGTTCCGCCTTCGTGATACCGCTATTCCCGCGCGCATTGGTGACGAAGAAATCGACCGCAGCGATGCGAACGTCAGGCAGATATACGCTGTGGACGAAATGTTCGCTGGCCGGACTGCCAAAGAAGTTCTTCACAAAGGCTACCACGGTCACGTTTTTCTCCAGCGGGTAGGCCACCGTACCTGACGCATGAGTGGAGGCGGTGGAGCTGTGCGAACCGCGTGCAATCGTTAGCTCCGTCCCGCCGCCAGCAACCGAGGTCACTTCGACGATCTCCTCTTCAAGCTGAATTAGATCGCCCGCCACGGCATCAATAGCATCGCTTAGAGTAATGAACGTGGACTCCGCACTGATTGCCGCAGCCAATTCCACCGCCGGCACCCCCAGCAGCTCATTCCAATAAAACAACGTGAGCGTTCCACCGGAAATCGTATGGGCGTTTGTTAGCGACGGAAAGGAAATCGCGCGCAGTTCCACAGTGCCCGGGCCCGCGGCTACTAAGCCAAACGATGGCATCGCAGGCAACCCTGCATCGCTGGAGCCCCCCCCGATAGCCCAACTCGTCAATGGATTCAGCGACGCTTCGCTTTCCTGATCCAACGCGTTCGCCGAGCGTCCGGAGATCTGAACGGAGGCTCCAACGCGATCCGGCACCTGCAAGTGCACGGGACTCCCGGAGCCCACTCCGCCGAAGTTCCAGGTCGCCTCGGCGAGCGTGAAATAGCTAGTCGCGTCGGGAGTCACAGTCCAAGGCGGATTCACCGTCAATGTGGTTCCGTCATTTGCGGTCACCGTTCTCTCCTGTCCCGCGCCATTACCTCTGGTGATTCTCGCCACTGCACTCTGGAAAGCATTGGTTTCCAGACTCAAAGTGCTGTTGCCGATTGTGTAGGCCGAAGCCACATTCGCGCCCGTCTCCGGCAAAAGCTCCCATCGCCAATAGAAATTCGCGTGATCATAGTTGGGGTCCGGTGCGGGTAGAAGTTGAACGGTCGCGCCAACGTCTACAAAGGAAGATGCCGGCGCAAGGTCAGTCGCGATGCGGAGCAGCTTTCCGGGTCTCGCTCCACGATAAACACGAATGCTCGCGGTTCCCGGTGAGACGCTAATGCCAGACAACGTGATGCAATTGGTATTCGTTGCCGATGCGATTTTCGCCGGCACAACAAAGGACAACTCCGTTTCTGCGCCGTTCGCATCCACCGCAGAAATCGCATAATACAGCGTTTGTCCGCTGGCGAGAGATCCTCCGGTCGAATCGACGGTGGCGTTTATTCCGACCAACGGAATCGACGCTGCGCTCACCGCAAGGGCAGCAGGGGATGTGAACGCGACGGCAAGGTCCACCGCGACTACACCCTCTGCCGTTTCAATTCGCTGCTCAGTGACCCCGAATTGTTCAGAGCCATTCTCGTCGACGACCGCCCCCGTTAGCGGCCGTGGAATTCCCACCGGACCGGCGCCACTGCGGCGACCGCCTGCAGACCCAGCCCCGCCCGTTGTGTACCACGCGTCGTCATGCCACTGCGCCGTGATCGTAACCGTCTCATGATTGACTCCCGGCGCCAATTTCACCACGCGGAAAGGCTGCCGCACTAAGCCTTCTTTTTGATACGTGACCGTGATCAAGTCCCCGGGCGCCAGACCGACGCCGCGGACAGTCGTGTCGAATTCGATAAACGTGTAACCCGCCAGAGTCCGGTTCAACTGAAGGCGCAACATGCGCGCCGCCTGATCGAAGTTCGGCAATCCAATGGCCGAGAACGACGCCGTCACTACTCTCGATGTGAGCAAAGAATCGTCCGCGTCCGTCAGAGCAAGACTGTCTTGCTGATACTCGTTGAACTCGTCCTGAAACTCCACTGCCAGCCGGTTCGGTGAGTCTGCTCCAATCCGGGACCATAAACGGATCGATGGTTCGCCATCCGCTTTCCGTAGCAAGCCTGAGAATTCGGCAGACCCGTCGCTGAATTCGTAAACCGGCCATCCGCCGCTTAAGGCTTCCGTACTGTTGCTTCCGTCAGGCTTCGAAGGCTGCTGCAGCGCCAGTGTGTTCTCGACGCTCAGGCGCAGCAATCCGGTGCTTCCAAACGTCACAAAGAGCGAGGAACCGTTCCGCACTCCCTTCACTAGTTCCGCCACACTTGTTCGCGTTTGCACGGCTGCATTGCATTGGAATCTCGGAATCGCGACTGTGCTTCCGTAAAGATCCGTTGTTGAAATCAATTCGCCGCAATAGGCTGCCGCGTGCGCAAAGCTTGGAAGGTCGATATCGGCAAGCACCCATCCGCTTCGCCGGAGCACATCGAGCAACACCCATGCCGGATTGTTCGTGAACGATTCTCCCAAGGAAAAACCCGCCTCGTTGAACTGCTCCAGTTTCAGGCCCGACAGCAGCACATCTACCTTCGCAAGCGAAGCACCGGTGCTAATCGAGTTCGGCACCACCACGCTCAGCACCGCCATGCTGCCATAGGGATCGCCCACAGGATTCCCACCGCCATCCGCGAAGTCCGCATTGAAAGCGCCTGATCGTGCCCCGGCCGACACAACATGAAACCAGCCTGTTGCCGTCATATCGCTGTTCGCCTGTCCCTCAGGAATTTCCACACCGTTCACAACAACCTTAACGACTCGTTCAACTTCACCCATGCCAAGCAGCACTTCCATGTGCGTGAGATTTCCGTCGTTGCGGGCGAAAACGACGGGCGGCTTGTACCAGGCAGTTCCGTACACCAGCGGAACAAAATCGTTGTATCGGGCAACGTTGTCGAGAAGTGGCGATAGATGCGAGGCCTTATCGCCGTAACTCCGCACCTGAATCTGTGAGGGCACAAACTCCACTCCGCCGAATCGCCGGGTAAGCTGATCCGTCGCGTCACGGTCAAACATACCCCGCGCCTCACATGCGGTGCGCGTGTAATCACAATTCGTGAAAGCAGAACTGCCGTTCAGACTTCCAACGCCGCCCGGTTGATCGGCCGAATAGCCACAGCGGTGTAAAGCCGCATACTTCCCCCTGGCGCCTCCCGTTATTGCCTCGGCGCGCTGCAATGCATTCGAGGGAAACATCCACGGGCATCGCCGCTCAATGCGAACTTCCGGTAAGACCACCCTTTGCAAATTGAGGCGACTGACGAAGCTCACTCGAAACTCGGCTTGGGTAATTTCTTCGGGCGGATTCGCGACGCCACGGAACACCACGCGGGACTCGGAGACGGCAGCATCCAGCACAAGGTCGTAGAAAACGAACCACACCTTAATCTGCGCGCCTTTAAATCCAACTTCCCGCTCCAGTTGCGAATAGCGCGAGTCCGCATTCGCCAACGTCAGCGAGATCTTTTGAGCACCGTCCAGCCCATCGTCCGCGGAACTCTGCAGTGCGAAGAGATTGTGCCGGAGCAAGCGTGCCCGATACACCTCACCGTCCACCGTAACCGCATGTGTGCTCCATCGCTCCGCTTCTCCTGAAGGCAATGTGCACTCGAAGAGAAACAGCGGCGTTGGCGGAGTTTCTTGCTCCTTAAACTGATCGATGGTCGGCATCCCTAGCTCCCTGAGTTCACAATGCGAATCACAGCGTCGTACTCGTCCGCTCCGCGAGCGATCACCGTTAGGCGGTCGTCCGCAAATCGCGCTTTGGAAAATACACCGCCGCGATTTCCGGTCTTCTTGTAGTCGGAAGGCGCCAATTGTGGTTCCACTTGCGCGCCGTACAGCTCTGCGGCTGCGCCTGCGGAAAAGCGAATGTCGAATGTGATGTTTTCCGCCGATGTTTGAGGGTTTCCCGCAATCCACATGCGCCGCCAATGTGGGGTCAATGCGAAAGGTTTTGCAATCCCGCCAAACTCCAGTTCAACCATGGAACTGGATTCGCTTCGCGCCCACAGACTGAAGCAATACATGAAGTTGCCCGGCGCTGGTAGCGTCTGCCCCACTTCCTCTGACGCAGCACCCGTATTGACAACACTCACCGCCCGGCTGCCGCCGAATGGATCCGCGGCACCCGTTGTCACCTGCAATGGCGCTCCGCGCGACCACGCCAATCCCTCGAACTCTTCGCTGTGGCGCAAGAGGTTGCCCACGGGATCGAGAAATGTAAACGTCCCGAGTGATCCTCGCGAGAGCGCGAACAGATCTTCGATGGCATCCCGCTCCGCCGTCGTTAGCCCAACGGCGTGTAGCTCCCACGCATCCACTTCGCTACCTAGATCAACCGCGACAACGGACGCACCACCGATCAGGCCGTTCGCAACAGTGCGTGCGTGGCAAACCCGCAAGAGTGGATAGAGCGCCGATGCGCCTGTGCTTATCTGCGGAAAAACGATCATGCCGCGCGATTCTCCTTCACCACCAGTGACGTCTCTCCCCGCCCAACGGCCACCGAATGAAATATGGCCTGATCCGCTTCAAAGCTGCAGTTCGGATACAGCGTGCCATCCCATGGATCCGTAAACGAAAAGACACCGGAGTGCCCGTGCTGCACTTCGACAAATTCCGCCAGCGCGGTCATTTCGCTTTCGTCCAGCAATCGCAGCTGAATCTTCCATCGCCGAAGCGGAGCGCGGTATCTGGGAACGCGCTGCTCGCTTCCATCCACGAATCGATGTATGACGTTCGAAAATGCCATCGTTCGTTCCAGCGGATATTGGGCAATTGAGTTTGTCTTCAATCGGGGAAAATCTGCCATCTAGACCTCGCGAATCACGTCGCTCAATACAGAGCTTTCCAGCATTGCCTGTCGCACAGCCAACGCAATGTCTGCACTGCGATCTAAAAACGAACGGCTATCCATCGCCTGAACATTCACCGTGATCTGCGTGGGAGCCGGATTCGTCACAGGCCGCAACTGTCCACCCTGTCCGTTCTCAGCAGCGAACACGCCACCACCCGCTCGGTTGCTGAATCCCGCTTCCGCATCCACGGACGGCGGCCGGAGATAAACAGAGGGCGGCGTGACTGCGTCCGGGGAATTCCCGCTGCCCAGCAGGCTTGTGAGCCCGGTCAACAGCGGAGCAACGCCCAATCCGCCGCCCAAAAAGCTACCAATTGTTCCCATCAGCGACGCACCTTGCGAGGAGCCCGTCACCTGACCCACCTGCTTCGCCTGCTCATTTGCAATCTGCTGGAGAAGAAGCTCTTCGTTGATCGCGCGCAGCCGCGCCGTCTGTTCATCGAGACTTGTCAGCGGAAGTCCGCCCAGCAAACTATCGATTGGATTGCTCAAAGTCTTCTCTCCATTCCCTTAGTTCCGCGTCCAACAGGAGGAACGCATCTGCTTCGCGGGCTTCGCGAATTAAAATGTCCATAGTCGAATTTCGCTTCCATGCGAGGAACGACTCCACCCATGCCGCGCTCTGTGGTGTCACAAAAGATGTCGGGCATTCATCCGCGGTCGCGCGACCCCGGGCCCACACCACCCGCCGAAGTCCCCTCTGTGATTCGTCGATCCATCCGCACCGCCGCGCGCCTTCCAATCCCTGCCGTCTGCATGAGTCGCACTTCCACCCGGCCTGGCTACCCATCAGGAAATGGAAGGCGACAACTAGTTTTTTCTTTCTGCCTCACTTAGAGCACACTCTCGTTTGATGCGGTCGAGCATCTCGCTCGATAGTTCTGCGGGCCCTTTTTCGATCACCGTTTCCGGGAGTGCATCCATGCCATCGATCTGTAGCCCATCTACCGCTACCAGTCCCCACGCCAGGTACTCCCGATCGATCTCTGCTCCCAGCGCCGCCGCTTCCAATTTGTCCCGCGCGTCCGAGCCGGCTTCAAAAAACTCAATCTTCCGGCCGATCTCGCGCATCCGACGAGCGAGTTCTATTCGCCGTCCGAAGGACATCCTGGCGACGGCAAAGCGCACACCCGGCATCACATCGCTGTCACACCATACGACGCTGCAATAACTTCGCACGCCGTGCTCGAACTTCGCACCGTCGAAGGTCCCGCTACCCAATTGCGATATAGAGTTCGTCATTCACCGTCCCCTGCGCGCGGCTGCTTTGGAATTTCCACTCCAGCCGCGTCTCTGAGTCATCAAATTCCGGTACCTCGGGCACCATCGCCGGCATGAAAGCTCCGAAAAGTTGCCCACTTTGCTGCCCCAGTTGCAACATCACGCCGATCGGCGATCTCTGCCGCGCCGCTTGATACAGCCCTTTCGTTTCCTCGTTGGCCTGCTCGAAAAGCGAAAGGTTCAGGCGGACAGATCGTTCACCGGCCGCAATACAACGCGCAGAGTTGCTGCCAAACTCCTTCGTCCGCAGTTCAATATTGTTATCCAGATCCAGTTGCGCCGCCGTCAAGGTATAGAAGCGGGACTCCACGGTCCCCAGCCACACTTGCCCCAAGTGCCCGGGCACGATCGCGTAGTTGAACCCCGCATCCTCAGGCTCCGCCGGAAACTGCGTTAGTTCCCCTTGTCCACTCGTGAAACTCGTGTTGTCCAACAGATCCTGCGAAGGGCCCTCGAACACAAACTCGTGGAAATCCCCATTCACCTTCATACGCATCTGATTCACCGCCGCGCCATGCAAGATCCGCTGCACCGCGTCCACGGGATCCCAGTAGTCAAAAATGCTCACGCTGCCCACGCCACTCGAAAGCGGATAGCTCACCGTCGGCCCAAGAGCCGCGCCAGCCGTCAATCCATTGCTGAAAGGCGCGTTCAGAAAAACCGTAGTCGCATCCTGCACTGCCGCGACAAACCGAATCTCACCGGCATTCGTCACTGCTTGGCCCGCCACTAATCCATGCGGCCCCGTCAACGTCACCCCCGTCGTCCCCACTGTTCCCGCCACGGTCCCACCCGCGTACATCAGCGGACTTCCGCCCATCGCCGCCTGGAACAACGGACCTTGGCATGGTGTACTCTCCACCCCACTCCACTCGGTCATAAAAGTATTGAGCTGGTAACTCGTCCGACGCCGAATGGAATTCGGCAATCCCACAAACGTCCGGCTTCCTGTCTTATCTCTACGCGACGTCTGCTCTAGGACCTGCCGCGCCCCCAGTTTCACAGCCGGAATTCGATTCTGCGAAGTAATCGCCGGCACCGTTCCGTAAGTGGATTCGAGCCCCACATAAAACCGGTTGTTGTTGGATGATACGTAACACGACATGCTTTTCCTGCCCCTTTAGCTCGACAAATCCACTTCGAAAATCACCTTGGCGATCTGCAAAAGATTGCGCCCGCCGTGCTGCACCGGCTCAAACTTCACCTCGTAACCGCCCGTGAAAAACATCCCTTGATCCCAACTGCCGCGGTTTTGGTCCAGCACCTGCGTGATCGCGTCCACATATAGTCGCGTCTGCTCTTCCAGCCCTTCAATGCGATCCTGCGAGACACGCACCTCCGCCACCGTGCGCACCTTTCCCGAAAAGCGCCGAAATTTTTCCACCAACAGATTCTGGATCCGGTCGCAGTACACGTGCACCACTGGATACTTCACTGCAATACTTCGTTCCACGATGTTCACGGGTGAATTTTGATGGACCACATTCTCAGGGGCGATCGCGCTCGCCGCCACTCCCGCGTTCGCCGAAAGCGCCGCCAATGCCGCGCTCATCCCGCTTTCGTTCTCTGTTAAGTAGCTACGAAACTTCTCCGCTACGATGCTCGCCGTCTGCGCCATAGCTACCCCCGCCTCATCAGGCGTCCGCCCGTCACGTAAACATCCGCCCCTTGTCCGTTGCCCGGGGCCGCTCCGGTCACCACCCCACCAGGCGGCACGGTAAAACTGCTTCCAATCGTTAACGGCGCAATATTCTGTTTCATCAACCCCGCGTCCGTGAGCCCGATGTAAACATTCCAGCCAGTAACGTTCGGCGGAGCATTTACGGCTGTCACCACCAGCGCGCCTCCATCCGGCGTCGCGAACGTCGTCGCGGAACTCGGGAGCCCCTCTTGCCCATTCGCCGTAACCCAACTGACGCGCGCATAGTACGTCGTGCCCGGCAGCACACCCGCCACACTGCCCAGCGTTGGCCTATCAGCCACCGGAATCGGGGCATTTACCAGCCCAATGCCGAACCGCATCGTCAACTCACGCGCGCTCCGCGCCAGTTCACGATATTCATCCCACTTCGATTGATACCGGTCATTCAACTGGTTGTTATAAGCGTCGCGATAAACGATCTCGAGCGTATGCAGTGCATGCCATCGCTTCAACTGCGCGGTCACCGCAACATCCGACACGCCTACGCTTCTCCGCGCACTCCCCAGTGGATCATTCGTGCTCGAGTGGTCCAGCAGAATGTCCAGTACATCCTGCGAAACTTCCTCCGTCGCCAACGCCAGCTTCGCGTCCAAGTCGATCCCTTCCACGTTCGCCACGCTCAGGATCGCTGTCTCGTAAACGCGCAGCGCCTCCGTATCGTTCGGACTCCCATCCGTCAGCAGAGCCATGTCCTCTCCTCACCGCAAAAGCAAAAGGGCGAGCATCACGCCCGCCCTCTCCGTTTACACCACCACACCCGCGGCAAACATCGCCGCGTTTTTCTAGCTCAGAACGTGAACGCCGTGGTTCGCACGCAGCACGCCCGTGCCGTACAGTACGTCCACCGTGAACTGCTGCGCCAACGTATTCGGCTGGTAGCTCATTGTCACGCGCATGCCGAAGTTGCCCAACTCGGCGTATTCAGCGATAGCGCCAGTGCCCGGCAACGGTTGGGGCAGGCGGCGAACCACCAAACCCATGGCATTCTTGGCGAATGCCAGGTTGTGCGTCGTGATCGTGCTCGAACCCGTCTTCGCGACGAACTGCGAACGGAAGATGTAGAAGTCCTTCATCTTGCCCACAGCCCCGTCCACCAAAGCACGCAGTCCCGCCTCGCCAGCGCTATTGAATTCACTGAAGCGCGGAATTTGGCGAAGAGCCGAATACGCATTCGGATCCACCACCAGAAACTTCGACGAATTCGCCGGAACCTTCGCATTGAACAAGGCCGTTTCTGCAGCATCCACAGTGGCTTCCGTCAGCGCGGTCGCTGCCGAACCCACCGGGCTGTTCGCCGTAAACTGCGCATACAGTGAAAGCAGATCGGTCTCGATCTTTTCCGCCAACGCCACCACCGCCGGCTGCATGTACAGCTTCAGCAGATCCGGTACCGCCAGAATCTTCGTCACATCCGGAATCTGAAACGTCGCCTCGGCGTGCGTGTTCAGAACGATTTGCGCATTGCTCAAGCTCGGATTCTGCGTCTGCACCGAGCCACCCTCCGCGATATTGTTCGCCACCATCGTCGGCGGAATCGGCACGTTGATCGTGTCACCGGCCTGCGCAACCGATTGTTCATAGTCGCGATTGACCAGGTTGCCCATCACCAGGTTCCCCATCAACGCGGGTAGCGCATCCGCCGCCACCAGCTTCACAATCGCATTCGCTACATTGCTCGAAGTAATTACTGCCATCTGTCGTCTCCTTTTCTTACTGTCCCCGTAGCGTCTGCGACGCCACTCTCGCGATCTCTTGTCTCACGCGATCCAATTCCTCCGGGTTCATTCCCGGACGAATCCTGTCCAAATCCACACGCCCTTCACTGCCCGCGCCTCTCTGCCCGATCCCCGCTCCCGATCCGCCCACCAACCGCGCCGGCAGCAATTCCGGATTTTCCATCACGAACCGGGTCAGATACTCCGTCGCATCAACGCCTCCGGCGGCCACAAGGCTCCCGTCTTCGCTGCGCGAGATGTCGTCCCGCACAGCCCTGAACGCCAAGTCGAGCTTCGCCACACCCAACTTCTGCAACTCTGCACGAATCGCCGAACTCCGCTCCGCTTCCTCAGCCTTCACACGGCTCTTCTCGTTCTCGGCGATCAACTCATTCACACGCTGCTCCAACTCCATCCGCCGAGCCCGCTCCTGTTCCATCTCTTCTCGCTGCGGCAAAAATTCCTTTACCACCGCCTGCACGATCTCCCGAATGTCTTCCATGCAATTCCCCAGTTCCGCCCGAACCATCTCTTTCGCCGTCGCTCGGACCCCGCCCGTGAGGGCGGGGATATTCGGCCCCTATCGGCCCGCGCCCTCGATCTCCCCCACAATCCGATCCTTCACGTCCTGTCGTGCATCTGCGAGGAACTTCAGCGCCAACTTCTTCGACACTTCCTTCCGCAGCGTTGGCGATTCCACTCCCAGCGCCAGCAACTGCTTCGCGTTTTCCAACTCGACGCCGAAATCCGCGATGTCGAACTCATCCATCCCCGAGACGCCCACCTCGATCCCGTCTTCCCGGGCCGCCTCAATCGACTTCAACACCCGCTTCACCTGGTCCTTCACCGCGTCGCCGTATGCCCGCAGCACTTCCTGCGTGATCGAAAAGTCCAGTTGCTTACTTAACCCCGATTGCTGCCCACCACTCGTTAGCGACCCGCCCGCTTGCGCCAGATAACACACGCGGTAGATCTCCTCCTGCAGCCGCCGCAAATTGTCCGCGGCAATCTGGAAGACCTTGCCTTCGGGCTCCGTCCACCCGAACTTGTCGTCCGGACCCAGTTGGATGTAGTAGCTCTCACCCACCATCTGGCTCCACTCGCGCTCGGAGTAAACCACCGGCATTGCGAACAGCCCCATCGTGAGAGCCCATGAGAGCGCATTCGATTTATTGAAGTGCTCCAGCTGCAGCGACCCCGCGCGATTCAACATGCACATCCCCTCCGGAATGCGCAGCTCGAATAACGGCACGCGCCGCAGCTTCGCCAGCCCGTGCGTCCCTTCGTCGATCAACTCCGCAAGCGCCGCGCCGGATCCCCCCTGGCGCTCGCGATACACGCGGTACGTTTCCTTGTCGTAGTAGATCCAGCGCTGCTCGCGCCGCCACTCCGCATCCTCCACTCGGTCTTTCTTTAACTCCGAAGTCCGCAGCACTACCCACTCGTAGTTCCCCTGCGCATCGCGGCTCCAGTTGATGAGGTTCTCTGCGTCGTACGAAACCAGGTATGCTCGCGAAGCACCCACTGCGTCTTCTTCGGCTCGACTCCCCACCGGCCCATCGAGCTTCGGAAAGTCCACCAGAACGTAACCCGAGCCCGTGATCAATCCCTCGATGAACTGCTTTCGGAAAAAATCCGCCAGCGAAGTGCCCTTGCGGTCCACGTCCTCGACGAACGATCCGAAGAACTGCCGCCCCATTTCGTTCTTACCCTCGAACGTCAACACCGGCTCGCGCCGGAACAGCGTTGCCGTGTACCAATCCACAATCGAACCGATGTAGTTTTCGTAAAACACTCGCCCCAGGCGTTCCGCGTAGACGTCCCACGGCTCTTTCTGCCGACGGACCAGATATGTCCCCGCGTTCGCCTTGAACTGTTCCCCACCCACGTAGAGGTCCCGGTTCTGCCTCCACACGCCCTTTTGCGTCACATACTCCGGATGTTCCCGATCAATGTCGAACACGTAGTCTCCTAAAGCGATTCCAAAAAGCAAAAGGGACACAATGTGTCCCCGATAGCCCCGCCCGTAGGGGCTGGATCCAAAATGTTTCTACTCCAGGTATGATGCAAGTCCCGGATCGCGCCTCCCGCCCTACATCAACCTTTTCCCCTGCAGCCCAATCTTCAAGCGCTCCCGGCATTCCTGCCACACCAGATACCCCAGCGCATCCGACAAATGCGTCCGCCGCGGATCCCTCTCTTTGTCGATCACCGTGCTGTTCTCCTTGTAGGAAACCTGCTCGAAATCTTTGATCAACTCCGCACACCGCGGATGCACAAACAAACTTCTGTCCCCATCGGCCGCCGCCAACTTCGCATTCATCAGCGTCACGCGATCCCTTACAGCCGGATTCGATCTCGGCACGCGAAACTCCACCTTGCCGTACGCCAGCTCATCCAGGTTCCGTCTCAGGATCGCCAGGTCTGACGTCCCACTCGTCTGCATCCTTGCTCCGCTCGCATCCGCGTACACAATCAGCCCCTTCAAATGAGAACCAAACCGGGCGCGAAACTCATCGCAGGCATCCTGCGTGCTCGCCCGGCTCAGCACAATTTCATCCAGCGCAGTGACGTTGCCGTCTTCGATCTGCGCCACCACGGACGACATCGGGTCTACGTTGAAATCCAGCGCCCACAACAACGGCTTCTCCGGATCCACCACGCTTTCCACAACGTTCGCCTTCCGATCGAACCCCGAGTACACACGTCCGGCATGAAGCTCCAGATACTGCCCCAGAACTTCCTGCTCATAGAACCGCTTGTCGTAGCTCGACGCCAACCGTTCGTAATAATCCGGAATCTTCTCCAGCAAAAACCGGTTCTCGAACGGCTGCGCGATCACCGTCTCGTACCCATCCACCTTCCGCTCCAGGAACCGTTCGTAGACCCAGTCGTATCCTTTCGGCGTCCACACTGCGAATCCACACAGCCGCGAAGCTTTCGGATCGCGCAAACGTCCTTCCAACCGCAGCCACGCCTCTTCCGACGTGTACGTCAACTCATCCACACCAAACCACGCCAGATTGCTTCCGCGCAGCCTCTCAAACTCCTCTACTGCGCGAAACAAAATCCGCGACCGCGTATCCCGCAGTACCAGGTAGTTTTCCGCCCGGTTCCACTCATGTGGAATCTTGTTGCGCAGCAACACCTCGATCAGCGCCGCCTGAGTCGCGTCCCGCAACATCGGATACGTCGGAGCCCCAATCAACCCCGTCCGGCCTGGATTCAAATACGCCAGTTTCAGCGCCTCTTGACAAAGAGCCTGACTCTTGCCCGATCCAATCGGCCCCGAAAACCCCTTGAACCGCGCCGGAGAATTATGAAATCTCCTCTGCGACGGCAGCGGCTGATACTCAATCCCCCGCTCCAGCACCCCGTCACCGGCCTGCATCAATCCAGCATCCGACTCCAACTCACCAGCCGCGTCATCCGGTGGGGCGGAGCGCCCGCTCCGCGCGCGACCACCCGGTCGCGCAATCACCCGTTCCTCTACCCCGTCTTCCGCCACCACATCACCCACAAGCAGTGGGGCAGGCCCTCCGGCCCGCGCGCCGCCCCTGGGCCGCGCACCGACTCCAGCGATTACCCGCCGTTTTCCACCCGCTCCGCCTCGTCCTTGGGTTCCACCCATGTCACTTTGATCTCCCGAGGAGCCTCGTCCTCCAGCTCTCTCTGCAACTGCATCAACCGGATGAAATCTCCCATCGACGCCTTCAAATCTTCTTTGGTCAGCTTCAGCTCCAACTTTTTCAGGAGCTTATTCACCAACACCACCTGCGCCCGCGCGTCGGGCTTTTCGCCGTCCGCGGCACTCGCCCGCCGCTGCGTCCGAACCGCCGGACTTTTTGCAACCGGCTTTTCCTCCGCCGCCTCTTTCTCCTGGCCTCTGTCCTCTATCTCCTGTCCGCTTTTCTCTTCTACGACTTCTTCTTCAGTCTTTTTTTTTTGGCCGCTGTTTCCGCGGCTTTGTTTGTTGTTGTTTTGACTGTTCTGCTCAAAGTCATACGAAATCCTCTCGCGACAGAAGCGTACCATCCGCACCCAAGCACACCCCTCTCCCTCTGCTCGCTAACTCTCACAAACAAAAAGAATTGTTTTTTAAACTTTCCGCGTGATCCGAAGTTTCTGTGGGGCAGGATTCCATCCTGCAGCGGGTTTCGACCCCGCTCGACTCCCTAAGCTCGCTAGCGTCCGCGACGCCTCTTCAGCGATAATAGTTGCTTACCCCGGACAAGCGGACCCGCGTTCTCTGTCCTCACAAGCACCACTCGTGTAGGCCAGGTTTGCACCTGTGGCCGGTTACCAACCGGTCTCCGTGGGAATTCCAAGGAGCTTATACCCTAGATGGCAAAAATTAAGGTCAAGAATCCCGTCGTCGAGATGGACGGCGATGAGATGACACGCATTATCTGGCAATGGATTCGCGAACGTCTCATCCTTCCCTACCTGGATATCGATCTCAAGTACTACGATCTCTCCGTCGAAAAGCGCGACGAGACCAACGACCAGATCACCATCGACTCCGCCAACGCCGCCAAGCAATACGGCGTTGCCGTCAAGTGCGCCACCATCACCCCCGATGAAGCGCGCGTGAAGGAATTCGGCCTCAAGCAGATGTGGCGCAGCCCCAATGGCACCATCCGCAACATCCTCGACGGCACCATCTTCCGTGAACCCATCATCTGCTCCAACGTGCCCCGCATCGTCCCCCACTGGGACAAGCCCGTTGTCGTCGCCCGTCACGGCTTCGGCGATCAGTACCGCGCCCAGGACTTCGCTTTCCCTGGCGCCGGCACTCTGAAAATCTCCTGGACCCCGGCCGACGGTGGCGAGCCCATCGAACGCGAAATCATCAAGGCGAACGGCGCCGGCATCGCCATGGGCATGTTCAACCTCGATAGCTCCATCGCTGGTTTCGCCCGCGCCTGCTTCAACTACGGCCTCGGCCGCAACTACGCGGTCTACCTCTCTACGAAGAACACGATTCTCAAGGCCTACGATGGCAAATTCAAGAATCTCTTCCAGGAAATCTTCGACAAGGAATTCAAGGCTCAGTTCGATGCCGCCGGTCTCACCTATGAGCACCGCCTCATCGACGACATGGTCGCCTCCAACCTCAAGTGGAACGGCGGCTACCTGTGGGCCTGCAAGAACTACGATGGCGACGTCCAGTCCGATACCGTCGCCCAGGGCTACGGCTCACTCGGCCTCATGACCTCGGTTCTCATGTCGCCCGACGGCAAGACCATCGAAGCCGAAGCCGCGCACGGCACCGTCACCCGCCACTACCGCCTGCATCAGCAGGGCAAGCCGACGTCCACGAACCCCATCGCCTCCATCTACGCATGGACCCGAGGCCTCATCTACCGCGGCAAGTTCGACAACACCCCGGACGTTGTGAAGTTCGCCGAAACCCTCGAAAAAGTCTGCGTCGACGTCGTCGAGTCCGGCAAGATGACGAAGGACCTCGCCACCCTGATCCGCGCCGATCACCCGTACCTGACCACCGAAGCGTTCATGGACGCCATCGACCAGGAACTGAAGCAGCGTTTGGCGTAATTCCCGTGGGGCGGCCCTTCAGGGCGGCAGCCGAGCTTCCGCTCGGCCATTAAAATACGAACCCCGCCCACAAGGGCGGGGTTTTCCTTTTTCAGCTCACGCGCTTAGCGTGTGGCGTCTCGACTCCTCACAATGCCCGCCTCAACTACAATCGAAAAACCATGATCAAACTCAGCGTCCTCTACCCCAACGCCCCCGACAAGTCCTTCGACATGGACTACTACCTCAACACCCACATCCCGTTGGTGAAAAGAAGCCTGGGTGCCGCCTGCAAGGGCATCTCCGTCGATCAAGGCCTAGCCGGCGGAGCCCCCGGTTCCCCCGCAACCTATCACGTCGTCTGCGAAATCATCTTCGATTCCATCGCCGACATGGACGCCGTCATGTCCCAACACGGCGCGACCCTGATGGCCGACGTACCCAACTACACCAACCTCCAGCCATCCGTTCAAGTCAGCGAAGTAAAGCTCTAGGTACTGCCAAGCAACCACCCCGCTTTACCGCGCCGGGACGGCCTCGGATCTCCGGCGCGAGCCGGGGATACCTCTGCCAAACAAGATTTCGGGATCTCGGACTAAATGCGACACAAAAGCTAAAGGGACCAGCCCAGGACAGCCTACTTGGCCAACGCCGCCTCTACTTTCGCGCTGCCATCCTCATCCAGCAAATTCAAATTCCCCAACTTCGCCGGATACACCACCGTCTTCCCACTCACCGGCCAATGAACCTCCACTTTTTCGATGGAAGCGGCGTTCAGCAACCCTACATGCGCTAGATTCGGAGCACTGCCAAAACCAGTCCGTCCATCCATGTTGTAGGTACGTGCGAACTTTGCTCCCTGGGAGTCCACGGCGGTAATCTTCAACGAAGTGCCCACACCATACCGATTGGTCTGCCGGCCACGCAAACGAATTTTCACCCACGAGTTCTTCATCGTGCTCTTGTTGATGAACAACTGATTCGTCCACGAATCGCCCGGCCACATCCCGCCCAGGCTCGAGTAAATATCCTGCAGTCCATCGTCATTGATGTCCGCGAAAACAATGGCGTGGCCCTTTTGAACCGTTCCCGCTCCATTTAACATGGAGATGTTCTCCATGCGCCCCGTGCACGTCGTGCCCTCGGTCTTCCCCAAAAACATGAGGTTCGGCAGTACGAACCAGCCCTCCGGACTCCCCGTGCCCAAGTAAAAGTCGTAACAGCCATCGTTGTTGATATCGCCAAACGATGCCCCCATCGTTCCAATCGGCGAATCGCCATCAAAATAATCCGAGTGGTTTTCGAAAGCTCCATCTTTCTGCAGCCAGATCTTACTGGCAAACCGCTTCGGATTTCGGCCCATTACTCCGTTCGCGGTGCTCGAAGTCGAAAGCGACATGGTGCCCTGGAAGATATCCTGTTTCGAGTCGTGATTGATGTCGATGAAAGAAGTCGTGAAGCCCGGCTCCCGGTTGTCGATCAGGTCCGTCACTTCGAACCTCGTCCCATTCACGTTTTTCAGCAAAACGCTGCGCTTGCGCGAAGGACTGGAGAGAAACAGATCCGGATAATCATCGCTATTGTAATCGCTGAAGGTAGCCCCGATGAAGATGTTATCCGTTACGGTTTCGGTCAACCCATATTGATCGGTCAGGTCCGCGAATTTACCGCCGCCCTGATTGACGTACAGCCGGGAAGGCATCGGCTTCCGGCCCAGTAGTCCGCCAAGAAACGGAAACTTACCCGCGAAGTGAGCGACGAACAAGTCCAGCTTGCCGTCTTTGTTCACATCCGCCCAAGCCGTCACGCAAGTGTAAACCGCAAGGCTATCCCCCGGATCGCCCGGCAACAAACCGGCCTTAATCGTTTCATCCGTAAACGTCCCATTCCCGTTGTTATGCATCAGCGCAAAATACTGAAACGGACGGGAAACCAGGACATCCATCCTGCCGTCGTTATCGTAATCAGCAGTGGTGATCATATAGGCCTGCGTGATTTGCGAAAGCCCGGATTCCTTGCTCCGGTCGATGAACCGCTTTCCGTGGTCGTTCTGGTAATAACGGGTCTCGCTGAAGGTTCCACCCGTCACAATATCCAGCCACCCATCACCGTTGAAGTCCTCGATCGCCACACCCTTACCTGCATCGAATGTGTTTACGCCAAACTCCGCCGCGCGATCCTCCATCTGAATGTCCGGGTGGGCCTCGCGCGCCGCTTTTGCTGCCTTGCCGTAAAACAAGTCAATGAAAGGGGACTGGATACGATACTTCTCCGGTACCCCTGCGGGAAATTCATTGATCGTCATGTAGGAGAAGTTCAATAGCCAGCGGTACAGCGGATTGCTCGCGTCATAACGATCCAGCAGCTGCTCAAACGTCTTTGCCGCGTTCTGCGACCACTGCTTCTTCTGGTGAAACGTCATCAGCGGCAGGGAACAGGAGAACGGAGACATCGTGGAAGGGTGCGGAATGCCCATGTCATGGCCCGCCATTCCTTCCATGCTTGCCATGGAACCGCCACTAGCGGCGCCGTCTTTATCCGGGTTTTCCGTTAAACAGTTCTCCGCCTCGGCCGCGCGCATATATCCCAGCGCCAGCCAGAACAGCTTCTCTTCGTTCTCACCGTGATCTTGAATATCTGCCTGAATCTCACGGATAGCTTCCTGAAAGCGCCCGTTGTGAATGTCGAACTGTCCCTTGCGCAAGCCACTGCCGCCCGCGGAGGCATGCGCCTCTTGCGAAGGCAGCTCCAAATCATACATATTTGTTTTGGGATTCAGACGGAGCAACTCGTAATACTTGCCGTAATACCAAAAGAACGAATACTTGGTCTTAAATTCAGCCAAGGTTCCGTACTGCAAGTCGCTCACGATGTCCTTGACGAACCCAGGGTAGGCCAGCCTCATGTAAAGACCCATCCCAAGGGTCAGTACAACCAGAATCAACACCCCGCGCAGCACCCACAGCCCGATTCGGGCGCCCACACCCCGGCGGGAGGCACTCATTCCCACACCATTGGCAACAGTCACGGCGATCCCTCCGATTCACAAAGCCACGCACTATCGCACCGGCGGCTCAAGTACGGCGTGGCCTGCACTTGCACTTGAAACCAAACTGTACAAGAAGTGTCCCACAGAATCGTCACCAGTCATCGACTTCGGCACGGACCGAAAAAGTCCTCTCGCGTTCGGCCAACCAATGACGCCCGGGAACAGAACTTACATGTACTCCGGCACCTCAATCCCCAACACGCCTAGCGTTCGCTCCAACTGCATCCGGAAGTAATCCGTCATCCACAGCAGGAACGCTTTTTTCTCGGCATCCGGTTCATCTAGCACGTGGAATTTCTGGTAGAAGCTGCTGAACGCCTGCGCCAACTGGAACGCAAACCGCGCCACATGCGACGGTTCCCCGCTCGCCACCGCGCGCTCAATCGCCGAATCCGCCTTCGATGCTGCAAGCAACAACTGCCAGCAGTCTTCGTTTTCGAGCTGCCTCGCCATCGCCTCGCGCGTCAATACCGCACCGAAATCCGGCAACGATTCCCCGCGCTCCCGCAGCTTGCCCAATATTCTGCGCGCCCGCACCGTCGCATATTGCACATACGGACCCGTCTCGCCCTCAAACGCCAGCGCCTCGCCGAAGTCGAACGCGATCACCGAATTGCGCGTGTACTTCAGCATAAAATACCGCAACGCCGCCACCGCAATCTGCGTCGCCGCTTTCCTGCGCGACTCTTCCGGCTCCTCCGCATGACGCGATGTCACTTCCTCCAGCGCCTTCTCGATCAACTTATCGATCAAGTCATCGGCCTTCACGCCAAGCCCTTTGCGCCCCGACACTTCCACATATGGACGCCGCTTGTCTTCTTCCGACAACTCGATCCCCATCTCCACACAAGTGCGCGGCGAAAGCGCCACCATCTCGTAAGAGAAATGGATGCTATTTTCCGCCTGCTCGTCGAACCCAAGCGCGCGAAGCCCCGCCACCACGACATCCTGCAAATAAGACTGCCGCGAGTCGATCACGTTATACACGCGCGCTCCACCGCCAAACTTCGGCGTGTCACCCGTTTGCGGTTCCGCGGTAGACGCCCAGACCTCATGCCCTGTCGGATACGTGTGCCACTTGTGATAGTAGAAGTCTTTCCCCAGCAGCCCGAACTTCCACAACTGGTACGCGATGTCTTTGCCGACATACGTCACCGTGCCGTTTGAGCGCACAATCACCTTACTATCGTCTTCACCCTCGCCGCCCGCGTTCTCCTTGAACGCAGAGCCCGGCATCACCCAACAACCCTTGTTTTTGCCTTCGGTTTCGGAGTAAATCGCCTTGCGCTCTTTGAGCAGTTCGAACGCCGTCGCCCAGAACTGCAGATGCAGAATTTCGCTTTCGCGCGGCAGCACGTCGTAAACGATATTCAACCGCCACATCGTCGCCAAGTGCGTTTTCACAATCGCATCGGCCACCGAGTGCGCCATCACCGCGTCATCACCCTCGCCGTGCTCAATCGCGTGCAGCATATCACGCCGCCATTGCAGCGATTCCGGATTCGCCGCGAAGTGCTGCGAAGTCCGCGCATACAAATCCCAACACAGATAATCGAATCGCGTATTCGAGATCAACGCCCGCACGTCTTCGAGCGTCTTCTTCTCCAGATGACGGAACCCGACAATGACATCGGCCACCTGAACGCCCGTATTGTCGATGTAGTTCTGTACCTCGACGTTGCGCCCCGCCGCACGCATCATGCGGACAAACGTGTCGCCCAAAATCGCGTTCCGCAAATGCCCGATGTGCGCGGCTTTGTTCGGGTTGATGTTCGTATGCTCGACGATGATCTTTTCGCCACGCGCCGCGCTCACACCCGCTTCGCCCTTTAGCAACCCCGCCGCATAATATCCGCGATCTAGCCGGACGTTTATATACCCGTTGCCCGCGATCTCCAACTCGGACACACCATCGATGGGCGGGTGTTTCTCGCGATCTACGAGTTGGAGTGCAATCGCAAAAGGGGCTTTTTTCAATGAGCGCGCCAGTTGAAACGCTGCCGGCACCGCAATCTCGCCAAACGACGATTGCTTCGGCTGCTCCGTCTGCGCCGTTCCCGCAACGCCGTAAAGCTCTTCAATGCGAGAGGCAAACGCCTCCGCAATCCGTTTTTCCAGAAGATGAAACATGAAAGAACCAGTATGCCGAAAAACGTTCACCGACACCAATTTCAACCCTGGAAGGCGGGACTCCAGTCCCGCGCCGAGGCCCCCGCCTCGGCATTCGGCAGTTACTCCAGCGAGATGCGGAACCGTCTTCAGCGCCCTTTATGCCCTTTTCGCCGCCCGCCAACCCATTTCACTGCAAATCGACTGGCAGCCCGCGCTTTCCCCGCTACAATGAAATTGTGCCTAAGGTAACATTTACGAACCTCGGACAAACCGTCGAGTTTGAATCAGGGAAGCTCCCCTACGCCGATCACGGCAAGCCGGAATCCATCCTGGACATCGCCATGAACTTCGGCATCCACATCGAGCACGCCTGCGGCGGCAGTTGCGCCTGCACCACCTGCCATGTGCACATGAAGACGGGCGTGGAAACGAACGTTTCGCCCCTCGAAGACGACGAACTGGACCGCGTCGAACAAGCCGCCGATTACGGCCTGAATTCGCGCCTGGCCTGCCAAGCCGTAGTCACAGGCGACGTCGTTATAGAGATCCCGTCCTGGAACCGCAACTACGTCAGCGAAGGCGGCGGCTCCATGAACCTGGGCGACGCCATCCCCGTCGGCAAGAAATAGCTCCACAAGTTTCCGCACAAGATGTGGCGCGCGCACTCGTGCGTGCCGCATCGAGACTCGTCTCGATGCCAGGCCGGCGTCAAGGACAGCCGCCTGCCCTCAACCGCGGCGCCTTTAGCAACCTTCGCGGAGTAAGTCGCGGGACACAGCCGCGGAATTCCTACAACCCTAAATCGGCCTTCACCCGCACCTGCGTTCCGTTCTGCTGCACATCGCCCGCAATCTTCCCCAGCGCCATCAACGCCTGCAGTGCCCCTTTCAAGTCCCGAGCACTCTCTTCCGTTCGCGCCGTCCCCACCGCCGTCACATGCGCCTTCGTGTCATATGCCTTCGTGGCATTTGCCTTTGTGTCAGGCGACTGGGCGTCACGCGCTGGTGTGTCAACGGTCACGTAGAACATTCCGCTATCCAGCATCTTCAAAACGTTTTGCAGATTCGCCAGATTCCCCGGCAATTTCACATCTACATCGCCGCCGCCATATACGCCCCACACTTGCGCCTCATACGGAATCCCCGGTAGCAGACCGGCGATCTTTGCCGATAACGTGCCCGTATGCTCCTGATCGGCAACCGCCTTAACCAGGCTCGTTTCCCCCAACAGCGCGGTGCTGGCATTGAGAAACAGCATGGACTCCTTCTCATCGCCATACATCGCCATGCCCTTGTAGTGCGATTCGGCCGCCCCCTTGCGCGCCAGATCGGGGGCAATGATTCCGTTCGTAAATTTTCCGCGCCCCAGCACCACGCCGCGCTTCCCATTTGAGGCAAAAATCAGCTGGTATAACCGCGTTGCCGGATCAATGCCGGATTGCACTGCGAAATCTTCCACCGCGCGGAATTGCGAGAACGTGTCAAACGCCGGTGTCTTCGCGAGCTTATCGATGCGCGCTCCCACCATCACCGTGGTATCGTTCGGCACCAGCGGCGCAAGCGCGGGGTCCAGAAACACCTGTTTCGGGGCATCCGGTTTCGAGCACCCGGTCATCACCATCGCCACCGCGGCGATCAGGGTCAAACTATTTTTGCGCAGCAACTTTTTCCACCGCCTTCATCACCCGCAACA
>JBEBFS010000184.1:0-2658 GCA_040081855.1 Bryobacteraceae bacterium | reverse complement strand
ATCTGATTGAACGCTGCGAGCACCTCGCGGAACACGCGCTCATACACGGCTCCGTCGTTCATGAACAGAGCGCCTAAAGCCAGATATTTGACTCCAGCTGCGCCAAGCGCCCGAACGTCACCGCCTTTGGTCCATGCTTCATAGGCGCTGAACAACAGGGAGGCCAGCAGAATGCCATAAGCGACCGTCAGGATGGTGCTCATCAGCCCAGCCGACATGATCCCGCTGAGCGCCGTATTGAACATCTGCTCGTAATAGAACATTGCGATCCTCCGCTAGCGGCTCATCTGGGTCAGTTTGTTTCTTGTCTCGCGTGCGAACCTTGCTGCGTCTTTCATCTGGGCGCTCTGGCCCGCCAGCTCGATGGCCCGGAGCCGCATCATTTCCGCTAGTGCCTGTTGGGTATATGCCTGGGAGCGAACCACCCACGCCCCAGCCTGCGCGCCGATCATTTCGGCGGTGCCTGGGGCGGTGCTCGCGAGCGCGGTCATCATTTGATCGGCAGCAGCTAATTCGCGGTCCGCGATGTCGTCTATCGCCATGGATCGCTTCATCGCCGACTGCGAGGCCGCATCAGAACTGTCGATCACGTCCCGAGTCGACGGATGCACCTCGGTCGCCGCGGGCAACGGTGAATAAACTGATGAATACCGCGCCGCCACGTTGGCGATCTGACCCGCGTCTTTGGACAGAATCACGTTCTCCAAACCCTGCGGATTCGCGAGTGTGGCGCTGCGGACAACGGTGTTCCAGATGCCGCGGATCGAATTGTAGATGCCCTGGATCTGACCTACGAGAGAGCGGGCGGAGTTGATCGCGGCCAGCGGGTAGACGGTATTCTGCTGGAAGTCCAAAATCCCTTGCGTGATGCCTTGAATGGCGGCCATAGCTCCGCTAATGCTGCGCAGCAAGGGGCCGATCACGTTCTGAAGCGTCGTGTTCACGGCGGCGAGGACTCCGCTCACGGCGCTCAATCCGCTCGAGACGATACCGATCAATCCGGTGATAAAACCGATCTGCGCATTTGCCGGCTGAGGCACCAGCAGAGCCATAACCACCAGCAAGGCAATGATCTGCATTCGGCGGCTAGCGATCACATTCCAGGCCCGCCCAAGCAGACCAAGGAGAACGGTGAGACTTACTGGCATCTTTGAACCTCCTATCGATTCAGCTCTGTCGCCTTCGAGCGCGACTCCCGCGTAAAAGCGGCACCGCGTTTGACCGTCATCGTGTCGTGCCCGAGGCGTGCTGCCTCCTGCCGAAGTGCGCTCGCGATCATCTTCTGGATATGCGCGTTGCTTTGCAGCGTGGCAATGTGTGCCGCTGCGGTGCTGTAAGCAGCGGTGCCCGGCGCGACTACGAGCCCGTGGCTCGCGATGGCTCCCGCCGCCGCGACTGTCTGGTCGGCGCCCGCGTCGGCCATTTTGAGCATCATCAGGTGGTCGATCGCCATCGCGTCATCGACGTCCATCAGGTCCCGCTCCTGCGGATGCGCATCCGCGGCGGCGGGAACGGCTCCGTAGGTCTGGACGAAAGCAGTCCGGAGCCCAGCCAGATCCCCCGCACTCCTATTTCGCATGATGGATTCGAGCTGGCGTGGATTAGGAAGCTGGGCACTGGCGACATTGATCCCGTACAAAGTGTTGAGCGCGCCCGAGAACTGAGCGATCAATTGCTGCACGAGTCCTCGGATCCGATTGATTTCGGCGATGGGCCATACGACTTGCTCAAAGAAGTTCCGTAGCGTGCTGAGAATATTTTGCACTGCCGAAGAAGCAGTACTGATTGCTTGAAGGATCGGCCTCATGACGTTGTTGATGAAGTTCTGCAGGGCCGCCGTCGCACCACTCAGCCCGCTAAGGATGCCGGTGATCCCAGACAAAAGACCGCCCTGGGCGTACGCAGGTTGCGGTGCGACCATGACGATCATGAGAATGCTGACTAGTGCTATAGCCAGTACTTTCGTGAAAATTGTGCTCATCGGTGTCCGTCCTTTCCGCCTATACTCCAGCAGCCACGTAGGTCACTTCGTTTCGCTTGGCACTCGCCCTCTGCACAAGCCCGGTTACCTCTTCTGGCAGCGCTTCCTCGTCCGCAAGACCGTGCGGGAATCGCGCGGCGAGTTCCCTGTAAAGATCGATCAGTTGCCGTCCGGCGTTCTCCTTGAGATACCAGGCACGGTACGCCCGCTCCCGCGGATATGTTGTCGCCACCCAGTAGTCCACGCCGGTCGGCACGAGCCGCACGGTTTGCGTGGTCTCGGACTTCTCGCCGAGGACCAACAGAATCTCGGCGCTTCTTCCCTTACGTGGAGCTGAGAATCGCTTAATCTCGTTCAGCGCAACTTCGTTCAGGCCCAGGTGATCGATCAGCGGACTCACGTCACCCGGTTGTTGTCCGATAACCTTTACCGACGTGTTTCGGAGAATACCGGCGCCGTGCTCTTTCGGCTTTTGCTTGGTGCCAACAAAGTCCTCCAGCGTCTGGCTGATGCCCCATACGCTCGCGCCGCGTTTGCGCGCCGTGCGGAACAACTGAACCACGCAATCCGCCAGTACTGGCGAATCGAGAAGCGCCCAGCACTCGTCGAGCACGGTGATCGACGCCTGACCTGACCGGCCCGAAGACCGCTCCGACATCGACTGCGCGATCAACATG
>JBEBFS010000110.1:0-10285 GCA_040081855.1 Bryobacteraceae bacterium | reverse complement strand
GTCTCCAAACAACCGGCACGCAGTCGCGGCCGGAGCCGCCACGCGGACTGTTCCTCAGTATGATTCGATTCCCCGCTGGATCACAACACTGACGGAATAGAACACTGACGGAATAAAACACGGGCACAGTAAAACACTGGCACAATAAATAGGAACTCGCAGGGGGAAACCACCATGGCTATCGTCGCATCCGATTCTGTGAAACTGAAAACCGTCACGCATTGGATTTCCGGCAAGCCGGTGGATTCCGCTTCCGGCCGATCCGGTGTTGTGTGGAATCCGGCGACGGGCGAGGCGCAAGCCAGTGTGAGTTTCGCGAGTACCGCGGAAGTGGATGCCGCCGTGGCATCGTCCAAACAAGCGTTCCCAGAATGGCGCGCGACTCCGCTTTCGCTGCGCGCCGAAATCTTCTTCAAGATGCGTGAGATTGTGGACGCGAACCGCCAGCGGATCGCCGAAGCGATTACTCTCGAGCACGGGAAGACGCTGCCCGATGCAATGGGAGAAGTGGCGCGCGGGCTGGAGAATATCGAGTTCGCTTGTGGTATTCCGAATCTCCTCAAGGGTGGCTTCTCCGAACAGGCCAGCCGCGGTGTCGACGTGTATCAGATCCGGCAGCCATTGGGCGTGGTGGCGGGCATCACTCCGTTTAATTTTCCGGCGATGGTGCCGATGTGGATGTTCGCGAATGCAATTGCCTGCGGAAACTGCTTTATCCTGAAGCCCTCGGAAAAAGATCCTTCGGCAAGTCTCCTCATCGCGGGATGGCTGACGCAAGCCGGGCTGCCCGATGGAGTTTTCAACGTCATCCAAGGGGATCGCCTTGCCGTGGATCGTCTATTGGAACATCCCGATGTCAAAGCGATCAGCTTCGTCGGTTCCACTCCTGTTGCGAAGAGTATCTATGAGACCGCGACGCGTAACGGGAAGCGAGTGCAAGCGCTGGGCGGCGCTAAAAATCACATGCTGGTCTTGCCCGACGCCGATATCGACATGGCGGCGGATGCGGCGATCTCTGCTGCCTACGGTTCGGCGGGTGAGCGCTGCATGGCGATCTCCGCCGTGGTCGCCGTGGGCGCGGTGGCCGACCCGCTGATTGCGGCGATTCGATCGCGCATGCCGAAGATCAAGGTGGGACCGGGCCTTGAAAAAGGCAACGAGATGGGTCCGCTGATCACGCGCGAGCATCGCGACCGGGTGACGTCCTATGTGGCGAACGCTTCGCATGAAGGCGCAAAGGTAATTGTAGATGGCCGTGACGATGCCGTCACGAAATTAGATGGCTTCTTCCTCGGTGCATCTCTGATCGACAACGTGCGCCCAGGGATGAAGTGTTACGACGATGAGATCTTCGGTCCGGTGCTCAGCGTGGTGCGCGTCAACGCCTACGACGAAGCGCTGCGGATCATCAATGACAATCCGTTCGGCAACGGCGTGGCGATTTTCACGCGCGATGGCGGGGCCGCGCGGCAGTTCCAGTTCGAGGTGGACGCGGGCATGGTCGGTATCAATGTGTCGATTCCCGTACCGGTTGCGTATTACAGCTTCGGCGGATGGAAGGGGTCGTTGTTCGGCGATCTGCACATGTATGGCCCGGAAGGCGTGCAGTTTTATACGAAGGCGAAGGTGGTCACCAGCCGCTGGCCAGATCCGGGTACTAGTAGCGTGGACCTTGGGTTTCCGCAATCGCGCTAGCGCGACGCGTTAGAATACAGTCCAGTGCCGACCACTTGGCGCCGTTACGTCCGTCCGCAGGATTTCGTCTGGCTTCTGCTGTTCACCGCACTTGCCGTCGTGAACCCGGACCGTGGCACGAATCCGGAACGCACCACCATCGTTAATCTTTTACTCGCCGCCCTGGGCGGGATTCAGGTGCTGGAACCGCGGGTGGGGCTGCGCATTTCCGTTGTTCTCAAGTTGATCTTCTGTTATTTGCTGATTGGCTACAGCGGCGGCGTCACCAGCAGTTTCTATTTAATCCTCCTGCTGCCGGTAATTTCAGGTGCGACGGCGTTCGGGCTGCTGGGAACTGCAATTACATCGCTGGTTGCCTGCGGTGTATATCTTTCGTTCCTGTTGTTCCTGGGTGACAACGAATACATTCCGGAAGACCAGACGCTGGAACTCATCTTGCGCTCCATATTCCTACCCGTGGTTGGATACCTGACGCATGAAGTGGCACAGGATCAGCAGGTGCAGGCGAAAAAGGCACAGCTTTCAGCCGAGGAGTTGGCCGAGGCGAACCGGAATTTGACCGAAGCCGTTGCTCAAGTGCGGCGCGCCGAACGTTTGGCCGCACTGGGGCAGCTGACTGCGGGTCTGGCCCACGAATTGAGGAATCCACTGGGGACGATGAAGACTTCGGCGGAGATGCTTTCGCGAAGCGTCACGGAGGAAAACGAAGTGGCGCGGGAGATGGCGGGATTCATCAAAGAGGAAGTGGATCGCACGAATACGCTGATCACGCGCTTCCTGGATTTCGCCAAGCCGCAGAGTTTGCAGATGGAAAAGGGCGATCTCACCGATCTTCTGGATAGTGCTATCGCCCGCTTTGAGCGCGAACAAAAAGACGCGCAGCGCGGGATTACGGTCTTCAAGAATTATTCGCCCGACGTTCCGCCTGTGGCCTTCGATGGGCAGTTGATGGAACGCCTCATTGCAAACCTTCTGGTTAACGCCGCGCAGGCTAGCCCACAAGGCGCGGTGATTACGGTGAAGACGCAGCGAACCGACGACGGCATGGCCGAGATCGCAGTGATCGACCGCGGGTCTGGCATCGACCCGAAGAATCTGGAAAACATCTTCAATCCGTTCTTCACGACAAAGCCTGAAGGCATCGGCTTTGGGCTCGCCATTGTCTCGAAGATTGTCGATGCGCACGGCGGGCGGATTCTGGTGGAGAGCACTCCTGGTGAAGGCAGCGTATTCCGCGTTCGATTGCCGTTAAATAGAGAGTAGAGTTCCCGGTCATGGCAAAGAAAACGATTCTAGTTATCGAAGACGAAGAGAAGCACCGGCGTGTGATCGGCCTGCATCTGTCGAGCCTCGGCCACGACGTGCGCGCCGTGGGCACAGCCGAGGATGGCCTCAAAATCGCCGGGGAGGCGGATTTGATCGTGACCGACTTGAAACTCCCCGGCATGGATGGCCTGGAGTTTCTGGCGCAGATCCGCAATCAGAATTCGCACACGCCCGTGATCGTGATGTCGGCATTCGGCACCGTGGAAAACGCCGTGGAGGCGATGAAGCGCGGCGCGGCGGACTTTTTGCCCAAGCCATTTTCGCTCGATCACCTGACGGTGGTGGTGGAAAAAGCGCTGGAAGTCAGCAACTTGCGCAGTGAGAACCGCGAGTTGCGGGAAGCTCTCGGGCAAAAATATAAGTTTGAGAACATCATTGGCCGCAGCGCCTCGATGCAGGACATTTTCGCCACGGTGATGCGCGTCGCGCCGACGAAAGCGACCGTGCTGCTGGCGGGAGAAAGTGGCGTCGGCAAGGATATGATCGCCCGCGCCATTCATCAAAACTCGCCGCGCAAGGACAAGGCGTTCGTCAAAATCAACTGCACCGCGATTCCCGAAAACCTGATGGAGAGCGAACTGTTCGGCTATGAAAAGGGCGCTTTCACGGGAGCGAATACGTCGAAACCCGGAAAGTTTGAACAGGCCGACGGAGGCACGGTGATGCTGGACGAGATCGGCGACGTTCCACCCTCGGTTCAAGTGAAGCTGCTGCGCATTCTGCAGGAGCGCGAATTCGAACGGCTGGGCAGCAATAAGACGATGCACACGGATGTCCGTGTGGTGGCGGCAACAAACGTCGATCTGCGCGCGGCGCTAGAACAAGGAACATTTCGAGAGGACCTGTACTACAGGCTCAATGTGGTCCCGTTGAATATTCCTCCGCTGCGCGAGCGCAAGGAAGACATCCCGTATCTGGTGGAACATTTCGCGCAGAAATTCAACGGCAAGATCAGCGAAGGGGCACTGGAACGGCTGATGAGTTATCACTGGCCGGGTAACGTGCGCGAACTCGAAAACGTGGTCGAGCGCAGTATCCTTCTGGCCGCGGGTCCGCGCGTGGAAGCATCGGATGTCAAGATGGATGCCGCGCCGAATCGGCCGCATGCAAGTACGGCCCCTTCCGATGGATTTCTGCCTGCAGGTATGACGCTCGATCAGTACGAGCAATCGATTATTCGGGAAGCCCTCAAGCGTGCGGATGGGAACAAGAGCCAAGCAGCGCGGTTGCTGGGATTGACGAGAAATGCTCTGCGGTATCGGTTGGCGCAGATGGGGATGGAGTAGATCCGGCGGGGAATAGGACGGCTTGCCTTAACGCCGTCTCCTCAAAATCACCATCAAGCTCAGCACGACCAGTAAACCCACTACCCAACGTAAGGCCGTCATGCTTGGAATGCTCCTATAAAACGAAGCGGCCGGAGACTAGCCCCGGCCGCGTGATCGTTGTCTTGTTTCCACCGAACTACTGCAGCTTCGCTTACTGAAGTTTCGGCTTCAGCACGTCCACCAGTTCCTGGACGGCGCCGGCGCTCTTTTTCAGGGCGGCGGCTTCCTGCTCGTTCAGCTTCAGTTCGTAAATCTGTTCGATACCGTTCGAGCCGAGTTTCACAGGCACGCCAACGAACAGTCCGTTGATGCCGTATTCGCCTTCGAGCAGGGCGGCGCAAGGCAGAATCTTATTCTTGTTCTTGAGGATGGATTCCACCATCTCCACGGCCGCGGCCGACGGTGCATAGTAGGCGCTACCGGTCTTCAGGTACTTCACGATTTCCGCGCCGCCGTTGCGGGTGCGGTCTACAATCTGCGCCAGGCGCTCGGCCGGGATCAGGTCTTCGAGAGGGATACCGGAGACGCTGGAGAGGCGGGTGATGGGTACCATCGTGTCGCCGTGGCCACCGAGCACTACCGCGTTCACGTTCTCCACCGAGACGTTCAGTTCGCGCGCAATGAAGGTGCGGAAACGGGCGGAATCGAGCACGCCGGCCATGCCGACCACGCGATTCTTGGGGAACTTGGAAACGTGGTGAGCAACGGTGCACATCGCGTCGAGCGGGTTGGTCACCAGCACGAGGATCGCGTTCGGCGAATACTTCACCACCTGCTCGGTGACGCTTTTGACCACGTCACAGTTGGCCAACAGAAGGTCGTCGCGGCTCATGCCCGGCTTACGGGCGAGACCAGCAGTGATGACGACAACGTCCGAGTTCGCAGTCGGAGCGTAGTCGTTCGCACCGGTCAACTCGACGTCATAGCCTTCGATGGGACCCATCTGGGCCATATCGAGGGCTTTGCCCTGAGGCACGCCTTCGACGACGTCAACCAGGACGACATCACCCAATTCTTTCGATGCGAGGTTCACCGCGGCGCTCGCGCCGACGTTGCCTCCGCCTACTACGGTTATTTTTTTGCGCATAAGCACTAATTATAACTTACACGCACACCTGCTTGGGTTTTCGTTACCATAACTTCGGGACCCCGCGCCCCAATCGACCGTGCGCCTGACTGCCGCTACCGCCGCCCGCTTTGCCAGACTGGCGTTCGATTGCGTCCACCGGGAGTATCCGAACAAGATCGCGCATGTGCTGTCCTCCGACGCCGATGTGCGGCCCCCGCGGGAGCTGACGCCGGCGTTTTATGGATGCTTTGATTGGCACTCGGCCGTGCACGGGCATTGGATGCTGGCCCGCCTGGCGCGGCTGTTTCCCGAGGAGCCTTTTGCGCAACACGCCGTGGCGCGGCTGCGTCGCAGCATCACCCCGGTAAATGTCGATGCGGAAGTGCGGTATCTGGTGGGGCCCAACCGCGATTCCTTCGAGCGGCCTTATGGGCTGGCCTGGCTGCTGGCTTTGCACGCGGAATTGCAACAGAGCGCACCGGAATTGGCCGCGATTCTGGCTCCTCTGGAGGACGCCGCGTTTCGAAAGATGTCGGCGTGGATCCAAAAATTGCCGTATCCGGACCGCTGTGGCCAACACGCGAACACCGCGTTTGCGTTGGGATTGATTTTGGATGCCAAGGGAAACTCAGGGGATATTTTCCGCGAGCGGGCGTTGCACTTTTATGGCAACGATGCGAACGGACCGCTGCGCATGGAGCCATCGGGAGAAGATTTTCTATCGCCGTGCCTTGCGGAAGCGGATTTGATGCGGCGCGTACTTGAGCCTTCCCTGTTCGCGGACTGGCTCAGCGGGTTTCTGCCGGATATTTCCATGCTGCAACCTGCGGTTTCGCCGGATCGGGCGGACGGAAAACTGGCGCACCTGGATGGGTTGAATCTAAGCCGTGCGTGGATGCTGCGTGGCGTCGCGAAGGGATTGCCTGACCGTGACGCTCGGAAGGATCTATGCAGCAACCTTGCAGAAAAGCACCGGGAAGCGGGCTTGGCCTCCGTCACTGGTGAGCATTATGAAGGCGGGCATTGGCTGGGAACCTTCGCGGTGTATCTTGAAACAAGTTAGGTGGGGCGGGATGGAATCCCGCGCGGGATTGGCTATCCCGCCTTAGATTATGTGGGGGCAACACCAGACGGAGTGCCACTCCGCCGCGGATTTCCAATCCGCCCCACGTCGGACCTTGGAGGGACCTATGCATCGGTTGGGAATTGTTGTTGGCGTAACGGTCGTAGTGCTGTGCGGCTGCTCAAAACCGGATACTTCGGCGGCGGATCTGGAAAAGCTGACGAACGACTACACTTACGGCACGTTGGCTCTTTCTCCCTCCACCGCGACGCAATCCGGGTATCACGTTCACAACGGAGCGAAGCTGGACGAGATGCTGGACGATTATAGTCCGGCGGCGCTCGAAAATTCGCGCAAGTTCGTGAAGGAAATCGAGGCGCGCGTGAATGCGCTGGCGAACGCTAAGCTCGACAAGGAACAACAGGCCGATCTCGACATCATCAAGAACAATCTGGCGCTGAGCCTGTTGGAGCTGGACACAATCCAGAGCTACAAGCACAATCCAACTATTTATGTGGAGTTGATCGGCAATGCGCTGTTCAGCGAGTCCGTGCTCGAGTACGCTCCAAAGGCCGAGCGCATGCGCCATATCACGAAGCGCATTGAGCAGATTCCCGCGCTGCTGGATCAGGCGAAGATGCATTTGGTGGACGCTCCCGAGGTATGGAATCGCGTCGCGCGTGAAGAGAACGACGGGAACGTTTCTTTGATCGATAAGACATTGCGCGCCGCGGTACCTGCCGACCAGAAAGCCGCTTACGATGCCGCAGCGACGAAAGCGATCGCGGCGTTGAAGAGCTTTAGCGATTATTTGAAGAACGATCTTTCGAAGAAGACTTCGGATTGGCGGCTGGGCAAAGAGAAGTATGCGCAAAAGTTCAGGTACGTGATCGCGACCGGCAAGACACCGGAGGAACTTCTGGCCGCCGCGGAAGCGGATCTGAAATCGACGCGCGAAGCGATGGCAAAACTCGCCGCACCCCAAACCGTGGAACAGGCGCTGGCCGATGTAGCCAGGCAGCACGTGACGCCGGACAAATACATGGACAAGGCACGCGAAACGCTCGCGCAGGCAACGGCGTTCGTGAAAGAGAAAGACCTGATGACGCTGCCTCCGCGCGGAAATTTGCAGGTGATTGAAACGCCCGAGTTCATGCGCGGCATTTACGGAGTGGCGGGTTTCAATCCGGCTCCGCCGCTGCAACCGGAACTGGGGGCGTTCTACTGGGTGACACCGATTCCGAAAGACTGGCCAAAGGAGCGCGTGGAATCGAAGCTGCGCGAGTACAACGATTTCGGCATCCAGGAAATCACCATTCACGAAGCCATGCCCGGACATTACGTGCAGCTCGAAATCGCCAACGACGTGCAGCCGACCTCGCGCCGATTGCTCCGCATGCTCTGGGGCAACGGACCCTATATCGAAGGCTACGCGTTCTACACGCAACAGTTGATGGACGAAGCGGGCTATTTGAACGGCAGTAAAGCGCTGCGGCTCTCGTTCTATAAACAAGTGTTGCGCGCGCTGGCGAACACGATCCTGGATATCCGCCTGCAGACGATGGGAATGACGGATCAGCAGGCACTCGATCTGATGATGAAGGACACCTATCAGGAAAAAGAAGAAGCCACGGCGAAACTGCAGCGCGCGCAGCTTTCTTCGTCCCAGTTGCCGATGTATTACTCAGGCTGGAAGGGATGGCTGGAAGTCCGCGAACACTACAAGCAGCGCAAAGGCGCGGCGTATTCCCTGAAAGCGTTCCACGACGCTGCGCTCAAAGAAAGCGCAGTGCCGCTGCCGGTGTTGGATAAGTTGCTGGAGTAGGAAGCGCGATTCGCTAAAAAGAAAAAGCCGGGCCGAAGCCCGGCTGCCGCCCGAAAGGGCTGCCCCACGTTGCACCGCACTTATTCCGCGGCCGCTTCTTCTTGCTTCTCGCCCGGCTTGGGTGCTTCCTTGCGAGCCTTGTCGAACAGGAAGCCCAGCGTCTTTTCCGTGCGGATCTGGCCGGCGATGCGGTTGAGCGTGCCGTCTTTTTGCAGCTTGGCGCGAACCGTGGCGACGGGTTCGCGCTGTTGGCGCGCGTGGCGGCTCACTTCGCGATCCACTTCTTCCTGCGTGGCGTTGATGGACTCGCGATCGGCAATCTTGTCCAGTATCAAGGACGCACGTACATCGCGAGAGGCACGATCTTTCTGCGCTTCGCGGATCTTGGCCCAATCGAGCTTCAACTGACGCGGATCGACACCCTGCGAGGCGATCTGACGTAGCTGGGTTTCCAGAGTCTGCTCGATCTGGCGGTCGATGTAGACTTCCGGAACGGCAAACTCGTGGGCATCCACCAGCTTCTCGATGATCTGGTGCTTGGTATCGTCCTGAGCGTGGTGTTCGCGCTCGGCGCGAATCGATGTGCGGATGGCGTCCTTTAGCTCATCGAGGGTCTGGTAATCGCCCAGGTCCTTGGCGAACTCGTCGTTCAGTTCAGGCAGTTCCTTGCGGCGAACGGCCTTGATGGTTGCCTTGAAGCGCACGGTGCGGCCGGCCAGTGTTTCGCGGTCATAATCGGCCGGATACGTCACGTCAAACTCGCGGTCCTCGCCAGGAGCTGCCCCGCGCAGGTTTTCGGTGAACGCGGTGAGGGTTGCCTCGTCGCCGATCTTCAACATTAACTCGTCCTGGGAGACTTTTTCATCGACGCCGGAAACGCTTTCAAGCGAGATGACGGCGTGATCGCCATCGGCGAGCGCGCGGGGATCCTCATTGACGAACTCGGCCTTACGGTCGCGAACTTCATCGATGCGCTTGTCCACGTCGGACTCGGGAACTTCCGGCTCCGCGTAGGTAGCGGTGATGCCCTGGTACTCGCCAAGGTCGAACTCGGGAGCCACTTCAAACTCGGCCTTGAACTTCAGCGGCTCACCGGCGTGGAAATGGAGGTCGCTCACGTTCGGCTGACCCACCACCACCAGATGCTCGTTCTTCACGGCTTCGCTGAACGCGCGCGGCAGCAGCTTGTCCAAAACTTCCTGCCGGATATCACCGGCGAAACGTGTCTTCACCAGAGAGAGCGGCGCCTTGCCGGGGCGGAAGCCGGGCATGCGGACCTTCGCCTGAATCGTAGCGGCAGCGCGCTCCGTCTCTTGCTCGATGTCCGCAACGGGGACCGTGATGTCGAGCGAATGCTTACAACCTTCTACTAGAGCCATTTCCTCTTAGTTTAACCTGCCCGGGCCCTTAAGCGCCGCCGTTAGCGGGAATCGCCTGGCCGCAGCCTCTCATGGGTTTCTCGTAAAATGCAGACTGTTTCTGGCGGTTGCACGCGCGAAGAAACAGATTCAGGACGGAGGATGAAGACAAGTGGCAAACAATTTTGTTCACATCGAGCTGAATACGACGGATCCGGATAAAGCGAAAGCCTTTTACGGACACCTTTTCCCTGGCTGGAAGCTGGAAGGCATGCCGGGCGCGGAAGACGACTACACGATGATCCGCGTCGACAACGGCGTGGGCGGCGGCATCATGAAACACCCAATGCCAGGGTACCCTTCGATCTGGCTCCCGTATATTTTGGTGGACGACCTGGCAGCAGAAACAGCCAAGGCGCAATCGCTGGGCGGGACGTTGATCAAAGAGGTGACGGAAGTGCCCGGAATGGGCGCCTTCAGCATCATCCTGGACCCAACAGGGGCAGCGATTGGGTTATGGAAGCCGAAGATGGCGTAGTCCAGTATTGGTGTAGTCCGTAGTATCCGGAATGGGGCCGCCGGCCGAAGTCACACGACGGCCCATTCTCCCCCCCACCCAAA
>JBEBFS010000109.1:0-10307 GCA_040081855.1 Bryobacteraceae bacterium | reverse complement strand
CGCGTTCGCCAAGTGGAAAGGCAAGCGCCTGCCCACGCAAACGGAATGGGAACGCGCCGGACGCGGCGCCGATGGCAATCGTTTCCCGTGGGGCAAGACCGAAGACGCTTCGCAGGCCAACCTGATGGACAACGCGACGCTTACTTCGCACGCGCTGATGCCGGTGCGTTCGTTCAAGGCAACGCCTCTCTATCAGATGGGCGGCAACGCGTGGGAGATGGTGGAAGGCAGCGTCACCCCCAGCGCCGAAGCCGCCGCGCTGTTCGCCAAATTGATTTCTCCGCCGCCGGCTGCTGGGGAAAAATGGATCCAGGTTCGCGGCGGCTCTTTCAACACCCCGACGGCCGCGGCCGTCGCCTATGAATGGAGCCCGATCCCGGAACGCTTCGCATCCACCGACATTGGGTTTCGGTGTGTGAAGCCACTGAAGTAGCAGCCGCTTCAACTCAACGGAAAATCGCGGCGATTCGACTTAGCGGCAGTCCATTAATTTCCCGTAAATCAGGGAACCCAATGCGCGCGCCGGGACTCCAACATGACGGAGGCCGTCATGAAACATTGGGTTCTTACAGCATCGCTGGCGCTGGCCGTCTTTACGTCGGGATGCGCCGTTCGAGCGAACAACTACCGCCGCGGAGCGTATCCAAATGAATACAGGCCTGGCGAATACAGGCCTGGCGACTATAGGCGTGGCGATGACAACCGTTATCGCGGCGGCTATGGGCGTAATGACCATGATCGCAATGGGTACCGGGATGGACGCTACGAGCGCGGGCGTTAAGCCTGTGAGTTAGGACTACTGCTGCGGTTCCGCGGGTGGAGCGCCGACGCCCTCAGGCTTCGGCTTCTGTTCCGGCTTGGACTCAGGCTTGGACTCAGGTTTGTGTTCCTTGGTCACCACCGTCTTCACCGGACTAATGATGACGTGCGCGTTGCGGCCTTCCTGGCGAGGGGAGCCTTCGGCGGCGCCGTACTGCGCGAGGTCGGCGGCAAACCGCAGCAGGAGCTTGCGGCCCAAATCGGTGTGCGCGATTTCGCGTCCACGGAACTGCACCACGGCCTTTACGCGGTTCCCTTCCTGCAGGAACCGGATGGCGTGGTTGCGTTTGAAATCGTAGTCGTGATCGTCGGTGTTGGGGCGGAACTTCAGCTCCTTCACCTGAATGACGTGCTGCTTCTTTTTCGCCTCGTGCTGCTTTTTCTTGTTCTCGTACTGCCATTGGCCGTAATCCATGGCCTTGGCGACGGGCGGTTCCGCAGTGGGGGCAATGAGAATCAGATCGAGACCCATTTCCTGCGCTTTCCGCACAGCAGCCATGGTGGGCAACACCTCGACGACACCGTCGGGGAACACCGCGCGCACTTCACGCGCACGGATCGCCTCATTTACGTTCTCGCGGATCCTCGGCCGGCGGGGTGGAAATCCTCTGGGATTCATCGAGCGGACTGTCCACCAGCAGGCGAGCGTTTCATCATATGAACAAATGGTATCAGATTTACCATCAAGTGTTGAACACCCGCACGGTGGATCACCCTGGCTGCGGCCGCGGTCCTACGTAAGCCATTTTTATGCCGGTCCGGTTCGCACTTTGAGGGAGGAAAATAACCCCTAAGAGCCTATAATAAAAATTGCTGACGCATACTCTTGCAGGAGGGTTTAGGCCCATGAAAAAACTCATACTTGTTTCCGCACTGCTGGCATCCGCCTTGTACGGGCAGGACAAGAAGCGGGTCGCGGTCATGAACTTTGACTACGGCACCGTTTCCACCAGCGTCGTTCAGATCTGGGGCTCAAACCAGGACATCGGCAAAGGCATCTCCGACATGATTGTCGATCGCCTTGTGAACGGAGGAAAGTACTCCGTCATCGAGCGTAAGGCGCTCGACAAATTGATGGCCGAACAAAATTTTTCAAATAGCGATCGCGCCGATCCATCCAGCGCCGCAAAACTCGGCAAACTGCTCGGCGTGGACGCCATCATCATCGGCAGCATTACGCAATTCGGCCGGGACGATAAGAGCACGAACATCGGCGGCCTGGGAGCCGCGGCCGGACGCTTCGGCATCGGAGGCATCGGCAAAAAGGAATCGAAGGCGATCGTCCAGGTGACGGCGCGCCTGGTGAACGTGGAAACCGGCGAGATTCTGGCGTCCATGGCGGGCAAGGGTGAATCGAAGCGTTCGGGAGCGAACCTGATCGGCGGCGGTGGTAGTGGAAGTGCGATCGGCGGCGGCGGCTTGGATATGTCGAACTCCAACTTCGGTGCCACCATTCTGGGGGAAGCCACGAATGAAGCCGTTACTGAAGTGGTGGCCGGACTGAACGACAAGGCGGCAGCCCTTCCCACGCGCGTCGTTGAAATTGACGGCATGGTCGCAGACGTCAACGGCAATACGCTGATTCTCAACGTAGGCGGCCGCGCCGGCATTCGCGTCGGTGACACGCTTAAGATTGCACGCGCAGGCCGCGAGATCAAAGATCCCGCCACCGGCAAAGTACTGCGGCGCGTCGAAACAGACCTCGGCACCATTAAAATCACATCCGCCGACGACAGTTCCTCGGAAGGCACCTACGCGGGCCAGCCTGGTGTGAAGGTCGGCGATCACGTGAAGAAATAACCGGGCTACGGGCGAAAGCCGCATCAGACGCATCGCGCGGCACGCCGGAGGGAGAGAGTCATGCAGGTGGGAGACCGGATTGGCGATTACGAAATCGTCAAAGTAATCGGTGCAGGCGGTATGGGCCAGGTGTTTCAGGTCCGCAACACACTCTCCGAACGTGTCGAGGCGATGAAGGTTGCTCTATCGAATCTTGAGGGCAATCAGGAAGCGCTAGCCCGCTTCCAGCGCGAAATCAAGCTGCAGGCCGCGCTCGACCACCCAAATATCGCCAAACTCTACACGGCGATGAGCTACGGCAATCAACTCCTGATGTTCATGGAGTTCGTGACAGGGGATTCGCTCTCGAAGATGGCGGAAAACGGCCCCCTGCCGGTGAAGTCTGTGCTCGATTGGGCCACGCAGGCGCTCGACGCTCTGGGCTACGCTCACGGAAAGGGCGTGGTCCACCGCGACATCAAGCCAGCCAACATCATGGTGACGCAAGAGGGCGTGGTGAAGCTGATGGATTTCGGCATCGCCCGCGCGAAGTCGGATCGTAAGCTCACGCAGACCGGCAGCGCCGTTGGCTCGCTCTACTATATGTCGCCGGAGCAGATCAAAGGCACGGAGCCGGACCCTCGCTCCGATCTCTACTCCTTCGGCATTACGCTATACGAATTGGTCACGGGCAAGCGGCCGTTCGCCGGCAACAGCGATTTCCAGATCATGTCGGCGCATTTACAGGAATCGCCCGCGCCACCGATCGATGTGGTTCCCGGCGTTCCCACGGATTTAAGCGACATCATCCTCATGGCGATCGCGAAAGATCCGGAATCCCGTTTCCAATCCGCCCAGGCATTTCGCGCGGCGCTCGCCAACGTGCAGCCCGGCGCGGCATCCACTGCAGTAGGACCAGCCGCAACGGCAACAACCAAAGCCGCGTCCGACGACGCCACCGTAGTGATGGCTCCGCGCCCTCAAGCTGTTAAGCCAAGCGATGCCCCCACGGTGGTGGCTGCCCGGCCGGCGACTCCGCCGCAACCCGCACCCGTTCAGCAACAACGGCCTCCGCAATCACCTTTACAACCACCGCCGATGGCCCAGCAACCCGCGGCGATGTCGTCTCCCATGCCCGCGGCACAAGCAATGCCCGCACCTCCACCGGCCAGCCGCCGTGGAATGTACATGGCGATTGGCGGCGTAGCGACGCTGGTTGTGATTGCCCTCGCTGTGACGCAAGGGCCAAAGATGTTTAACAGTGGATCGACGGATGCGCAAACGCAGGTACCGGCGACCACGAGCGCTCCAGCACCCTCTGCAACTCCGGCAGCGCAACAGGCAACGCCGGCTCCGGCTGCGGTAGCTACACCCGCTCCGGCTCCCGCGCCCGCCGCTGTTCCGACGCCTGCACCTGCCGCGAAACAAGTAACGCCCACGCCAACAGCACGGCCGGCTGTGGCAGCCATTCCGCAAGCCATTCCACAAACTTCTCCGCAGCAAGCAGCCCGACCCGCACAAGCAGCACCGCAGGCAACGCCGCCACCTCCGCAACCCGTGGCCTCGCAACCTCCTGCACAGCCCGTGCCCGCTCCCGCGGCGCAACCCGCGCCCGCCCGAGCCGCCGCGCCTTCACCGGAACTCAACGAACTGCGCGAACGATATAACCTCGTCTCCATCCGAGCAAGCACTGCCAAAGCCGGTATCGAATCGATGCAGCAGCAGATGTCGCGCCAGGGACTCAATCTTCGCGCCGATATCCGCGAGGCGAATACGCGCATGGATTACATGTTGCAGGAGTCCATGGCATCCATACGCGCGGGCGACGTTGATGGAGGCAAGCGCAATATCCAGATGGCGGAGCGCGCGCTGGAACAGGTCGAAAAATTTCTCGGCCGATGAGAATGATCGGCTAGCGTGCGGTAAGGGTCTTTGCTTCGCCGTGTTGCAGCAGCCAATCGGCGGCCTGCTGCGAAGTTTTCACATCGCCGCTCAGTAGCGATAGCGCCAGATTTCCGGTGACCACGGCGGAAAACCGCGGATCGAACGCTACGTGCTGGGTTTGTCCGGCCAGTTTTAGAATGAATGGGACCACCGGATAGGAACCGCTCTCCAGCAGTTGATCGAACTTGGGCGACCAGTTGCGGCTGCCCTTCCAGATCTCGCGCCGCAGGCCGTGATCGGACGAAATCAGTAGCGTCGTCGAGTCCCACAGTCCTGCCTGCTCCAGCTTCGCGCGCAGTTCACGCACCGTGCGGTCAACCAGGGCAAGATTGTCGAAGTAGGTAGTCTTGTCGCTGAGCGTGAAATCCTTGCGCTTCGCATCGTAGATGGCGAACAGATGCGGGGTCGGAAAATGAACGTAAAGCAGGCCGAGACGGGGGTCCACGGCATCACGGTAAGCGCGGTCGCGAATTTGGAAATATTCCCGCTGCTGCTGCTCCTGCTGGAACGCTTCCGAATCGTGCTCGGCGGCCTCGCCGCCCATCTGGAACATATCCGTGAAGGTGAGCCAGCCGAGGTGAAACGTCAATTCAATCGCGCGCACAAATCCGCGATTCGTTGCCTGCAAATCCCGGGCGAGGGAATTACCCACGGCAACGCTGGGCATGTCGAAGCAACTCGCAACACTGTCCCCTAATACCCGGCAATAAGGGTGATGCCAGCCGACAATGCCCGCGTTGAAGCCCATTTCGTGTGCTTTGCGAAAGACGTTCGGCTGGTCGTGCCAGTTCACGGACATCGAAGAACCCGGCGGAGTGACCAGCAGCGTCGATTCGTCGACGGACTCCGAGCGCTCAAAGGACCGCCCTGCAATCAACGACGGTACGGCCAGCATTGTGAAGTTGGCCGTTTGTTCGGCGTGATCCGCCACCAGAGACTCCGCGCGAATGCGGTCCAACTCCGGCAGTTCCACGCCAGGCTGACGCGCGTCGAAAGCCAGACGTTGATCGAATTCATCGAACAACAGCCAGATCACACGCCGCTGAGCGGCGCTGGATCCATCTTTCTTTGCGGGAAGCATCGGCAGAGATGGGCGAGGCGCCCAGGCCGAGGGTGGATCTGCAATCTCTCGTGTAAACCAATAATGTCCGGCGAATGCCGGAATCGCCACCACCATGAACAATGCAACACGCTCGGCGGCGTGCATGACGCGAAGTTTGTTGCGAAACAATTGGACGATGCCCCAGGCCAGCACAGCTTCCATCCCGAACATCGAAAGCGTACTGCCCCAGTCCACGTTGTGCAGGCGATAGTTCCAGAATCGCCGGATGGTTTCCAGGCTAACCATCATCAGCAGCATGAACGTGACACGGCCAATGGTGACAATGTGGCCCGTGGGATTCCGGCGGATCAGCCGTGACGCCAGCCACAAAATAACGCCGATGATCGCAATTCCCGCGAGAGTCGCCCAAAACAACGTATGCTGAGCCGGCCCCGGCCGGTAATAATCCATCGCGGGTGATTGAATCGTCTCAATGTCGTACCACCGGCGCAGAAACAGCAGGTTGCCGATGGAAAGGCAAAGGAGAAAATCGCGAACGCTTACGCGCGTTTGCGTAGAAGGTAGAGCCATCGCTGCAGTCCGTCGATTTTCTGGCATCGAACTATTTCAAAAGTTGGTGCTGCCGCCGATTCGAATGAGGCGGTCGTCAAATCCCGGTGTAGTGCTTCTCTTCCCCGAACAATCCGGCTAAACATTGGATCGGCAGGAGCGACAAACTCGATCAGTGCAAAATCGTTACTTATTTCCGCCACCAGGCCCATTAGCTCCGCCAATGGGATGCGCTCGGAGACCAGCATGTGGTGGATCACCGCCAGCATCATCACCATGTCGAAGCGGCCCATCGTCTGGACCCGGTCCAGGAAAGAGTCGCACTCCTGATTGCGCCATCCCATTGCCGGCGTTGGCCGCGTAAGGTCCACAACCAGCGGAAGCACGTCGGCACCCCTGCGGGAGGCTTCGCGCCAGATGGTGCCAACCACGGCCGGATCCGTGTCGATCGCGACCACGGAGGCGCCGCGTTCTGCCGCCAGCAGGCTAAATCGGCCTTCATTCGCCCCCACATCCAGCACCGTCCGCGCGTGCGCCAGTTCCAGCGCTTCCTGGACGAACGTTTCCTTCTGGGCAAGTTGCGTGGAGTTATAGAGCGATTTGTGATCGAGGTAGCCGCTCCATGTGGATTCCGGACCCGAAGTCCGCGAAAGCGAGCGCAGTTGCTTTGCTGTTCGTTCCAGCAGACCGGTTAAGATGAATTTCGCTTTTTCGGCGGAGTCCAAGTGAGCCGGGTGATACACATCGGCGGTCGCTTTGCCGCTCATCCACTTCGGCAGAGTCACCAGACTCAGGAAATCGGGAGACAAACGCTTGCCGAGGCCGGCCATGCGGTAAAGCGCATCGGGCTCCAACCCATCGCGTTTCTGGGCGAACACTTCGCCCGGTTCCATCCCAAAGTGGCGGTGGGCAAGCAGCGGCAGCAAGAACGTTCGGACGAACTGCGCGTACGCCATCCACGACGCGTCTCGGGGGTCGCGCCGCTCAAACGAAAGAATGTCTACAAAAACAGGAGCGGAGCCACGATAAAGAACATTGTAAGGAGTGGCGTCCTTCAGCCCGAAACCATCGTGAAGTGCGTTTTGGAAAAGCTCCAGCGTTAGATCGCCCGCCGCCGCAAACATCTCCGCCGGCCATTCATGGGGATAGCTGGGAAACGCAATGCGCTCATGTTCGTAGCAATGCGCGCCGGAATCGGCGCTGGGAATTTCACTGGAAGGGATACGAACCGAACGAACTAGCTTGCCCTGCTCCGTTGCCTTACGAGCGCTTGCGGTGTCGAGAAAAGCTTCCAATTCTTTGGTCGAGGCAGGTTCTACGGCGCGCAGAATCCGGCCGCCGGATCGCACCACCGAACCCGCGGGATCACGGAACGATCTCACTGCTAAGGACAAGCGTCCCATTTCGCCCGTTGCCGTCATTTCGATCCGTCAGGGGTGCAGGACTAGTTATTGGAGCTGACTTTGCTGCGCAGCTTTTGCACAAACTTGCGCAGGTAGAACGCCCCGGTGAGAACGCCCGCGTAAAACGCCTGATAAACGAAGGCTCCTGTGCCAGGATCCGCATACGCCGACGCCGTCACTGGCGTTCCCGCCAGCAGCAGGCCGAAAAACGTCCCGGCCAAAAGAACTCGTCCGACAGTCCGTGCTGTTTGTTTCATGATTCCTCCGTCCTTCTGTGCCGCGTGACGCGCTTTTCCGGCGTTACAGTAGCACTATCGTCAGAGGGGATTTCCGGGATTAGAGCATAGGTGATAACCCTAGGCCGTGTACGTACAGACACCTAGTAAGGTCCTTGCATTTGCACCTGCGGCACGGGGATTTGCGGCTAAGGTATTTGGGGGCTCAATTGCCCCCTTGCACGCTTCTCGAAATCGCAGCCTTCTGGAAATCGCATTGGAGAAGAGCGCGGGTATACTGAAAATTACCCATGCCCTCCAGCGCCACCATGCTTGCTTCGCCAGAAGTGATCGCCAAATACGAGCCCGTCATTGGCCTCGAAGTTCACGTTCAACTGGCTACAAACACGAAGATTTTCTGCGGCTGCCCCACCGGCTTCGGAGCCCCGCCGAACACCAACGTTTGTCCCGTTTGTCTCGGCATGCCCGGCGCCCTCCCCGTGCTCAACAAGCACGCCGTGGAACTCGCCATCGAAGCCTCGCTCGCGCTCAACTGCAAGGTGAATCCGAAGTCCATCTTCGCGCGCAAAAACTACTTTTATCCAGATCTCCCCAAGGGCTATCAAATCTCGCAATACGATCAGCCCCTCGCCGAATTCGGCCACGTCGAAATCAACGTGAACGGCGTCTCCAAGCGCATCGGCGTCACCCGAGTCCACATGGAAGACGACGCAGGCAAGAGCATCCATGACGGCTTCAAGGATTCCGACCGCTACACCTACGTCGATCTCAACCGCAGCGGCACGCCTCTTATTGAAATCGTCAGCGAGCCGGATATCCGCAGCTCCGACGAAGCGCACGCCTATCTCACCGAGCTGAAACAGGTGCTGCAATACATCAACGTCTCCACCTGCGACATGGAAAAAGGCCACCTGCGCTGCGACGCCAACGTGAGCGTCCGCTTGAAGGGCGCCGAGAAGTTCGGCACCAAGGCCGAAGTCAAGAACCTGAACTCGTTCCGGTTCCTCAAAATGGCGATCGATAAGGAAATCGCCCGCCAGGTTGCCGTGGTGGAAAGCGGCGGCCGCGTCATCCAGGAAACGCGCCTCTACGATCCCGACGCCGACGAAACCGTCAGCATGCGCAGCAAGGAACACGCACACGATTACCGTTATTTCCCGGAGCCCGACCTCGCCCCGCTGCGCATCAGCGAAGCCTGGCTGTCTTCGGTGCGCGAACGCATGCCGGAACTGCCACAATCCCGCCGCGCGCGCTTCATCGAAGATTACGGCCTGCGCGAATACGACGCCCAGGTACTCACGGCCACCCGCGCCATGAGCGAATACTTCGAACAAACCGCCAAAGCCATCAGCAGCCCCGCCACACCCAACGCTGGCAAACCCAGCGCCGACGACGCCCGCGCCGCCGCCAACTGGGTGATGGGCGACCTCTCCGCCCTGCTCAAGCAGGAAGGCAAGGAGATCGAAGACTCCCCCATCAGCGCCGAAGCCCTCGGCGGATTGATCGCGCTCATCGCCAACGGCAAACTCACCGGCAAGCTGGCGAAGGAAATCCTACCCAAAATGGCCGCCTCGGGCGAAAGCGCCGAAGTCATCGTCAAACGCGAAGGCATCGAATCCATCAGCGACGAAGGCGCCCTAGGCAAAATCATCGACGAAGTCATTGCCGCCAACCCCAAACAAGTCGAGCAATACAAAAGCGGCAAACAACAAGTGATCGGCTTCCTGGTAGGCCAAGTCATGAAACAAAGCCGAGGCCAAGCCGATCCGGCAACGGTGAACAAGCTGCTCAAAGAGAAGCTGTAGCCCATGAAGCGGCGCGTCTTGTCGTCGCCGCGAACTCGATTTTTTAAATACATCTATTCTGTTTTCGTTTTGACTATCAGCGGCGTCCCGCTCTTCGCGTCACACGGCGACAGGAAGTCGCTTGTGGACGGCTTCCTTTTCTTCGCGGTCGGTGCCGCATTTGCATATCGAATGTTCCTCCGCCTGAAGGAGGTCGCTCTTGAGGGGACCGATCTCATCATCTATGTATGAGTCCGGCAACGAACATCGAATTCCGCTTAGTAAAGTCATCTCGGTCAAGGGCAGTTGGGGAAGCAAATACCCACGCGTGAAAGTCGTATTTGAGGACGATGAGTCACGTAAGAGGACAATTGTCTTTTTTCCCGACGAACTCGGCCCGTATTTTGGGGAGGTGTCCATCGCCCGCGTACTCCGGGAAAGGGCATATAACGAGAGTCGGCGTGCCAAGAGAGATTAAGTCAGGAGGAACGGACGATGATGCGGTTAGGCGAACAGGAGTCCGATCCCAGTGAGCCGAAAGCAAGGTAATCACAGCCCTAGGCGTGAGACTGGGGTCCAAAAATGATCGCTCCGTCTATTCCCTTTGACACGGAGAATCCTCATCCCGTCCCCACGTGGGGCGGCCCTTCAGGGCGGCAGCCGGGCATCAGCCCGGCTTAATCACCCGCGAAACAAAGCCACCCCGGAACCCTATCCCCCATCTCCTCCC
>JBEBFS010000108.1:0-10320 GCA_040081855.1 Bryobacteraceae bacterium | reverse complement strand
TGACCCGCATTGCGATGGGCATTCCCGTGGGTAGTGATTTGGACTTCGCCGATGAAGTGACAATTTCGAAATCGCTGGAGAACCGGCGCGAGATGTAGCTCAGGCGGGCCGGAAATCTGCCCCGCTTCTTTTATTCTTTTTCGAAAATCGCGGCTTTCGTCAGAGTGACGGCGTATTCCGGCAGCGTGAGTTCGCTCACTTCATGCAAGCCGGTGGCGTCGTAGACGAAGAACTTGCGGCGCTCCGGATCGGCGAGCCAAATGTGACGGACTCCCCAGTGGATGTACTCTTCGAGCTTATCCGTCATGTAGCCGATGCGGTCATCGGGCGACAACACTTCAATGGCGGCTAGCGGAGGAGTGGAGGGAACTTCGTCCCCCGGATCACGCGGGAAGATGGCGACGTCGGGAATGCGGTAGCGAGTGCTGCTGACTTGCTGCCTCACCTCGACCACCACGTAAAAGCCTTTCGTGGCCTCCAGTTGCTTCAGTCGGTAAGCAATCGATAGCTGTACACGGCCGTGCGTCTTGTTCCCCATGTTTCGTTCCACGACCTCGCCGTCGAGATATTCGCGGTCGGCGCCGTCGAACGTGGTGTGGAGGTACTCCTCCACACTCATTAGGGTCTTCGCTCCCATGCCGACAGTGTAGCAAGGCGAATTGTGGAGCGCTCCAGGAGTGCGTGCGTCCCCTACTTGTGTGCCTTCGGGTGCGCCTTATCGTATACGGCCATCAGGTCGGTGAGCGACACCTGCGTATACTTCTGCGTGGTGGCGAGGCGCGCGTGGCCCAGGAGTTCCTGGATAGCGCGGAGGTCGGCGCCATCGGAGAGAAGATGCGTGGCGAAAGCGTGACGCAGGCTGTGCGGGTGGAGCGAGGAATCGCCCGAAATCATGCGCGAGTAAAACTTCACGATGGCGCGGGCGCTGCGGTCGGAAAGACGCGCGCCCCGGTTGCTGAGAAGCAGCGCGCGCTCGGCATGGTTGGCGGCATGGATCTGAGCGCCGCGGGCAGCGAGATATTTCTCCAGCGCCGCGGCGGCTTTGGAGCCGTAGGGAACCTGACGCTCCTTGCGGCCTTTGCCACGAACGCGGATCCATTGCTCGCGGTAATCGAAATCGTCGAGGTTTAAGCCAACCAGTTCGCTGACACGGAGGCCGCAGCCGTAGAGAAGTTCGAATAAAAGCACGTCGCGCTCCGGATGCGGCTTTTCGAATTTGTTTTCAGCGACCGCGTCCACCAAAGTGTTCGTTTGCTCGGCCGTGGGCACCGACGGCACGCGCTTGGGCGCTTTCGGCGTGCGAAGAATGCGCGCGACGTTGGTCGACACGGTGCCTTCGCGCAACAGAAACTGGAACAGCGATCGCACGGCGGCGAGCTTTCGGCGGATGGAGATGGGGTCCAGGTTGCGCTCGAAGAGATCGGCCATCCACTCGCGCAAAAGAGGAACGGTGATGGCATTTGGAGCAGGGACGTCGGAGGCCGTGGTACCAGGCGGCGTGAAGTATTCGAGAAACTGCGCGAGATCGGAGGCGTAGTTGCGAATCGTATGTGGTGACGCGTTCTTGAGTGCGAGTTCCGCGATGTAGCGCGAGATCGCCTGGGCCAGTTCGGAGGCCGGTTGTAGAGATACGGCGGGCACTGCCTCTATTATCGTCAGCGGCTGGCTTGGCCGAGCCAGAGGTCTAGCTCGCGGGCCGCCGTTTGTGCCAGTCCGTCATTTGCTGATACGCGTGCGCCAGCGCCAGCACGCGCGATTCGGCGAAATTCGGTCCGGCGATTTGCAGTCCGATCGGCAAGCCGCCCTTGGTGAATCCGCAGGGCACCGTGATCGCGGGCAAGCCGAAGATATCGAACGGTTGCGTGTTGCGCAGCAGGCGCGAGACGCCGCCGGGCGGAGGCACTTCTTCCTTCGCTGCGTCCGCGATGGTTACTGCGGCCGTGGGCGCGGTAGGCGTGATCAACAGATCGACTGACGCAAATACTTCGCTCACCACCCGGCGCAGACGGTCCAGTTCCCTGCGGCCTTCGACGTACGCCGAAGCCGTGATATCGGCGCCACCCTTCAATCGCGCGAGTGTCGTCGGCTGATAGAGCTGCGGCGTTTTCGTTAAGTAAGGCAGATGGTATGCGTACGCTTCCACGGCAACCACGGGCAACGTTCGATAGCCGGGCAGTTCGGCGTCGCGAGTGCCCGCAGTGATCTTTTTCAGAGTTTCGATCGCCGCGCTGACGGCGGCTTCGACCTCGGGATCCAGGCCATCGAAAAACAACTTGCGCACAATGCCAAGCCGTAACGCCGACGTCTTCCCGTGCATATTTTGCGAATAGCGCTCCACCGGATGATTCGCGCTGGTGATCTCCTTCGGGTCGTAGCCCGCGATGGCTTCGAGCATCAGCGCGGCGTCCTCCGCCGTGTGGCACAAAGGGCCAACGTGATCGAGCGACCACGACAGCGGCACCACGCCGCGCGTGCTCACGCGTCCATACGTGGGCTTCAAGCCCGTGAGGCCGCAATACGTCGAAGGGCCGCGGATCGATCCGCCCGTGTCCGACCCCATCGCTGCGAAACAAAGATTCGCGGCGACCGCGGCCGCTGAACCGCCGGACGATCCTCCGGCGATGTAATCCGGATTCCAGGGATTGTGCACGGCGCCAAAATGGCTGGGGACGGAAGTGGCTCCGTAGGCGAACTCGTGCATGTTGTTCTTGCCGAGAATCACCGCGCCCGCTTTCTTCAGGCGTGTGACCACCTCGGCGTCTTCGGCGGGAACGCGGTCGGCGAAAATGGCGCTGGCGCAGGTTGTTTTCACACCCGCTGTATCGAAGAGATCCTTCAGCGCGATAGGGACTCCGTGCAGAGGGCCGCGCCATTTGCGGGCCTGTGCTTCTGCTTCGAGCTCGCGCGCTTGGGCCATCGCTTGTTCCGACATCACCGTGATGAAGGAATTCAGTTTGGAATTGAGTTTCTGAATCCGGTCCAGGCAGGCGCGCGTTAGCTCGACGGGCGAAATTTTGCCGCGGCGAATTTGTTCGGACGCTTGCGCCAGAGTCCATCCGGTGGGATCGGAGGGCGTCTCCGCAAGCGCGGCTGGCGCGGCGAGCATCAGTGCCAGTGTTTCGCGGCGTGTTGGTTTGGCCTTGGAATTGTGCATCGCGATGGATGCCATTATCGCAGAGGCGGAATTCCGTGCGGCTGAGGACCGGAAATTGCTCAAGGGGATACTTTCGCGGCGGCGAATTCGTCCAGCGCGACCAGCGCACGGCGGCAAACTTCCGCGTAGCGGGTCTTCTTATCGCGCGGCGGATTTTCGAGCTTGGGCAAAAGATCGAAGGTGATGTTCGCAGGCTGATAGTGCGTGGGATCAGCTCCCGAAACATAAGAGCACAGCGAGCCGATCGCGGTGGCGCGAGGAAATGCCTGCGGCGTTTCTCCGCTGGCCGTTGCGACGGCGGCGCGCGCCGCGGCGAGGCCCGTTGCGATAGATTCGACGTAGCCTTCGACGCCGGAAATTTGTCCGGCGAAAAAGATGTTTGGCTTCGCGCGCATCTGCAGCGTTGGCGCCAGCAACGACGGCGCGTTGATATACGTGTTGCGGTGCACCTGGCCATAGCGCAGGAACTCGGCGTGTTCGAGGCCAGGGATCATGCGCAGCACGCGCTGCTGTTCGCCAAAGCGCATGTGGTTTTGGAAGCCGACCAGATTGTAGCTACCGGCGCGGGCGTTCTCCGCGCGAAGTTGTACCACGGCGTACGGGCGGCGCCCGGTGCGGGGATCGGTGAGGCCCATTGGTTTCATCGGTCCAAAGCGCAGGGTGTCCGGACCGCGGCGGGCAATCTCTTCAATGGGCAGGCACGCTTCGAAGTAGCGCGTGTTTTCGGCGACGGGCTCATCTTCGGCGATATGCGCAGGCACGCTTTCGGCAGCGAGCAAGGCGGCGAGAAACGCCTCATACTGCGGCTTGTCCATTGGACAGTTGACGTAATCGTCGGTGCCGTCGATCGACTTGCCGTAGCGCGAGGCGCGGAAGGCGATCGACATGTCGACGGATTCGGCATCGACGATCGGGCTGATGCTATCGAAAAAGAAAAGGCGCTCGGTGCCGGTGATGCGTGCGATTTCGTTGGCAAGAGCGCCGGAGGTGAGCGGGCCGCTTGCGACGATCCACAGCTTCGTGTCATCAAGCGCGGTGATCTCCTCACGGCGGATTTCGATGTCCGGATTCGCGGCGATGACCCTTGTGATCTCCTCAGCAAAAAGCGTACGATCCACGGTGAGCGCGTGTCCCGCGGGAACGCGGGTGCGCGGAGCGATATCGCCGATCAGCAAGGACCCCAGCCGCCGCAGTTCTTCTTTGAGCAGCCAGGGAGCCGAATTTTCCTGTTCGCTTTTGAGCGAATTGCTGCAAACCAGTTCGGCGAGTTGATCCGTCTTATGCGCGGCAGTGCTTTTTGCGGGGCGCATTTCGTACAGCACGGCTTTCGCGCCGGCGCGCGCGACTTGCCACGCAGCTTCGCACCCGGCCAAACCGCCGCCGATAATGTGGATGGTTGGGGACATCGTTCCTTTCCATTATCGATGCTGCGGTCTCCTTGTAGGCCAATTTTCGTGTATGATCCTGAAGGAACGCTTTGCGAAGCGGACCGTGGGAGGAAACGATGAGGAGATCTTGGATGACTCGTGCGTTGATGAGCGCCGTTGCGGTATTGGCGTTCAGCGGGCTTGTAGCGGTGAATGCCGCCGATTTGAATCCGGCTGCGATCACAATTACTCCGCCCAAGGACATCAAGTGGGTGGAGGGAGCCAATGGTGCGGCGCAGGCGGTGCTTGCAGGCGACCCCAACAAGGCCGGCTTGTACGTGGTGCTCACCAAATGGCATCCGAACCACATGAGCCGTCCGCACTTCCATCAAAATGACCGCTTCATCACCGTCATTTCCGGTACATGGTGGGTGAGCACCAGCAACAAGTACGATCCGGCAAGCACCGTGCCCGTGCGCGCGGGATCAACCGTCACGCACTACGGCAAGCAGATCCACTACGACGGCGCCAAGGATGAGGAAGTGGTGCTGGAGATTGTGGGCATGGGGCCCGCTACGAGTGTGCCGGCCGAAGTGAAGTAACGGTACTTCTGTTATTTGGACGGGGCATTCTGAATTAGCCGCGCTTTAGCGCGGCTGCCGCCCGAAGGGCCGCCCCACGTTGCGTGTTGTTAGCTTTCTCTATACTCGCCGAAGACGTTTCTCAGGCGATCGGAAATCTCTCCTACCGTTGCTTTCGCTTCGCAGGCGGTCAGGATTTTTGGCATCAGGTTGTCCGATCCACGCGCGGCGGCTTCCAGTGCATCCAGGGCCGTGGCGACGGGCTCTGCGGCGCGCGAGGCTCTTAATTCGCGCACACGTTCAATCTGCCGTTTCTCGATGCTTGCGTCCATGCGGAAGACCGGCGGCGAGGCGTGTTCGGATTCCTGGAATTTGTTGACGCCCACGACCACCCGGTCGCCTTTTTCGATGCCTTGCTGATAAGCGAACGCCGCGTTGTGGATTTCGTTGCGGACGAAGTTGTTCTCAATCGCAGCGAGCGTGCCGCCCATTTCGTCGATGCGGCGGATGTAGTCTTCGGCGCCGCGTTCGATCTCACTGGTCAGCCGCTCGACGTAGTCGCTGCCGCCGAGCGGGTCGGGTTCCTCGGTCACACCGCTTTCGTACGCGATCACCTGTTGCGTGCGGATGGCCAGCTTTGCGGCCTGTTCGGTGGGCAGTCCAAGTGCTTCGTCTTTCGAATTCGTGTGCAGCGATTGCGTTCCACCCAGCACCGCGGCCAGAGCTTGAATCGCCGTGCGGACTACGTTCACGTCGGGCTGTTGCGCCGTAAGCGAACTGCCTGCCGTCTGGGTATGAAAGCGCAGCATCATCGACTTCGCATTTTTCGCTCCGAAGCGTTCTTTCATGATGCGGGCATAGAGGCGGCGTGCGGCGCGGTACTTGGCGATCTCTTCGAAAAATCCGTTGTGCGCGTTGAAGAAGAAGGAGAGGCGCGGCGCGAAGGCGTCCACGTCCAGACCGGCTGCGACCGCTGCCTCGATGTAAGCAATCGCATCGGCCAGCGTAAACGCGACCTCTTGAATTGCCGTGGAGCCGGCTTCGCGAATGTGATAGCCGCTGATCGAAATCGTGTTCCACTCGGGCAGTGCAGCGCCGGCCCAGGCGAACACATCGGTGATGATGCGCATCGCGGGGCGGGGCGGATAGATATAGGTGCCGCGCGCGATGTACTCCTTCAGAATGTCGTTCTGAATGGTGCCTTGCAGCTTTTTGATATCGGCGCCCTGGCTTTGGGCGACCAGTACGTAGAACGCCAGCAGAACCGCCGCGGTCGAGTTGATCGTCATCGAAGTACTGATCTCGCCCAGCGGTATGCCTTCAAACAACCGCCGCATATCCTCGATGGACGCGATGGAAACACCGACGCGGCCCACTTCTCCAGCCGACATAGGATGATCGGGGTCCAGACCAATTTGCGTCGGAAGATCGAAGGCGACCGACAATCCGCGATTGCCTTGGGCTAGAAGAAAACGATAGCGCTGGTTGCTCTCCTCGGCCGAGCCGAAGCCGGCATACTGGCGCATGGTCCACAGGCGGCCGCGGTACATGTCCGGGTAGATGCCGCGCGTGAAGGGAAATTCGCCGGGACGTTCGAGGGGAGATTCTTTATCGAAAGGCTCGCTCATGAGCGCGAAATCTTTCGGGCGCGCCAAAACGAAGAGATGCAGAAATAGCCCATCACCAGGGCAAACAGTGCGGGCAGCGCGATTTGCATCAGGCCCTCCGCGTCGCCGTTGAAACCGCGCACGGCACGAACCACGTAGGCGATCGAGAGCACTGTGAAGACCAGGAACAGGAATCCGATCACCTGATTCCACAAGGAATGCAGCGGCTTTATGACACCAGGAACCACATGGCCCAGGAATTTGGAAATCAACGTACCCATAACCCTACTGTTAGATCCTAGCATCCGGGGTGCCGCTTCCGAGAGTGGGCAATGCCCTCAAATCCGCTCACTACCCGATCGCCCGCGGCAGTTTCGGTGGTGCGGCCCGCGCCAGGCTTCGCCTCGGCTTTTTCGGGGACGAAGACAAAGGCCAATCTCTTGGAAATTTCGCCTGTGCGCCGATAAGCAAAAGAAGGCGCCCCACGTCGGCACGGGTGATATGCTGGGATTGGCTTGAGGGGCACCCCGCAGGCATCGCAAACGAGGATCTCTTGGACGACAACCTCAAAGAGTTAATGCAGGAGCTAGGGAACGCGATCAACGAATCGCTTTCCGATTCCGACCGCATCGCAGCCGCTATCGGTGAGATCAAACGCGCTGGCTACGACGTGTTTCTGGTGCTGGAAGCCACCATTGGCTTCAACAAGCGCGAAGAAGGCGATGAGCTCGAAGAGATCGAAGAGGACGAAGAAGTCAAGATGGAAGCGGAGCCCGCTCCCGAGCCCAACCGCCGTAAGATGGGCAAGATAAAGCTGACCTCGCAAGACCAAAAATTTCTACGTGCCCTGAAGATCTCGATTGACGGGGAAGAGACCAAGCGCTAGCTTCGGCCCGGCTGCAAGACAAGAAACTACTTCCTTCCCGCCCGTGCCTCGCGACGACGGCTCTCCTATTGCACCGGTTGCACCGGGTCGAATGCCATGACGAGCGCTTTGATTTTTTTATCCTCGATTGAGCAGTCGCATGGTTTGGTGGTGTAGCGAGGCTCCATGGCGAGAATCTCCGCAGGAATCGCGGTGAAGTCGTCGTCCAGATGTTCGAGCGAGATCGACATTCGCGGACGGAAACGGCGAATGGTGGCCTGGGCACCCTTTAAAGCGTGCTTCTCGGCGCCTTCGATATCCATCTTGATGAAATCGACGCGCGGCAGGTTCAGCTCCGACACAATTCGATCGATCGTCGTCACCGGAACGCGCACCCGCTGGCCCGCCGCTTTCTTCGATTCGATCATACTGCTGTTGCCCAGGTTGTTTGCATCAACGGCCAACTCGATTTCCGAATCCTGATCCCATACTCCGGCGGGATAGACGGTCACGCGTCCTTCGCGAATTTCGCGCTCAAAATTGCGGCGCAGGGCCTCCAGGGTTTTCGGCGACGGTTCGATGGCAATCACGCGGGCGGCACCCTTATCGAGAGCGGTTCTGGTGAACATGCCGATGTTGGCTCCGCAATCGAGAACAATGTCTCCCTGGTGGACTTCGTGCCCGGTTGGTTCGTAGATATCGCGCGACTGTTCGGTGAACAGGAACCCGATCATTTTGTCGCCTTGCACGGACCAAGCGGTTCGTTGCGGGGACTGCCACAGCTCCAGGCCGTTTTCCGTGCGCACCGATTTCGGCGTGTTTTCGGTTTGCTCCATTGCGGTTGCGCTGCGAAGGTCGCCGGCGAATTGTTGCAGGGAACACTCGCTCTGGCGCGTGAGCCAGATGGGGAGGGCCGCTAGATAGTGGCTGGGCGTTAGCCACAAACACAGGTCGGCGAGGATCAGGAAGAAAACGGCTGCCAGGATTGCTCGTTTCATGAAGGCGTTTCTCAGCGTATCAAAACGCCTGGGGGCACCCAAATGTGGTGGCGGAACGTGGCGGCGGAATTTTACCGCGTTTCCCGTACAATAGCGTCGTGAACTATCGCAAACTGGGCAGCACCGGCATGGAAGTGTCCGAAATCGGACTCGGATGCAATAACTTTGGGATGCGCATTGATCTGGAGGGCACGCGGGCCGTGGTGGCGAAGGCTCTCGATTTGGGCGTCAACTTTTTCGATACGGCGGATAACTACGGCAACTTTGGCGGATAGGAGACGCTACTGGGGCAAGTGATGGGGGACGACCGGAAGCGCATTGTGCTGGCCACGAAGTTTGCCGCGCCGATGGCGGCGGGCGTGACTCGCAAGAACGCGTCGCGTCGCTACATCATGAGCGCCGTGGAGGCGAGCCTCACGCGGCTGAAGACGGATTGGATCGACCTCTACCAGATGCACTATTACGACGTGCTGACGCCGATGGAGGAAACGCTGCGGGCGCTCGACGACCTGGTGCGGCAGGGGAAAGTTCGCTACATCGGATGCTCGAATCTGGCGGCGTAGCAAATGGTGGACGCGTTGTGGATCTCCAAGCACCTGAACCTGAATCGTTTTGTTTCCGTGCAAGCCGAGTACAGTGTGATTGTGCGTGAAATGGAACGCGACATGCTTCCGGCCATCAACGCTAACGGCATGGGGCTGCTGCCGTATTTTCCTTTAGCAAGCGGCTTGCTGACTGGGAAATACACGCGCAATGCTCCGCCGCCTGCCGATTCGCGCTTTGCGGCGTGGCAGCGGTTGGGCGACCGCTACGCGACGGGCGTGAACTGGGATGCCGTCGAGCACACGCGCCTCGGCGAACAGGATGGCGGCCGCGTGAAGAGTACGCTGCAGAGCTTCGAGTTCGCGTAGGCGCCCGTGCCGGAAAAACTCTTTTCGGATTGCAGATTCGAGAAGTCGATGCGGCCATTCGCGTAGGTCATGGACGCGGTGTTGACGATTCGCGCAGGGGCCGATGACTGGACGCGAGCGAGCAACGCCCGCGTCAGGACGAAAAACGACATGTGGTTGGTGGCGAATGTGAGTTCCAGGCCGTCGGCAGTGACCCGGCGCTTGGCGAAAGCTCCACCCGCGTTGTTGATGACGATATCGATGCGCGGTTCGGTAGCGGCGATTTCGGCTCCGACGCGCTTCATGTCCGCAAGCAGAGAAAGATCGGCACAGTGAATTGTGTGCCGGGCGTTCGGGTTCCGCTTTTCCATGGCCGAGAGCGTGGCCTTGCCGCGGGCTTCATCGCGAGCGATCAACACAAGGCGGGCACCCATGCCGGCCAATTTTTCGGCAGCGGCGTGGCCCAGGCCGGAGGTGGCTCCGGTCATGACGATGACTTTGTCGTGCATGAGCGTATTGTCTCAGGCAATGGAGAACGCGAGACTGGGGCGGGTTTGGGCGGACTTCGGGTGAGTTCTTTGGATACAGGCGCACTTTGCCCGTCGAAGTGTGCAACGCACTTAGTTGTGTCCCCTTTGTCAGGGGAGGGTCCGGGATTTTCCAACGGCAGGGACCGGAATGGGCCAAATCGACTTCTGTCTCCTGTCTCCTTACTTCTCCCACCGGGGAATCCCCTCCGTCACCGTCGGGGCTCGATTGTTCAGGAACGCGTTCCTTTGTCGCCACTATCGGTAGACGACGACCGGCTATTGTTTCGAAACAGCTCACGACTTGAATCTTCCATTCCTCCTTGCGGGA
>JBEBFS010000043.1:0-36078 GCA_040081855.1 Bryobacteraceae bacterium | reverse complement strand
ACCGGACTCGATGTTTGGGAAGACGAAAAGTTTCGTGAACTGCAAGGCAAGCGCATCGGCCTCATCACGAACCACACCGGGCTGGACCGCAACGGCAAACGTAACGTCGATGCCATGCGCGAGGCCGGCGTCTCCGTGTCCGCTCTATTCACACCTGAGCACGGTCTCACGGGCAAAGAAGATCGCGCCGACATTGCCGATTCGAAAGATGAAGCCACGGGCCTTCCCGTGTGGAGCCTGTACGCGAACGGCCGCTACCGCAAGAATCCCGCCATGCTCCGCGATATCGACGTCCTCGTTTTCGATATGCAGGATGTAGGCGCGCGGTTTTATACGTACTCTTGCACCATGCTTTCCGCGATGGAGGAAGCCGCCGCCGCTAAACTTCCGTTCTATGTGCTCGATCGCCCCAACCCCATTACGGGCTCGCACATCGAAGGGCCGATCCTCGACGCCGATCTGCATAGCTTCGTCGGCTGCTACGATCTCCCTATCCGCCACGGACTGACGCTCGGCGAACTCGCCACCATGGCGAATGCGGAACGCAAGATTGGCGCGGATCTCCACGTCGTCAAAATGACAGAGTGGCAGCGCAGCGATTGGTTCGATTCCACCGGCCTTACCTGGACGGACCCCTCGCCGAATATGCGCAGTCTCAACGCTGCAACACTATATGAAGGACTGGCACTGCTCGAAGCCTCGCCGAATTATTCGGTGGGGCGGGGAACGGACGCTCCCTTTGAACAGATTGGAGCCGATTGGATCCACGGCGCGGAACTCGCCAAATACTTCAACGATCGCCGCATCCCCGGCATCCGTGTCTATCCGACGCGCTTCCATCCCTCCTCTGGACCCTTCTCGGGGAAGATGATCGAAGGAATCCGCTTTGTCATCACAAATCGGGAACAAGTGAATTCCGTGCGTCTCGGGTTAGAGCTTGCCCACGCGCTGGAGTTCCTTTATCCCGGAAAAGTCAAATTCGACACATGCCGTTTCTTAATCGGGAACCAAGAAGTGATCCAAGCACTGAAGGCCGGCAACAGTGTGGCGTCCATCTTGCAGGATCAAATCGAGCCCCAACTTCGGAAGTTCGAAGAGCGTCGACGGCCATTCCTGCTTTACTAGGCGGCGCTCTGCACGGAACGTCGCTTGGAGTACTTCAAAGGGGATTTCTCACGCTGCCCTGTGGGAATTTCGGCGCAAGGTTGTCGGGAACACAGGAGGGAAAAAGCGGGCGCCTTTCTGGGTGAAAAGGGGTGAGAGCGCCCGCTGTCGTAACGGGGATTAATTACCTATAAAACGACGGAGAACCCCGGGAAGGTTACGCCCTACGAAGTTTTTTGTGAAAATTCTGACTTCCGGCGTTTCCTTAGTCGGAGACGCCGTCGAACAAGGCGGAACTGAGGTACCTTTCGCCCGAATCCGGCAGGATCACGACGATCAGTTTGTCCTTCATTTCCTTTTCCTTGGCAATGCGGAGGGCTGCGGTCACCGCGGCTCCGCAGGATATCCCGCACAGCAGCCCCTCCTCTTTGGCAAGGCGGCGTGCCATCTCGATGGATTCGTCGTCCGAAACGCATTCCATCCGGTCCACCATGGAAAGATCCAAGGTGCCCGGGATGAATCCAGCGCCAATACCTTGAATTCCGTGCGGTCCAGGTTCGATTGCTTTACCCGCAAGTGTTTGAGAAATAACGGCGCTGCCGCGGGGTTCCACGCCGACGGACAGAATGGGCTTCTTCTTCTCTAGCTTGATGAAGCGCGAAATGCCGGAGATGGTACCCCCGGTGCCAACGCCTGCCACCAGTGCGTCCACGCGGCCCGCAGTGTCATCCCAAATTTCAGGACCCGTTGTTTTGAAATGCACTTCCGGGTTTGCCGGGTTCTGGAATTGCTGCAGCAGAACGTAGCGGCCTGGATCGGCTGCCACCATCTGTTCGGCGCGCTCAATTGAGGCGCGCATGCCCAGGGCACCTTCGGTCAAAATCACCTTTGCGCCCAACATCTTCAAAACTTTACGCCGCTCAATCGACATTGTCTCCGGCATCAGCAACGTCACCGGGTAGCCGCGCGCCGCGCCCACAAACGCCAGCGCAATGCCGGTGTTTCCGCTGGTTGGTTCGATAATTTCCTTGCCGGGCTTGAGGATCCCGCGACGCTCGGCGTCCCAAATCATCGCGGCGCCAATGCGGCACTTGACCGAATACGCCGGGTTGCGGCCTTCCACTTTTGCCACCACGGTTGCGCCCGCGCCTTCGGTGACGCGGTTCAAGCGGACCAGCGGCGTGCGTCCAATGGAGAAGGAGTTATCGGGGAAAATCATTTAGATCTCCCAGTTTGCCACGAATTTGGACTGCGACTGTTGCCACTGCCGCGCCAGTTCGGCGAACGTCGTCTTGTCGAGAATGGACGAAACGGCCTCGTCCACGCGCTTCCACACATCGTGGAACGGACCCGACGCCGATTTCCGCGGCTTCTTCGTATCTTCCGCGAAACGGAGTACTTCGCCGATGGTGATTTGATCGGCGGGACGCGCCAGCTTGTAGCCGCCTTCGGCGCCGCGTCGCGACTCGACGAAGCCGCCCTGCTTGAGGCTGGAAAGAATCAGCTCCAGAAACTTTTGCGGGATCTTCTGCCGACGGGCGATGTCGGCGATCTTGACGGGGTCGCTCTGAGGCTGCTGCGCAAGGTCTAAAATCGCCTGCAGAGCGTATTCGCTTTTCACCGATATATTCATGTTGAACGCGGACGCGGGAAGCCGGTCACTGTAAGCAATTGTAGGGGGAGGTTCTGCGGATGTCCACCGGCGCGCGATCCCCCCTGCAAAGGAAGAAAGGACCCCGGAATACCGGGGTCCTCTGCGCGGTCTGTGAGTGGGCGTCAGCTAGTCGCCGAGTGCCGACCCGCGCAAACTTTCCACGCTTTCGGCGGATTCCGTCGTTGCGCGGTCTTTCCTGTGCGTGAACACGAAAAACACCAGCACCAACGCGCCCACGGCAAAGATGGTGTCGCCCGGAACGCGCATCCACCGCCACATCTGCATGACGGGCGTGCCCATGAATTCGCTGCTGCGGGCGTACCAGTAACCGTGCTCCACCGACGCCAACGTCTGGAGTAGACCTACGGGCAGCAAGCTCCCGACGCACATGGTGAAGACGCCGATGTTCAGTCCCCAGAACGAGATGCTCAACCAGCGGTCGCTCCATTCCACGTGCGGCGTCATTGCGCGCAGGCACACCAGCATCAATCCGATGCCGAGCATGCCGTACACGCCGAATAGTGCCGCATGTCCGTGCAGGGGAGTCGTATTCAATCCCTGCATGAAGTACAGGGCGATAGGAGGATTGATCATGAAGCCGAATAGTCCCGCGCCCACCATATTCCAGAACGCGACGGAGACGAAGAAGTAAATCGGCCACTTATAGCGCACCGTCCATGCCGTCTGCCTCCCGCGCCGGAGATCGTCGAGTGCCGGATATGCCAGCATCGTCAACGGCACCACTTCGAGCGCACTGAACACCGAGCCCCACGCCAGTGCCACCGTCGGCGTGCCGGAGAAGTACAAGTGATGGCACGTGCCTATAATGCCGCCTGCCAGGAAGATAGTCGCCGAAAGCAGCGAGGCCTGGGCCGCGAACTTCGGCCGGATCAGGCCCAGCCGCGCGAAGAAGAATGCGATCACCGTGGTGGCGAACACTTCAAAGAAGCCTTCCACCCACAGGTGCACCACCCACCAGCGCCAGTACTCCACCATGGAAAGGTGCGTGTGCTGGCCCCAAGTCAGGCCCGCTCCGTAGAACAATCCGATCGCCGCGCCGGACATCAGGAACAACCAGATTAATTGTTTGTCCTCGCCCGCCGTCCTTAGCGCCGGCCAGATGGACCGCACCACCAGGAACAACCAGATGAGCAGCCCGACGAATAACAGAATCTGCCATGCTCGGCCAAGATCCACGTACTCATAGCCCTGATGACCCCAATAGAAGGAAGCGTCATCGCTCAGCTTGTTCTTGACGCTCAACCACTCGCCCGTCAGCGACCCCGCGACGATCACGAGCAACGCGCTGAACAATACATGCACACCCAGCGCCTGATACTTCGGTTCTTTTCCGCTCACTAACGGCCCGATAAAAAGACCCGCCGCAAGCCAGGCCGTCGCGATCCAAAACACGCCAATCTGCACGTGCCACGTGCGGGCAACCGAGTAAGGGAGCCAGTCGCTGATGTTGATGCCCCAGAAGCCATTTCCTTCCACCCCGTAGTGGGCCGCGACCACGCCCACCAAAATCTGTACCAGGATCAGAGCCGAAACCACCCAGAAATACTTGAGCGTCGCCTTTTGCGACGGCGTCGCGTTCCAGGTGCGCAAAGGATCGTTGAGCGGCGCCGGGTATTCCGCCTGGGTGGTTTGCGCTGCGTACCACCAGACCATGGCACAGATACCCGCCAGCAGCATAATGATGCTGACGCCGGTCCAGATGACGGCCTCGCCCGGGGCTCGATTGCCAATCAACGGTTCATAAGGCCAATTGTTGGTATAAGAAACGGTGTCGCCGGGACGATTGGTCGCCGCCGACCATGAAGACCAAAAGATGAACGAGGCCATCTGCTTCATGCGTTCGGGGCTCGAAATGGTCCCCGCCGGAATTGCATAGGCGGAGTCGCCTTTCAGGAACACGTCCGAAAAATGGGAAAGGCACGCGGTGAACGCGCGCGCGCGGATGGGCTCAATCGAAATCGTATTGGTCGACGCATCGTAGGTGTTACGCCGGTACATTTCCTCCAACCGCCCGCGTAATGCCGCCTGCTGCTCGGCGCCCAACTGAGCGTAGGGCTTGCTGAAGCCCGAATTGGCCCATTCATCCAGTACGAACGTCGCTTCCCGATGCAGCCAGTCAGCGGTCCAATCGGGCGCAACATAGCCGCCGTGCCCCCAGATGGAACCCACCTCCATGCCGCCCATGGATTGCCAGACATTTTGACCGCGGCCAATATCTCCATCCGGCACCACCACCGTGCCATCGGTCGCCACCACCTTTGCCGGAATCGGGGGCATTTCCTGATAAATTCTTGTGCCCACCCACCCGAGGATGGAAAACGATATGACAAGAACGAGAACAAAACTAATCCATAGCTTTTTCATTCCATCTCCTTCGTAATCTGTACGTCACAGCGCGGAATAATGACTAGGAAACCTCGAAGCCAAAGAATACCGGCCTCAGGCCAAGGGGTCAGTGACTTAAGTCACGACCAGCCGCGCAGCGCTCAAATTGTTGGATTTCAGCGCGTTGCCGCTAGCCAAACTAGGGGGAAAACCACTTGCAGGTACTAAAGCCCCCGGCAACCGCTGCCGATGAAACCAAATGGTGAGTCGTCTATGAACGAGCCTTCTGAGAGAATCCGGGCCGCCCTCCGCAAATCGCCGGCTACGCGAGCAACGGAGACGACTCAGGACGAGGAAAACATCAGCCAACTGCCCGACGTTGCCATCAGCACTGAAAATCTGGAAGCGTTCCTCGCTGCGAAACCGAAGCAGCTCGCACCTGCCCAAGCTGTTGAGGTGTTGTTGCCGATGCTCGGTGCCAGCGACGAGCAGCGCTTGAAAATGGCAGACCAGGAAGCGCATCCCGAAGAAACGCATCCCGCAAAGCCCTTAATTCCTGAACACACCGGCTCGGTTGTCCCGGTGGGGCAAGCCTCTGCTGTGGCGGAAAACGAGGTTGGGGCGGCGGCTAAGGAAAGGGCGCAATCGGAAAAGGCCCAATCGAAGCCGGCCGACTTAATTGTGGATGCCGCCGTTTCGGTGGTGAAACCGGAAGTGCGGGTTCCCGTCGAGGCACCGAAGTTGCCATCCGCCACGGTCAAACTGCCGGAGCCGGCCGAATCGAAGGAAGTCTCCAGCGCACCGGAGCCCGCACACGCGGAACGGCCCTTGCAAACGCCCAGTTATGGCTCGACTCTATTCGCCGAGGGCCCACCACCTCCCAGTGACGAGGAACTGGCACGGCAGGAATCGCGAAAGCAATTTATCCGCTGGATCGCGCCGGGCATTGTATTGTTGCTGCTGGCGAGCGGAACCACCACGTACCTGCTGATGAGCCGGCAATCCAGCGCGCAAAAAGCTGCGGCAAACACGGCCGCAGCCGCCCCGGTAACTGCGTCCGCGCCCGTGGCGCCAGTACCGTTGCAGCTAGACGTGGAATTGCAAACCAACGGGCAAATCAACGTCCGGTGGAACCCGTCGGCCGAAAAAGTCGCGAAAGCCGCGCAAGGCCGCCTGGTGGTCACAGAGGAAAATCAGCCCGCGCGAGTGATGCAACTGACGCGGGGGCAACTGGGCATCGGACACTTTTCGTATCAACCTTCGGGCGAGCGCATGGAGTTCCGCTTAGAGGTGGTGGATAGCAAAGGTGTTGTTGCGCAGGAATCCGTGCTGGCGATGTCGCCCAAGGCCGCAGCAGCCGTGCCCCCGGCAGCGCGTGCGACGAACAATGTGCCTGATACACAGCCGGCGAAGCCATCGGCGGTGCAGCAGCCTGCGGCCGTAACAACGTCGAGGGAAGCACCGGCGCCTGCCGCAACGCGTACCGCCGCGAGGGCATTTTTGCCTCCCGTGAATACGAGCGGGCAGGACATTCGAACCGTAATTCTGGAGCCACCGACGATCGCGACAACCGCCGGAGCGTTACCCGCGGGCATCGCCACGCCCCAGTCCTTTAACGCGATTTCCGCCACCCCGCCACCGGCCGCTGCCGCTCCGCAGCAGATTCGTGTCGGCGGCAACATTCAGTCCGGACTGCTCATCAAACGTGTCACGCCCGAATATCCGCCCATGGCGCGCTCGGCTCGCGTCCAGGGTATCGTGAGGTTCTCTGCGGTCATTGGCAAAGACGGTCGCATTCGCGATCTGCAGGTGGCCGGAGGACCGCAGTTGTTGATCCAGCCCGCCACTGCGGCGGTGAAGCAATGGGTCTACCGGCCCACCATGCTCAATGGCCAGCCGGTGGAAGTGGCCACGCAGATTGAAGTGAATTTTACGCTGGGCCAACAGTAGCGCGGCGGATGCCGCAGAGCCGATACGGTGGCTCGAACTAGCGCCGAGCTAGCGCAAGGAACTCGTCACGAGTCGCTTTATTCCTCCGGAATCCGCCCAGCATCGTGCTGGTCACAGTATCCGAGTGTTGCTTTTCCACACCCCGCATCATCATGCAGAAGTGCTGCGCTTCGCACAGCACGCCCACGCCGCGCGGAGAAACCACTTCAGCAATCGCTTCGGCAATCTGTTGTGTCATGCGCTCCTGCACCTGCAGACGGCGCGCGAACATATCGACAATGCGCGGCAGTTTGCTGAGCCCGATCACTTTGTCCTTGGGCAGATACGCGACATGCACGCGGCCGAAGAAGGGGAGCATGTGATGCTCGCACATACTGAAAAACTCGATGTTCTTCACTACCACCATTTCGTCGCACTTCACCGAAAACAGCGCATCGTTGACGACGTCCTTGATGTTGGCGTGATACCCGCTGGTGAGATAACGCATGGCTTTCTCATAGCGTTCCGGAGTTTTCATCAACCCCTCGCGCGACGGATCTTCGCCCAACAGGTCGAGGACGTCCTTCATGTGTCCCGCAATTTTGCCGCTGGCGGGTGAAATCACGTTGGCGAGCGCTTTGCTTTTCATTATCTTTATCCCAGTTCGCTTGTTTGCAGTTCGCTTGTTTGCACTCCAGATGTTTGCAGTTCAGATGTTTGGAGTTCAAAAGTATTGCGGGCCGTCTCGGAAATTCTCACCGCCGCCAAGCGCGCTTTGTGCGGCCAACCGGCGGCTAGCATCTTTTCAACCGCGAAGGCCAGATTTTCCGTGGTTGTCACTTTGCCGCCCAATTCGGCAACGTCCGTGTTCAAATTCAGATGATCCAACTGCCGGATAACACGCTGGCCCACCCACTCATTCAACGCATCGCGCAGGATCACCTGCCCAGATTCGTCACGCGGGCCTTCCACGGTCACGTCTAAAACATAATCGTGACCGTGACCGAATGGATAATTGCACTTGCCGTACAACCGGGCATTTTCCTCCTGTGTCAGTGCGGGAGAAACCAGCCGGTGCGAAGCGGCGAAATGATACCGAGCTGTTAGCTTCAATGCATTCTCCTCAACGCATGCTCCTTCGCGATTACTCCGAGCCCGCGCAATCCACGTACAGATCGGCGGTTTCGTAGAGGCGGACGTTCTTGAGGCGCGTATTCGGCGCGGTCACGCGGCGTTCGATACGGCGCCAGATCTCGGCAGCCAGGTTCTCCGTCGTCGGAATCACTTTGTCGAACGGCGGAATTTCGTGATTGAGGAAGCGGTGATCCATGGGGTCCACCACTTCCTGATTAATGATCTCTTTCAATTCGCGCAGATCGAACACCATGCCGGTTTTCGGATCGGTGGTTCCTTCGATGGTCACTTCCACCACGTAGTTGTGTCCGTGCCCGTTCGGATTCGCGTTCGCTCCGTACAGCTTGTGGTTTTCATCCTTGCTGAGCGCAGGGTTGTAGCACACGTGCGACGCGGAAAACTCGGCCTTGCGCGTTAGAAACATGATTTTGCTCATTGGATGTCCGGCCCATCCAGGCGGATGCAGAAAAACTCTGCCATGCCGTTCCTGGAAGAAAGTTGAAAAGGGGAAAGGCCGCGCCATCCGCTGGTGGCCCCGGATCTGAACAAAGCCGTAACCAAATCAAGGCCTTGGGAAACGGTCCGGGCGGTCCGTCCCCTTTTCAACAGACTCCTTGTAAAATAATAACGTGAACAGAGGCAATCAGATTCTGCTGGGACTCATCGTGGTTTTGACGGGCGCGCTCGTATGGGTGGTATCCGGCACGCTTGAACAGCGCGTCATCAACGCAGGCGACACGGCTCCCGATTTCACCATTACCACCGACTCGGGCAAGACCATTTCGCGGTCGAACTTCGGCGGCAAGGTCCTGGTGCTGAATTTCTGGGCCTCCTGGTGCGCCCCGTGCGTGGATGAAGTCCCCTCGCTGGTCGCATTTCAAAACGAGGTCGCAAAAGACGGCGTTGTGGTTCTCGGGGTAAGCATCGATGCGAACGATAAGCTCTACAAACAGTTCCTCGATCGCTACAAGGTTAATTTCGCCACCTCTCGCGATCCCGAAGCGAACATCAGCGCGAACTACGGCACCTTTCAGATTCCCGAAACGTACATCATCGACAACACCGGCAAGGTCCGCGAGAAAATCATCAGCAACGTCAACTGGATGGATCCCGACCTGTTGAAACGTGTCAAAGCTCTGCTCTGAGTTCACTCACTTGAACTCCGCGAACACCAGCGCTACCGTACCTCGCACAGTCTCCACAGAATTTGTCGCTCGCGTCCGCGCGATTCTCGGACCGGACGGCTATCTCGACAAATCCGAAGATCTCAGCCTCTACCAATATGACGGCGGCATCGACACGGCGATGCCCGAACTGGTCGTGTTCCCTCGCTCCACGGAAGATGTCGTCGCGCTCGCGAAACTGGCGGCCGAACACAATGTGCCCATGGTGGGCCGAGGCGCGGGCACCGGGCTTTCCGGCGGTTCCATCGCACGCGCGGGCGGAATGACCATTGCCTTCGGCCGCATGAACCGCATTCTGGAAATCGATCTCGCCAACGAATGCGCCACGGTTGAGCCGGGCGTCACCAACATCGAAGTCTCTCAGGCCGTCGATGCCGATGGCTATTTTTACGCGCCGGATCCTTCCAGCCAACGCGCCTGCACCATCGGCGGCAACGTGAGCATGAACGCCGGTGGCCCCCATACGCTCGCCTACGGCGTGACGACGAACCACGTGCTTGGGCTGGAAGCCGTGCTGCCGGATGGTACCGTACTGAGTGTCGGCAGTAAATCGCCCGATGGCATCGCAGGCTACGATCTCACGGGCTTGCTCGTTGGCTCCGAAGGAACCATGGTGCTTGTGACGAAGATCATCGTCCGCCTGATGCGTAAGCCCGAGGCCGTCAAAACGATCCTCGCCATCTACGAGCGTCCCGAAGACGCAGGTGACACCGTCGCCCAGTTGACCGCCGACGCCATCACTCCCGCCGCCGTCGAGATGCTGGATGGCGTGCTGCTCAAAATGGTGGAGGAATCCTGCCATGCAGGCTATCCCCTCGACGCAGGCGCGGTGCTGTTGATTGAACTCGAAGGATTAACCGAAGCCGTCGAAGCGCAAGTGGAGCAGGTCCGCGAAGTTTGCGTGCGTTGTAACGCCCGCGAGTTCCGCCTGGCCCGCGACGAGCGCGAGCGCGAACTCCTTTGGAAAGGACGCAAGAATGCATTCGGCGCCGTTGGCCGAGCGGCTCCGGCGTACTATGTGCAAGACGGCGTCGTCCCTCGCACACAGATCGCACCTACGCTGCGCTTCATCGCAAAGCTCGCCGAAAAATTCGAGCTCACAATCAGCAATATCTTTCACGCGGGCGACGGCAACCTGCACCCGCTGATCTGCTTCGACCCGCGCAAGCCGGGGGAGACGGAGAAGGTGCTGATAGCGGGCGATGCTATTCTCGAACACTGCATCGAAGTTGGCGGCTCCATCACGGGCGAACATGGCGTCGGCATGGAAAAAATGGAAATGATGTCGCACCAGTTTCCCGAAGCGTCGCTCGAAATGATCGCCCACTTCAAAAAATTGTTCGATCCCACGTGCCGCTTGAATCCCGGCAAGGCTTTGCCCACCGGCCACGGCTGCCGCGAAATCCGCCAGCGTGCGGTCGACATGCGATATTAAAGGACAGGAGCGGGTATTTATGAGGCCAATCGCGATTCTGCTTGCCCTTGCTTGCGTCGTTTTCGCCGCCGATAAAAAACAAGTGAGCGGTTATGGCGAAGCCGGCAACGATAACGCCGATTTCGTCGCCACCGTGTACCTTGATCCCTCGGATATCCACGACGTATTGGGCGCTGATCTTCCGCCCGGTTACGTTGTCGCAAAAGTGAAGGCAAAAGTGAAAACCGGCGACGCTATGCGCCTTTCGCCCGACGATTTCGTCCTCGTCTCCCGCAAGAATGGCGATCGCGCCGACGCCATCGCGCCCTCGCAGATCACCTCCACCAGCGCGCTTACCGTTCGTCGGGATCAGCGTGGCCGCGATTGGGCGCAGCAAACCAATGAGCCCGGTTTTACCGGTGTGGGTTCCATCAAACGCACGGAAGGCGCAAAAGAAGACAGCGGGCTGCTCGCGACTTTGCGCGAAAAACAGTTCCCTGACAAAGACACGAAGGACACTCTGGAAGGCCTCGTGTATTTTTCCTTGGATGCTTTGAAGCTGCGCGCGAAAGACCTTGCGCTGATTTACAAAGGTAAGGCCGGGCGCGTTTCGCTGGATTTCAAATAGGGCGTTAAGTAAGCGGCCTGCCTACTCCCACTCCAGCGGCTTGCCGTCGCGCCACAGGCGCTCCAGATCGTAGTAGGCGCGCGCCTTCTCCGTGAAAATGTTCACCACGAAGTCGCCGTAGTCCATCAGGACCCAGTCGGCGTTCTTGTAGCCTTCCAGACTGGCCGGGCGCTCACCGATTTTCGCAAGCTGCTCGCCGATATCGTCCGAAATCGCCTGCGCCTGCCGTGGGTTCGTGCCACTGCAGATAATAAGGAAATCCGTAAAGCTGGTGACCTCACGTAAATCGAGCACGCGAATCTCTTTAGCTTGTTTGGAATCCGCGGCACGAACGGCGGCGAGCCAGGTTGGATCAGGAACCTTCGCAGCCGGAACCTTAGCAGCAGAAGCCTTTGCAGCCGGAACCTTGGCAGCCGGAACCTTGGCAGCAGGAGCTTTCGCGGCAGGGGCCTTGGCGGTGCGTGTGGCTTTGGTGGTGCGTGTAGCGATCTTTTTTGCGCGTACCAGTCGGATGGTTCTCCTGCACTGATCCTACTACAAAAAGGCTGCACCCTGTAGTGTTTTTCGGATGCGCCGCGCGCCTCATTCCAGTTACAATCGTCGCTTGCCTATGCCTTCGCTTCGCGTTCTCATCTCTGCCGAACAGATCCAATCGCGCATTCAGGAATTGGGTGCACAAATTGACCGCGATTACGCCGGCGAGCCCGTCTACCTCATCGGCATTCTCAAAGGCGCGTGCATTTTTCTGGCCGATCTCGCGCGGTCAATCAAGACCTCGGCGCGTATCGAGTTCATCGGCATCTCCAGCTACGGAAAAGGCAAGACCAGCTCCGGTGAAGTGAAGTTGACGAAGGATCTTGACGTCTCCGTCGAAGGCCATCACGTCATCCTGGTGGAAGATATCGTCGACACTGGTATCACGCTCAGCTATCTGGTGAAAATCATGGCGCAGCGCAAGCCCGCCACACTTCGCATCGCCACGTTGCTCGATAAGCCCGAGCGCCGCCAAAGCGCCGTCAAGGTCGATTACGTCGGCTTCAAGATCCCCGATGAGTTCGTCGTGGGCTACGGCCTCGATTACGCGGAGGATTACCGCAATCTCAAAGACGTCTGCGTCCTCAGCGAATCGCCCCGCTAACGTTTCTCCAAAACCATCGGCATTCCGTTGCGAACGCGCAGCGTCATCACCGCGCGTTTGTCCACCGCCGCGCCCTGCGCCAACCGCATCTTCCACCGCTGCGCAATGGTGGCCAGCACAAGAATGCCCTCAGCCCACGCAAATCGCTCGCCGATGCAGACCCGCGTTCCGCCCCCAAATGGGAAATAGGAAAACTTTGGCCGGGCCTCATACGCTTCGGGCTTCCAACGCTCCGGATCGAAACGCTCGGGCTCGCGGAACCAGCGCGGATCGCGATGCACCACCCACTGGCTCAGTAGAAGAATCGAGTTCGCAGGAATCGTGTAGCCGCCGATTTCGTAATGGGTAATCGCGCGGCGTCCCAGCGTCCACGCGGGCGAATACAAACGCAACGTCTCTGAAAACACGCCCGTCGTGTACGGTAGCCTCGGCAAATCATCGAAGGTCGGCAGGCGTCCGCCTAGCACTTCGTTCAATTCCGCGTGTAGTTTCGCTTCGGCCTCCGGATTCTGCGCCAGCAGATACCACGTCCACGCAAGCGCATTAGCCGTCGTCTCATGGCCCGCGATCAGCAGCGTCAGCGCTTCATCGCGCACCTGCTTGTCCGTCATGCGCCCGCTCTCGCCCGATTGCCTCTCCTCATCCTGGGCCAACAACAGCATCGAGAGCAGATCGCCTTTGTCCTCCCCGCTCGCACGGCGTTCCGCAATCATGCGATACACAATTTGATCCAGCCGCTCGCGCGCCCGCTGAAACCGCAGCACCGGGGGAATCGGCAGCTTCTGGACCAGATTGAAGAACGGCACCATCATCGTGTCGAACAACGCGAGAATATCGGTCATCGCTGAACCGATCTCTTTTGCCTCCGCCGTGACATCCGCCGAAAACAGCGGCCGCCCGACGATTGCGAGCGTCAAGTGCAGCATCGCCTCCGCGATATCCACCTGTGATCCGGAGTGCCACCCCTCACGAGCCTTTGCCGCGCACTCCACCATGTCGCCTGCATAGCGGATCAGTCGCTCGCGATGAAACGCAGGCTGCACCAATCGGCGCTGACGCGTGTGAAACTCGGATTCGCTGGTCAGTAACCCTTCGCCCAAAAGTACCTTGGCGCGCTCCAGCATCCGGCTCTTCGCGAAATTCGATTGATGCGTGATTAAAATGTCACGGATTGCTTCCGGATCGCTCACCAGATACATGTGCTGGTTGCCCATGCGGAAGTAGGCGAGATCGCCGTACGTCCGCGCCGCGTCGAGCAGAAACCCGGTCGGATCTTTTCGAAACTCCGGCAGCGAGCCGAACACCAAGCTGGAACTTTTCGGCCCCGGAGGGCGCACAGTGGCGGCCATAGTCTTATCATGGCGCAGGCGGCCCGGCGGAAAAAGTTTGGGCGTCCGCGAAGAAGGTAGTGGTGCCATTTGCTCCAGTAGCTTTCGGAAACGCACCATAATGTTTTGGGCGCTTCTGGCAGGAAATACGGGAAGATGCCGGGTCCGGTTCCGGTGAAATCAACTCTCACCGTTGACGATTCGCGATTTGCGGTTCCGCCGTTTGGTTCCCCAAGTTCCCGCCAAATATGCGCCTCCGGTTTGCCGACGCGGGACGAAAAAGCGCGAAGATAAGCTTGTGACTCCCACAACCGGCGGTCCTTTCACCTCGCGCTTTCACTGGGAAGAACATCCGAACGCGCTGACCAAGCTTCTCCGTGAAAAACGCAACGCGGGCGAAGAAATTCTCGATCTCACCGAATCCAATCCCACGCACGCCGGGCTCGATTATCCTGCCAGGGAAATTCTCTCCGCGCTTGCCGACCCGGCCGTCATGCAGTACGATCCCAATCCATGCGGCCTGTACTCCGCGCGCGAGGCCGTTTCGCAGTACTACGCGGGACACGGAGCCGACGTCTCACCCTCCCGCATTCTCCTCACGGCGAGCACCAGCGAAGCCTACGCCTACCTGTTCAAGCTGCTGACTTCGCCCGGCGATGAAGTGCTGGTGCCCAGGCCTTCGTATCCCCTGTTTGAATACCTGGCCGCAATGGAGTCTGTGAAAGTGCGGCAGTATCCGCTCCGTTACGATGGCGCTTGGCACATCGATTTTGCCGCTCTTGACGAACTCGCGGGCGAGCGCACGCGCGCTATCGTCGTCGTCAATCCCAACAATCCGACGGGTTCTTATTTGAAGAAAGAAGAATGGTGGCGTCTTGAATCCTTCGCCGCCGAACGCAGCATTGCGATCCTCTCGGACGAAGTGTTTGCCGATTATGCGCTGCTCGATGACAGCGACCGCGCCACCACGCTCGTCGGCGCCTGCGATGCGCTCACCTTCGTCATGAGTGGCCTTTCGAAAGTTGCGGGACTCCCGCAGATGAAGCTTGGCTGGATTGTCGCCTCAGGCCCGGGCCACGAGTTGGCACTGCCCGGCTTGGAGTGGATCGCCGACACATTTCTCTCCGTCTCCACGCCGATTCAGATAGCTTTGCCAAGCATTCTTCCGGCGTCCGCCACCGTGCGTGAACAAATCCGCATTCGCACGCAGACCAATCTTGCGATCCTGCACAAGGCCGTTCGCCAAAACACGCCATGCCATGTGCTGAATACCGAAGGCGGATGGTACGCCGTGCTGCGCGTGCCCAACACTGTGAGTGAAGAAGCGCGCGCGCTGGAATTGCTGGCTGCCGACAACGTTTTGGTGCAGCCCGGCTTTTTTTACGATTTTGAGTCGGAGGCGTTTCTTGTGCTGAGTCTTTTGACGCCCACGGAGATGTTTTCGGAAGGGGTGCGGCGCATCCTTGCTCGCGTCGTATCCTGACGCTATCGAATGACGATTCCGCGCAACTCCATGCCGGAGATCTTCGTGACGAACGTATCGCGTGCTTCGTGAAATCCCAGCTGAGACGCCGCCTGTTCCGTCACGTGGATCGATCCCGTGGCGCCGATATCTTCGGCAAGTTTTGACGCCACGTTGATCGCGTTTCCAGCAATGCCGCTTGGCCCGCGCGCGTTCTCAAACAGCAGCACCGGTCCGGCATCGATGCCCGCCGCCACAGGCAGCTGATTCGCGGCGAGCTGTGCCTGCGCCGACCTGGCAAAATCCACGGCGTCCTGCGGATTCGCGAACGTCAGGATCGCCAGGCCCGCGCCGGAACTCGCGATATGCTCGCTGCTCTGAGCCGCCTCGCGCACCACCGTGTCCATCAAGGCATTGATCACCAGATCGTCCAGCATGTCCGCCATCGTCCGCGAGCCAGGTTCCTGATGCCGCGCCAGGAAAACCACCACTCTCTCGCGCAGCCACCGGTCGTAGACGCGCTGCTTCATTTGTGCGCGCTCCGCCGGGTCATGGAAATGCGGCAACAGTTTGTAGAAATCCTCCGGGTACGGTTGCGGATAAGCGCGGTCGCGTTCCTGCAATTCGGCCATGCGCCGCCCTGGCGGCAGCAGCAACGCTTGCTCGGTGAAATCTTCGTGCTGAAACGTCTTCGGCGTCAGTACACCCGACGTATTCTCACCCAGCTGCCGCGCCACGCGCTCCGTCAGCAGAATCTCGCCTGGACCCGCGCATTTTTCGGCCAGATATTCCACGCGCTCGGCCTCGCCACCATACAGGCCCTGGCCGATCTCGTAAAAAGTGCCCGAATGAACGCACATGCCGATGCGCAACTTCAGCCGCTCGCCGATGCGATGCTGCACTTCGGCCATGGCGTCCACAACGGTGTCCGGTTCCACACTCTCCGGATAAAACATCTCCGTGTTGTCCGCCACCCAGGTGCCAACTGCCCGCCCGCCGATCTCGCGTCCCAGGGCGTAAATAATCTCCTTGGGCTCCGAAATCAGGCTCAGCACGTCGAGTAAATCCGCTTCCTGCGTCAGCCGGCTCAGCCCGGATGTGTCTGTAGAAACCACCGTGCCCTGAATTTGAAACCGGCCCAGCAGCGCCGCGGCCGCCGAAAGGTCCTGTCCGCCCGCAGCCCAGGCTTGGAGCAGCTCTACCGGAACTGGACCTGCAATGTCTTGAGTGAGATCCGCGAGTGCGGGGATGATCTTGGGGAGAGGCATGGGCTGTCAGACTGCTCTGGAAACCACTAGCCGAACGGAAACGCCTAACCTTTGAATATTTTTCTGGCGGAGAGGGGGGGATTCGAACCCCCGGTAGCGCTTTAAGGCACTACGACGGTTTAGCAAACCGCTGCTTTCGACCACTCAGCCACCTCTCCGCGAGGTCTAGCGTGCGTCTCCACCATGCTATCACAGCATCCCCGGCTTCGTCCGGAAAACTCGCCACAGGCCGTCTAAACGCGCTTGCGGACCCTTTCTTGCGGCAAAGGGATGCCTTCCCTAAAGAAAAATGCTCACCCGAAGGTGAGCATTTTGGCCCCCGGGATTGCCAGGGGGATGTACATGGGAGAATCAGCTTCGACGGAATCGCAACCGCCAAAACCTTTGTGATTGGATCTTAAGATTCCGTGGACTTTTAGTCAAGCAAAAAACTTGAGCGTCGAAAATCGGCACTAAGTGCATCTTAAACATACATTTAACGATTTTCCTCAGAAGTCGGCCCCGTTGTGGAAATCCTTTGGAAAACCTGTTTGCGGAAGACCGTTTCAAGTCTAAGAGTACGGATTCCCGAGGCTTATCGGAAAGGACGCCTTACCGATCCAAATGCAGTGCGATTATCGCCTCTGGATCCTCACCCTTGCGCAATTTTTTCTTGAGCAGCCGGAAACCGCCGAAGCCCACGCCCCCGATCACGCACAGGCACATCAGAATGCCGGAGAGCAGAATCATGCTAACCACTGAGCCGCTGAATTTCCGGAGGTCAGCGCCCGGAGGTTTCTCATTCAACGTGACATCCGCTTGATAGTTCACCCTGCCCAGCAGTCGCTCTGCCATGTCCCGGTCGGCCGGATTGACCGACACCGCTACCAGCGAACCCGTCCGCTTCACCATCGACATCGGAACTTTCTGAAATTCGGCGGCCTGGTCGCGTGCCATCGTCGGCGTGGGGTAGGAAAACACCGCTAAGTTGATGTCTCCCTTAGAGTTTTTATATTTGGCCAACTGGGCTTCGGCGCCCAAACGGAAGGCTGCTACCGATGGAGGGATTTCGGGTGCGAAACGCTGCAGGGACACGGGGCCCAAAATATAGCGTTCCGAATTGGCAATCCTACCGTCGGTTGGAAAAAGCTTCAAAAGAGCCGGCAAAGGCGCGTTCGAAAAGCGGGGAAGCGAGTTGTAGAGGAACTGCAAATCCGCCGGATCGGGCTGCCCGCCGGTGAACTGGATGACATAGTTCCCGAAAGCGAACAGGATGCCATCGGACGTCCGGACCGCATTCGCGCTGAAATCGGTCGGCGTCGCCCCCGGAGCCCGTTTCGCCTGATACCAGGCGTAGGCGAACGTCGAATCCATCAGGCGCCAAGCGGTTGCCGAATACCGCTTCTTCTCCGGAGCCTCAGCAACGGTCACAAAGTCCGCGTTCTCGGTCGCCTCCAGGCCGTATTCGGTCAGAAGGTCCCGGTCCGGCAAGCCCATCGTCTTTGGAGCCTTCTTCTCGTATAGACCAATACGGTCCGGGAAGATGGGCGCTTGCGCGAAGGCGGGCGAAGCTACGGCCAGCAATAACACAAGAGGATAGAGGATAGAGGACAGGGGATAGCCGAAATGAGACAACACACGGCTGCGCGGGGCGCCGCTGTCCTCTGTCGCCTGTCCCCTGTCCCAGTCCCTGTCCCTGTCCCCTGTTGTTAAACTCCGTGACATTTTTTGTACTTCTTTCCACTGCCGCAGGGGCAGGGGTCGTTTCGACCGACGTTCTTGTCTTTGGAAATCGCCGGCTGCTGCTCGCCGGTCGATTCGCCGCCCACAAACTGCAGTGCGGCCATTTCCTTTTCCTTCTTGCGCTGAATGTTGCGCGTCAGGTCGAGCACCGAATTCTGCGCTGCTTTGCGCTCCTGTTCGGAGACAACCGCGACGGACTGGGGTTCCGGTAACGCTTCCTCTTCTTCGTCCTGCCACAACTCGGGGTGCGGAACGTGCGAAGGGACGCCCGCCGGGTGCGCTTCTTCGTCCTGCCGCTGCAGGAAGTACAGGAACTTGACCGTTTCGTCTTCGATGCGGTCCATCATGTCCTGGAACAGGATGAACGATTCCTTCTTGTACTCAATCAGCGGGTCCTTCTGACCGTAGGCCCGCATGCCGATGCCTTCCTTCAGGTGGTCCATCGACAGCAGGTGGTCTTTCCACTGGTTGTCGATGACGTTGAGCATGATCATGCGCTCGGCTTCGCGCATCAGCTCGGCGCCCAGCATCGATTCTTTTTCTTCGTACCGCTTCACGAGCAGTTCCTGGATCTGGCCCTCGGCTTGACGGCGGTCCACGTTGCGAAGCGTCTCGGTGTGAATTTTCACGCCGAACTGGGTGAGAATGTCGGATTCCAGATTCACCCAATCGTACTCGGTCGGATGCGTCTTCTCCGGGCAGCGCATGTCCATGAAGCCGGCCAGAATGCTGTCTACAATCTCCAGCACGCGGTCCCTCATGCTCTGGCCTTCAAGCAGCGCGCGACGCATGCTGTAGACGGCCTGGCGCTGTTTGTTCATCACGTCGTCGTATTCAAGGATGTGTTTACGGGAAGCAAAGTGTTGCGCTTCCACCGCTTCCTGCGCGGCCTTGATGCGGCGGCTGATCAGCTTGCTTTCGATCGGCACATCTTCTTCCATGCCCAGCTTCAGCATGAGATTCTGCATTTTGTGGCCGCCGAAGATGCGCATCAAATCGTCTTGCAGCGATAGATAGAAACGTGCGCTGCCCGGGTCGCCCTGGCGTCCTGAACGTCCGCGCAACTGGTTATCGATACGCCGCGATTCGTGGCGCTCCGTGCCGATGATGTGCAGTCCGCCCAGAGCCACCACTTCATCGTGATCGGTTGCCGTATCGTCTTTGAAGCGGCTATAGATGCGATCCCACTCTTCGCGCTCCGGAGTGCCCACCGCGGCGATTTGCAACGCGTCGGGGTCTTTGCTTTCCTTGCGGAAGTACTCCTTTGTCATGAACTCAGGATTTCCGCCCAACAGAATGTCCGTACCGCGGCCGGCCATGTTGGTGGAAACAGTAACGGCGCCTTTGCGTCCCGCCTGCGCGACGATGAATGCTTCGCGCTCGTGGTTCTTGGCGTTCAGCACCTCGTGCCGTACGCGCATATTTTTCAGGATGGTCGAGAGCTTTTCCGATTTTTCAACCGATACCGTACCCACCAGCACGGGCTGGCCTTTTTCGTGGCGCTCCTGAATTTCCTTCGCCGCGTTGCGGAATTTTTCCTCTTCCGTGCGGTAGACGGTATCGTCGAACTCGACGCGCTGTAGTATGCGGTTGGTGGGAATAATCGTAACGTCCAGCTTATAGATCTTGCCGAATTCCGCCGCTTCGGTTTCCGCCGTACCGGTCATGCCCGCCAGCTTTTTGTACATGCGGAAGTAGTTCTGGAACGTGATGGTCGCCAGCGTCTGGTTCTCGCGCTGGATCTTCACGCCTTCTTTTGCTTCCACAGCCTGGTGCAAACCGTCCGACCACCGGCGCCCCGGCATTGTGCGGCCCGTGAATTCGTCGACGATGATCACCTCGTCGTCCTTCACTAGGTAATCGCGGTCGCGCTGGAACAGCACGTTCGCTTTCAATGCCTGCTGCACATGGTGATTCATTTCCATGTTCACGGCATCGTATAGATTGCTGAGCCCAAGCAAACGCTCAATCTTCAGCACGCCTTCTTCGGTCAGCGCCACCGTCCGCGTGCGCTCTTCCACCGTGTAGTCACCCGTTGTCCACTTCACGCCGGGCTCTTTGCCTTCGATCACCTCGCCGCGAATCAGGCTGGGGATGATGCGGTTGATGCGGTAATACTTGTCGGTCGATTCCTCGCTCGGACCCGAGATAATCAGCGGCGTACGCGCTTCGTCGATGAGGATTGAGTCCACTTCGTCCACAATCGCGAAGTTGTGGTCGCGCTGGACACAATCGGTCAAGCGGAACTTCATGTTGTCGCGCAGGTAATCGAAGCCGTACTCGTTATTTGTGCCGTAAGTGATGTCGCAGCGATAGTTGTCGTAGCGCTCCTGGTCATCCTTTTCATGCACGATCACGCCGACGGTGAGGCCCAGGCTCTGATAAATGCGCCCCATCCACTCTGAGTCGCGCTTGGCCAGGTAATCGTTCACCGTCACCACGTGCACGCCCTTGCCTTCCAGCGCATTGAGGTAAACCGGCAGCGTCGCCACCAGCGTCTTACCTTCGCCGGTTTTCATTTCGGCGATCTTGCCGTGGTGCAGCACAACGCCACCGATCAACTGCGTGTCGAAGTGCCGCATATTCAAGTAGCGGCGGCCAGCCTCGCGAACCGTGGCGAATGCCGGAATCAAAAGATCGTCGAGCGGCGCGCCTTGCGCAAGCTGCTCGCGGAAACGGACGGTTTGCGCGGCCAATTGTTGATCGTCCAGCGCCTCCATCTGCCCCGCCAAATCGCCGATCGCGGAAATGATTGGCCGCATGGCTTTCACTTCGCGATCGTGCTTCGTGCCAAATACCTTGGCTAATGCCTTATCCAACATAAATTCACCTCAGTGTAACCGTTGCCTACAGACAGAACTCGACTGTTGCGTCGAGGGATAAAGGGGTCACACAAGGCTCAGCAGCGTTGTATTTGATGGAGATTGCGCCGCGCGTGCAGGTCTACGGCAATGGGTCCGCGCACCAGATACAGTGAGCTGCGGAAGGCCGTCGAATGCAGCGCGTCCAGCGAAAGAATCGCAGGCGAGGGCGCCGTATGATGCGCGTCGGAAACGTCCTGGCCCGACGCCAGTATGAATAGCGAGACCACCGGATGGAGCAAGCGCTCCAGCGGCTCTACCGTTAATTGCTGTCCCGGAGACTCGGCCATCAGCCGGGCCGCGGTATCGCACGCAGCATGGGCAGTCATCGCCCACAAGCTGAGCAGCGGACCGAGTCCGAGCAATATGGTTCGGCGGAATCGCATAGATCCATTTACAGTGTAACGTGGAGCGGCGAGGGAAGGAGCGGCAGATAAGCGCTTTTGAACGTCGCAAGGAAATTTCAAGTGAATTCGCCCCTTCGACGGAATTCGTTGGAGATCCTCCCCAGCCAGGTGTTGCTTCGTGCGAGAACCACGTCCAGCCGCCCCGGCCCCAAAGTCCCACGATCACCGGCCTAGGCCCTCATGCGTCTGGGCCTATTACAGAAAATCTGAATTCTGCCGATACCTCCTATGGGAGCGCGTGTGGATCGCCGGACTGATGAGACATACGGAACTTTCATTGGCGTCCCGGGAGATTCTACCTATTTCGTTTTGACTGCGGTCTGCATATCATCGCGCTTAGGACTATAGCCAGGTTGGTACCAGAATGACGAAAATTCGAACCATATCGAAGGTTTCCGATAGGCGGAGAGCTCGCTCCGGCGGGAATGTGATCATCGAATCGGTGTTCACGCTGGTTCCGCTCTTCGCCATGATCTTTGGCATCACGGACTTCGGCATCATGCTGTTCCGCTGGTCCACGCTGCAAAATGCGGTCCGCGAGGGCTGCCGGTATGCCATCACCTTCCAGACGAAGAGTGGCATGGGGCAGGATGCTTCCATAAAGAGTGTGGTGGAGGGCTACGCGATGGGATTTGTCAAAACTAACGACACTCCCGCGCACATATTCGTGAACTACTACTCTCCGGCCGCCCTCTCGACGCCCATTTCGGGCGGCGGCAACCTCCCGGGCAACATCGTGGAAGTGTCCGTACAGAACATTTCTTTCGGTTGGCTCGCACCCCTCAGTGGCAGTATTGGCTGGGGCGGAAGTTCGACATTACGCAGTACGACTCCCCTTTCTGTGGCCACCTACTCCGCCGACATCCTGGGCGGTTACCCCGTAGGCGTCACAAGTGTGACTCGATGAGGATTCCCATGCGCGATTCAAATCAATTTTGTTTGCGGATTGGAGGGACGCGTTCCCGGAAGAGAACTCAGGGCGGGCAAGAGATCATTGAGTTCGGCCTCAGCCTGTTTCTGCTGGTTCCTCTTCTGCTGGGCATGTTTGTGGTGGGCATGGGCATGATCCGGTCCATCCAAGTGCACCACGTGGTCCGCGATGTGGATAACATCTACATCCACGGCGGCGATTTTTCCTCCTACAACTATCAGCAGTTGGCGCAGCGTCTGGCCACGGGTCTGAATCTGCAATTCCCGGCGTTTGGTGGCGGTGTAACGAACGCGAATGCGAATACCGGGAGCTCCGGCGACGGAATCATCTGGGTGACCCAGTTGCTCAGGGTGGGATCCACCACCGATCCGCAGTGTCAGGGCGTCGGCGCGGCGAACTGCACTAACCACGATAAGTATGTATTCCTGCAACGGATTAAATTCGGCAACTCGACGCTGACCACGAAGCGAGACAGCTTTGTTGCCGATCCCGCCTCCGCCATTGTCGGCACCACGGGTTCGGTGTCGAACCCCGTCACCGACTCCAGAGCCCAATTGAACGCGGCCGGACAGACCGCGGTAACCGCCCTTTTTGCGGACACAACGTCGGGGCAAACTCCGTTGACCGACGGGCAAGTGCTGTATGTTGTCGAGGGGTTCTTCCAGACCCCGTCATTTAGTTTGAACCCGTATACCGTGAGCGGTATTTACGCCCGGTATATTTTCTAGGAGCAGTATTATGCGCATCCCAGTTAAGAACGTGTCCCGCCGCAGCGGAACCACATTGTTTGTCGCGACTTTGGCCTTCATGTTCCTGATTCCGGTAGTTGGTCTGGCCGTGGACGTTGGCTTTCTCTACACCGTGCGCTCCAAGCTCCAGTCCTCGGTGGATGGTGCTTCGCTCGCTGCTGCACGGGCCTTGTCGTTAGGGGCCACCACCGATGCCCAGGCAACCAATGCGAAACAGAACGCGGTGAACTGGTTTTATGCGAACTTCCCCAAAGGGGATTGGTATACCCATAGCACGCTGATGAATACATCGAACACTTACGTAAACGTGTACGATGACGCTACAGTTCCTCAGCTTCGGCACGTCGACGTCTTTGCCAGTACCAGCGTCCCGACGCTCTTCATGCGGTGGTTCGGAAACGCAGCTACCACAGTGAACTCGCGCGGATACGCCACTCGCCGCGACGTCGTGGCCATGCTTGTGCTGGACCGGTCTGGCTCCATGTGTCCCAGTTCCGCGACGCCTTGTTCGAAGACGGATACCACCAGCTCTTGCGCGGCCATGATCAACGCCGCGAAGTTGTTCACAGGCCAGTTCGCCGCGGGGCGCGACCGTATCGGCATGATCTCTTTCGCCGATAACGCGTACCGTCACAGCTCGCCAACCACAACTTTCCAAACTGTGTTGGGCTACACCAATACACTGGGTACCGCCACCGGCGAAATCGATAGCGTCATCTGTCACGGCGGCACCAATTCGGCCGGCGCGTTCTCGCTGGCGTATAACGATCTTTATCAGACCAACCTGCCGGGCGCCCTTAACGTCATGGTGCTCGAAACCGATGGACAGCCCAACACGGTCACGGTGAATTTCTGGGATGGGACCTCGGCCGGAATTGCTTCCGCCAGCAATTGCGTGGATATCAACAACAGGAAGAAGAGTAGTTCGCCAACCGCTGGTTTCCAAACCTTGGCAAGTCTTCCCGCCTGGTCGCCTACGCCTTGGAATATGAATTCGTTTGGCACGGGCTTCATGTCCAATCCGGATGCGACCCACAATTTGATCGGCGGCATCGGCGTGAACTCGACCACCTATTGGCTGATGTACAACAATTGGACGACCAGCAAGTCGAACAGCTTCAACGAGGTGTATAACACGGCCAATCCGTATGTTTCCTCCTCCGCGGGGCGCGCTGCGGGATGCGGCTTCAATAGCAGTCATAACTCGGCGAGTGATATCGCCTGGATCCCAAGCTCTGATATTTACGGCAATTCGCTAACCGGCTACAAGGCCACCACCCTATCCAGCGGACACCTGACGGTAACGACCACCAACCTCTTGAACGGGTCGTTCAATGCGCTGGATGATGCGGGCAGCTTTGCCCGTACGAATGCCACGTTGCCGGTCTACAACTTCACGCTCGGTTTCTCGGCGTCTGTGGACCACGTCATTCTGCAACGTGTGGCGAACGATCCGTCCTGGTTGGGAAATGCCTCATGCACCGCGACGGGCGCACTCTGCCGCTATGCTTCAGCCGAAAATCAAGGCACCTACGTCTATGCGCAGACGCAGCAGGATTTAATCACTGCGTTCCTGTCGCTGTCTTCGCAGATTCTGCGCTTGAACCGCTAACCCGCTTCCCTCCGCATCGGGCTGGCGCAACCAGCCCCTGATCACCAAAAGGCCGGCCCCCCGCCGGCCTTTTCTTTTGCGCGCTCCTAGGGCTCCTTTCCCGAATCGCGGAAACCGTCTGCGGGTGGCAAGCTCCGCAAATGAGGGGTAGGACTAAGTAGACTTCCGTACCATGGATGTAAGCCTTAACCCTCATAGGAATATCCCCTAGATGCCGAAAGACAGCAGCGTTTCGCTTTATACTGACCTTGCTATGAAACGTGCAACTTTGATCGCAATCGCATTCTTGACCATTGTGGTCCCCAGCCGCCTGCAAGTTCGGCCGATTGTCCAGGATTCGCCTCCGCCTCCCCAGTGCTATCCTGCACCGACCGAGCCCACTTGCCCCGGGGCCATTCCCCAGTTAGACTTTGTTCGCTAACCCACGGCTTTAGAGCGGGGAGTCCTCACCTCGAGCGCTCCCCGTTCCCGATCCGCTCTCTTCTTCGTTGCTCCAGCCCGGAGCCGTCTTCCCCTCATAGGAACACCTCAATTTGACCTGGGCTCGTCCACCGGTCCGCAAAAAGCCTTTTCTTTTTGAACTTTGTGATGTAAAGTACTTTTATGAACAGAACCACCTGGCTCTCCTATTTCCGCTCCAATCAAACGGAACCGGGGGAAATCCCCTGGCACCGCGCCCAGGAGCCTCCTCCGGTACTCGCGCACTTTTTGATCCCTTCGCTCCAACAATTCCAATTGGGCGAAGGCGCCAGCGGCATCACTTTCCTTGAAAAAGGCCGCGCCTTCGCGCAGCGAACGGGCGACCTCGATTTCGTTGAAGCCCTCGCCCTATTCATCGCAGAAGAGCAGCGCCATAGCGGGATGCTCGCGCGCTATTTGCGCTCGGTGGGCGCTCCCGTGCTACGCCGGCATTGGGTGGATGGCATCTTTCGCCGCCTCCGCAAGCAGGCCGGACTCGAATGCATGGTGACGGTGCTGGTTACGGCCGAGATGATGGCCGTGCCTTATTACCGTTCGGTGCTGAAGATCTCGGCTTGCCCGGTTCTGAAGGCCATCTGCCGCAGAATCCTGCGCGAGGAAGGGCAGCACCTGTTGTTTCAGGCTTCCACATTGGGTAAGCTGCAGCGTACTCGCGGACCCGTGGCCATGCGCCTCACGCAGATGTGCCAGCGCTTCCTGCTGGCCGGAACCTGCGCCGTGGTGTGGAAGGAGCACGGCAAAGTTCTCCGCGCCGCCGGTATGAGCCCGGTCGAATTTTTCATCGAATGCCGCAGACTCCTCCGCCACGTGGCCGGGGCCGCCCGCCGCGGCACTGCGAATCTGCCGACGCTCCACCCGCAAGCGCCGTGGACCACGGAGGTCGTGTCCCAGGAAGCCATCCTGCGTGCCCTGGAACCGGTGGGTCGAGGTCCGCGAACCTAGCAGTCGGATAAATTCCTGCTACTTCGACAGCACCGGAATGGTCGTCAACGTTCCATCCGCCTTGGCTCGCAACCCCACGGCGCTGATCTGTGATGCGGGTGGAATCACGAACTCCACCATGCCGCGCCGTCCCACGGCAGTTGGGTAATTGGACGGCAGAAGGAAGGAGCTGTGGCCCAACGCCGCCAAGGTGACCGGGGAGCTGCTGAGTAGCAGTCCGGTTTCGTCATAGATGCGCGCCGTCAACGTCGCCTCCGATCCAATCAAGTTCGCCAGAGCGACGCCCGTCGTCAGTCCATTGCTATTGTCGAACAACAGAATGAAGCTGCTTGGCGCACGTGTCTCCAGTGGGACGGACGCCTCTTGTCCGAACGTCGTCCACCGGAAAATTTCAAATCCGCTTACTTGTCCGTTTGTGGTGAGCTGAGCCGAACCCGACACCGCCGGCAAGTTGTCCTGTGCCACGGTTTCGATGATCTGCATGGCTCCCGGCGCTAGTGTTTTCGTTAGCGTGGAAGCCGTCAACGTTTCCGATGTCTGCGGCAGCGAAAGCGGAGCGGCCAGCGGACTCCCCGATTCCCCGTAGATCTTCAGGGTGTATTGGGCTGAGGCGGTGCCCGTATTTACTAAATAGAACGAACTTGTGAAACCGCCGTTATACGTGACATGCGCGATGGATCCACCGTTGAATTCCACGTTGGCAAGCACGGGAAGCGTCGTCAGAGCTGGTCCGTTCGCGCGTAACCCAAGCACCGCGATTTGCCCGCCGCTGGGCGTCCGGAATTCCACGGTGCCGCGTTTGCCCGACGTCACCGAATACTGCTGGTTCAACATGAAGGACGCGTGTCCCTGCGCTGGCAGGTTGATGGTGGAGGTGCCGATCTGGGTGCCGTTGTCATCGCGAATCACCACGACGATGTTGGCCGCCTGCGCCGCCATATTCGCCACGGCCACGCCTGTCGCCAGAACGCCGGTGTTGTCGAAGGCCAACAGATACTTCGGCGCTTGCCTCGTCTCCAGCGGCACCACGGCATCCCAGTGTAAGGAAGCATTGCTGAAGATGCCAAATCCGTTTACCGTTCCATTTGCCGCCAACTGGCCCCAACCGATCAAGGGCGAGGCGGAATCTGGACCCGTGCTCTCCAAAATCAATTGCGCATTTGCGCCCAGCGTCCGGTCCAGCGTGGAGGTCAGCAGAGGCGGTGCCGTCGCGGCCGCTTGCCCGGGAACAGACGCCGGCGGGAACGTGATAGGCATGGCGAGCGGCGCTCCCGTGTCATCCGCGAAACTATATCGCGCAGTCGCCGAGCTGTTGCCCAGGTTCACCGAATCGAGCGTAAATTTCCAGGTTCCTTGCGACGTCACATGCCCAAACGCGCCGATCGCCTTGCCGTTGGTGAAGGTGCCCCCGGTCTGCTCGATCGGCATTAATTGGTTTCCGATCAGGATGTTCGATGATCGCGCCGGCCCTGAGTTCGGGGTCACCTGAAACGTGAGCGTTGCAGGTCCGGAACCTGACGAAGACTGCGGCGGCAGGATCCAGCCCGTGGTGGTGGTCAATGTCCACGGACACCCGGCCAAGGTATCTAACGTCAACGTGCCCGCCCCGCCGGCTGGCGGGAATCCGCGCCCCAAGGGAGAAACGCTGTAGGTGCAGTTCCGCGAGTTGATCGCAGCCGAGATTGCGCCGGGCGCCATCGCGATGCCCGCTCCCGAGAGAATGTCAAATCCTTGCGTCTCAATATCGAGCGCAGTTGAGTAGAGAATTGCTTTCACCTGAGAAACCGTGAGTGCCGGATTCGCCTGCAATAGCAGCGCTACGATGGCGGCAACGTGCGGTGCCGCGGCGGACGCGCCAGGAAACGGATTGTAGCCGGTGACTCCCGTCGGAACATTATCCGCAGCCGCCACATCGGGCTTCATTCGCGACGAGCCGCCATTATTTGCGAATACGTAATTGCCCGGCGTAATCGGCGTGCCGTCCTCATTGAAAAAAATGCGGCGCGGGCCATCCGAGCTGTACTTCTCCACCGGATTCGCCTCGCCGCCGGTGAAGGCACGACCGGAAGCAGTCTGGACATCCACGGCGGCAACACTGATGACTCCCGGAACAGCCGCATGTCCCACCAGATTGCCGGAAGTGTTAAAGCCCAACTGCCCGCCGTACGCACTGACGTGCAGCCCGACGCTTCCCGAGGTTTGCAGATAGTTGAGGACCAGAATCCTTGAGCCGGAGGGAATGGATGCGGGATTCACGGTAATGATTTCGCGAGGATCGCCAGTGCCGTTCTGAATGCCCGTAGATGCCGCCAATACCAGGGTCTGACTGGAATTCAAAATAAAAAGATCGAGATCGCCCGTTGCTTTGCCGAGAGGCTCGGCCCATTGCAGCATGTACAGCCCAATCGGGCTTGGCGCGGTAATGGGGTTGGTCGACGAACTGCCGAAGCCGTGCGCGATGCCGACGGTATACGCCACGCCGCTGTAATGGAAATCGCCCTCCCACGTTGCGCTGGTGTTTCTCGCCTTGTTGCCGTCATTGCCTGCCGCGCTGACCATGACGATTCCCTGGGCGACCAGGGCATTGACCTTCTGGGCCAGGACGTCATCCTGATAAATTGCCTCGGTCGGATAGTAGAGATCGTCCACGATCACCTTGCAGCCAGCGTCCGCCAATGCCTGCATGGAAAGCGCCATGGTATCGCGGCTGCCCGCCCCCGTCGAAAAATAGAGCGAAGCCCCCGGTGCCAGGGTATAGATAATTTCCATCATTGCGGTGCCTTCAGAGCCAGTGCCTGCGCGCCCCGGAATGATGGTCACATTGGAGGACAGGCGTCCCGCAGCCTGCTCCGCGGCGAGATTTCCGGCCCCCGTGGAAATGACGCCAATTTTTACGCCAGTGCCGTCCAGATTGTACGTGCTTCGTGCGACATCGGTCTGGTGCGCGATATCGCCGGACCCATTCGGTCCCACGAAAAATGCGCTATCCAGGGAGCCAAACAGGCTGCCGCGAACTCGCTTGGATTTCGTCTGTCCCTGAAAATAACGCGACAATTGCGACGCGACACTTTGGCGCACCGAAGCCGCGTCACGCTTCGCGTTCGTTGCTACGGGGACTCCGCGGACCAACGCACGTTCGTTCAGTTGAATACTTCGAACGTCGTCGCGTTCCGCCAATCGCTCCACCTCCGCGAGTGGCATGCGCACCCGGACCGATTGCAACTCCGCTGATGCGTCTTCCATCGACCCGCCCAGCGATTGAATGAAGCGGAACAATGCAGGATTGAGGTTCGCGCGTACATCCACTTCGACGCTATTCCGCGCATCTGCGCGCACCGCCCGCAGCGTTTCTGCCGTCGAAGGCAGGGCAGGGTGGATTCGTTGCCCTCGAATCATCTTCGAAGCGATGACTAAGTTCGACCCCATCTTCTGCTGTGCCGGATTTCGAGAGGCCTTTTCGGCCAACAATGCCTCGATTTGCTGCCTGGCGATCGGGCCCAACTCCTGGGCCGGCAAAGCGCTGCCCATCATCACAACACATGCCACGCCTACTACGGAATCACGGAATCGATGTGCCATTCGACTTGCCTCTCGGGCTTGGAATGAATAAAATGTGCACACGTTATAACACGAACTTTATAGATTTAGCAAGAATCAATGGGGGTGTTTCCCCTCAGGAGACAGCGACACCGTGAAACTTTTAAAAAAGCAGGTGTGAAGGCGAGAAGCAGAAATCAATAATCGATTGCTCTAGTACGCCGAAGGCTGCTGCTGTGTCATGCAGTGCAGTGTCCCCAGGCCCAGCACGAGGTCCCGGCAGGGGACGCCGATCACTTCGCGGTCCGGGAACAAGCGGGCAAGCGTGTTCAGCGCCACGCGATCGTTCACGTCGCCAAACGCCGGGGCCAGCACCATGCGGTTGGCGATGTAGAAATTCGCGTAACTCGCCGGAAGCAGTTGGCCCGCGAAGTAAACCGGTTCGGGAGTGGGAAGCGTGACAATCTTTAAACCGCCGTGCTTGCGCAATCTCCCGAGGTTTTCGCGTAAAGGCTCGTAATTGGGGCTGGATTTATCCGGCTCGACAACCGTGACCACGGTATCGGGCGAGGTAAAACGCGAAATATCGTCCACATGGCCGTGCGTGTCATCGCCTTCGATGCCCCGGTTCAGCCAGATCACTTCCGCGATGCCTAAATTGTCACGCAACGCCTTTTCAACGCCCTTGCGCGACAGATGGGGATTGCGCGCTTGCACGTCGGAGAGCAAGCACTCCTCCGTGGTCAACAACTTCCCTTTACCGTTGACGTCGATGCTGCCACCTTCCAGCACCACTTGCGTATCGAAGCGCCGCATGTGCATCTGCCGCGCGATGAACTCCGGAGCCGCGTTGTCTTCGGCATAGTTGTCATACTTCGCCCAGCCATTGAAGATCCAATCGGTCACGGCGACTTCGCCCCGCTTGCCTTTGACGAAGATTGGGCAGGTATCGCGCGTCCAACTGCGGTTGGTCGGATGATGGAAGAACTCGACGGCGGCCATATCGGCGTGCGTCTTCTTTAATGCGCGGCGCACGGCCTGCTCTGCGGCTTCATCATTTACCAGAATGCGGACGATCTCGGCGCGCGTCAGCAACCGGACGATCTCGCCGTAGAGGAATGGGATTGGTGCGAATTTACCAGGCCAGTCCGACTTTTCATGCGGCCAGGCGAGCCACGTTGCTTCGTGCGTTTCCCACTCGGCGGGCATGCGGAAGCCGAGCGAACGGGCGGTGGGTTGCGTGGGCATCGCGTGCTTACTTTCCCAGCCAGCGGTTCACAATCGGCTGGTAGGCATCAATGCGGCGGTCGCGCAGGAAGGGCCAGTGCTGGCGGATTTCTTCCTGTATCTTCGGGTCGCACTCGGCGATCAGGATTTCTTCCTGGTCGGTGGGTGCGTCCGCAATGATCTTGCCGAACGGATCGGCCACAAACGACGAGCCCCAGAACTCGAGCCCCTCTTCAGGCGATCCCTCGTAGCCCACGCGATTCACCGCCGCAACGTAAATGCCGTTGGCGATGGCGTGCGCGCGCTGAATGGTACGCCACGCGTCCAATTGTCCTGCACCATACTGCGCTTTCTCGCTTGGATGCCAGCCGATTGCTGTCGGGAAGAACAGCACGTTTGCGCCGTTCAACGCGGAGATTCGCGCGCCCTCCGGATACCACTGGTCCCAACACACCAAAACGCCGATACGCCCGAACGGAGTATCGAAATTGAGGAATCCCAAATCGCCCGGGGTGAAGTAAAACTTCTCGTAGTAGAGGGGATCGTCCGGAATGTGCATCTTTCGATAGATGCCTGCGATCTGCCCGTCTGTGCCCAGCACCGCCGCCGTGTTGTGATACACACCCGCGCCGCGCCGTTCAAATAACGATGCCACAATCACGACGCCCAGTTCCTTCGCCAGCTTACCCAGCGCATCGGTCGATGGCCCAGGGATCGATTCCGCCAGCGCAAACAGCGAATGATCCTCACTACGGCAGAAGTATTGCGAGCGGAACAACTCCTGCAAGCAGATGATCTGAGCGCCCTTCGCCGCAGCCTCGCGCACCTTCCACTCGGCCTTGGCAAGATTCTCGTTTGGATCCATCGCACAACTCATCTGCACAAGGCCGATGCGGAACTTCCCGGTAGACGACATAAACCATATTTTCGCAGGAATGGAGAGGGGACAACAGAGACAGGGGGCAAATTCTACTCCCCCGTTCTTCTCTCTCCTGCCTTTAGTGCGTCATCGCATAGATCACGTCATTCACCGTGATCCGAATCGCGGCCGAGCTCACACGCTCCGGGTACTCCGGGGAATCGGCAAACTCCCACGCGTCCCCCAGATCGGAGTTGTGCGAAATCGCCACCACCACGCGGTGCTTGTCGTCGTAAATGCCACGCCAGTGCGCGCCGCGGCCGTTATCGCGGCAATTCTTGCAGCCTTCATAAAGGTGCGCGGCTCCGGGAACCTGCGGACGGTCGGCAATGTCGAAGACGGTGTGAAAATATGGATCGTCATCTTGCATCTCTTCAACAATGCGATCGGGAAACGCATAGCGGATGCGGCTTTCGAACTCATGCCACTCGGCGTCGCCGTGCAAGTCGTCCGCCATGAAAAAGCCGCCGCGCTGAATATAATCGTGCAGCTTCTCGCCCTGCTTCCTGGTGAGCCCCCATTCGCCTACCTGCACGCCGTAAATCCACGGCCAGTTGTAGACGTCGTCATCGTCGAGAGAAACCACTTGCTCAACGGACCTGGTATCGACACGCGTCAGCCTGCGCATTGCCCGCGCGAAGTGCCGGTCTGCGCGCGGATAATCCTGCGTCCACAGCGAAGCTCCCAAACGGTAATCGCCCGTAAAGCGCCCCGTCATCTGGTAGCCATCGAGCGGCCCACCGGGAAACATCAGGCGCGCGAACACCCACTCGGCGGGCTTGTTGTAATCGGGAGGCGCCGGAAAGTTGTTGTACTCGACGGCGGGGTACTCTTTCCATGGCTTTTGGAAGCCTTCCAAACCGCCCAGGAAAAGCAGGGTGCATCCGGTGGCCGTAAGAAACCCGCGAAGTCTCATGGCTAGACGTTCCACCTGAGAATACCACCGCCCGGCCTGGACTGCCCGCACTGCCTGCACTGTTTTGATGCCCATTCCCTTACGATGAAGAGGTGTCCGCGCCGCGCATTACCGCCGATCTCGTCAAGCAATCCGCGAAGGATTGCGGCTTCGAGCTTGCCGGCATCGCACCCGCGGCCGTGCCCGCCGATGACTTCGCTCGCTTTGAAAAGTGGGTGGCGGAGGGTATGGCGGGCAAGATGGGATACCTCACCGACCGCCGCGCCGCGATGCGAAGCGACGCCCGCCATCTGCTTCCCTCCGCGCGCTCGGTGATCTGCGTGGGCAAACTCTACAATCACGAAACGCCAGTCCCGGGGACGGGGCAGGGAAGCATTGCGCGCTACGCCGTCAGCAGAGATTATCACGATGTGATTCCCGCGATGCTCCAACGGCTTGCCGAAACGCTGCTCGCCATCGAGCCGTTCGAATACAAAGTCTGCGTCGATACCGCGCCGCTCCTGGAGCGCAGCTACGCGCGCCAGGCCGGGTTAGGCTGGATTGGCCGGAATACTTGCCTGATTCATGAGCACAGCGGCTCGTGGTTCTTGCTTGGCGAAATTATTGTGTCGCTCGATCTCGCCACCGGCACTCCCCCGCCCGACCGCTGCGGGACTTGTACGCGCTGCATCGACGCCTGCCCCACGCAAGCCATTGTTCCCTCCGGCATGGCCAGCCCCCGCGCGAAAGCGGAGGTGCCTGATTACGCGCTCGATGCCCGCCGCTGCATTTCTTATCTGAACATCGAACTCAAAGGCGACATTCCGCAAGAGCTGCGCGCTTCGATGGGATCCAACATCTTCGGTTGCGATATTTGCCAGCAAGTGTGCCCGTGGAACACCGGAGCGCCCGTGACAACAGATCCTGCGTTCGTGCCTCTCACTGCCGCGGCTCCCGAGTTGGAACCGCTCGCGCAACTATCGGAACCTGAGTTCAAAGAAAAATTCCGCGGCACTCCCGTCACTCGCCCGAAATATTCGGGATTCTTACGCAACGTTGCCGTCGCTATGGGTGTTTTAGGCGAGCGCCGCTTCTCGGAACCATTGGCACAGTTGGGGCAGCATGCAGACGAATTGATCGCGTCGCATGCGCGCTGGGCTTTGCACGAATTGGAACTTTCCACGAAGGATCACAACCAGTGCACCGGGGTTTGATGTTGCTTCGCGCCATCGTGAGTTGCGTACTTGCCGCAGCGGCGCTCCGCGCGCAGACTGCGTCGCCCGCGCAAGCGGTCATCGAAACCGGCTTCCAGCATTTTTACAACATGGAGTTCGATCAGGCTCTGGAACAATATGTTGCCGCATCGAAGCTTAAGCCGGATTCGGCCGACATCTACAACCACATCGGGCAGGCAATTCTTTACCGGGAGATGTTGCGCTCGGGCGCGCTCGAAAGTGAACTGGTTACCGGCCGCAATCCGTTTTACCGGCGCGAAAAAATGAACCCCAGCGCCGCCGATGAAAAGCAGTTTCTTGATTCCATCCACCGCGCCGGCGAAATTTCCAAAGCGCGTATCGCCGCCAACGCGCGCGACGCGGAAGCCCACTATTTGCTGGGTGTAACGCTTGGCCTCCGGGCGAACTACGGTTTTCTCGTGCGCAAGTCCTATGTGGACTCCCTGCGCGACGCCACCGCCGCGCGTGCCGAACACAAGCGCGCCACCGATATCGATCCCAACTTTATCGATGCGCAGTTGATTCAAGGTGTTTACGACTACATGGTGGGCAGCCTCCATTGGGCCTACCGGATGCTCGGGTTTCTTACCGGATTCCACGGGGACCGCGCACGAGGCACGCAGACTTTGGAAATGGTCGCGGAGAAGGGAAAGCAGAATCGCTCCGACGCGAAGGTGGCACTCTGCGCCATCTATCGCCGGGAACGCGACCCGCAAAAGGCGATCCCTTTGCTGACCGGGCTGATTCAGCAATATCCCCGCAACTATCTTTTTCGCATGGAACTGGTGCAAATGTATGGCGATGCCGGCGACAAGGACAACGGCCTCGCGGTGATTGAAGAAATGTACCGTTTGAAGCGCGCCAACGCACCGGGTTTCGAAAGGCTGCCAGAAGAAAAGATTCGGTTTACGCGCGGGACGCTTTTGTTTTGGTACAACGACCTGGAACCGGCGCTCGAAGACATGAAAGCCGTCACCGCGAAAGCCGATGCGCTGGATCTCAATACCGCCGTTTACTCATGGCTGCGCCTGGGCCAGATTTACGATTTAATGGGCCGCCATAACGCGGCAATTATGTCTTACAACCGTACAATGAACTACGGCCCGAAGTCCGACGCCGCCGACGAGGCAATGAGCTACGTTGCGAATCCGTATCACCGGTAACGGTTTCAATCCCCTCCGGCTCCGCCTGGACCCCGCTCCCGCTCTGTCTCCACGCAACTCAAACGAGCCCAATGCTAGGATGTCCGATGGCGAAATCTGTCACCACATTTTCTGTCTCAGCTAGGGGGTGCGGCACAGTCGCCTGTCCCGGTTTTTCCCTTCCAGTCAAAACGATGCGAGCGATCCGGGACATCGAAAACCTAGTGCGCCACGACCCACCGAGTTCTCAAAACATTATTGTGTTTGAGTGTACTGTCCCGCGTTCCCCCGCGTTCCCCCGCGTTCCCTCGTCCCTTTCGTCACGGTAGTCCCCGGCATGGCGGGCGATCCCTGCACGGCACGGATTCTGCTCGACATATTTGAGCGCCACCCGGAGGTGCCGTTCGGAAAGCGCGCAGGAAAAGTAACGCTGCTGCCAGAGGTGCCCGCTGCGGTGCCGGCGCACATTCATATATTGCGCGTAGCAGCCGTGCACACGGCGAAAGAGCACGGCGAGCGAATCGGCTCGTTCGGGGACCACGATGAGGTGGACGTGGTTCGACATGAGGCAATAGGCCAACACGCGAACGGCGCTATCCTCCAACTGTTCGCGGAGTAGGCCGAGATACATCCGGTGATCGCCCGCGCTGAAGAAAACCCGCTGCCGGTTCGTCCCGCGCTGGGTCACGTGATAGGCGAGCCCAGGCTCCACACACCTTGCGTTTCGAGGCATACACATTAGTACCGTCAAAACGCCAAAATTCTCAAAAGGGACACACAGCTCCGTCCCCTTTCGCGAATTCGTCAAGGTGTCAATTCAGGCTGTCCCT
>JBEBFS010000042.1:0-36226 GCA_040081855.1 Bryobacteraceae bacterium | reverse complement strand
ACCGGCATGGCGCAGACGTTGACCGAAGACGATGCCAGCGCGATCGCACGCGAGTGTGCCGCGGTGGCAGTTGCCGCGCCTGCCAGCCGTGGTGGAGCGCAAGTGGTTTACGGCAATAACAATTGGGGCACGCAGATTATGGGCACCACGCCGGATTACCTAACGATTCGCGATCTTCAAATCGCCGAAGGGCAATCGTTCGCCACCGCGGATGTTGAATCGGCCGCGAAGGTCGCATTGCTTGGGCCGACGGTTGTCGAGAACCTCTTTGGCGGAGAGGACCCTATCGGCAAAGTGATCCGCATCAAGAAAGTTCCGTTCAAGGTGGCCGGCACTTTGGTTGCCAAGGGACAATCGCCCACAGGACAAGATCAGGACGATGTGATTGTGCTGCCCATCAGCACCGCCAAGAAAAAAGTTATTGGTTCCAGCCAGGCCAACGCTGCGTCGGTGGGTAGCGTCATGGTGCAGGCGCGCGACGGGATGACCGCCGATGCCATGGAGCAAATGACCGCGCTGCTGCGCCAGAGGCATCACATCCAATCGTTCCAGGAAGATGACTTCAGCATCCGCGACATGACGGAAGTGTTCAAGGCCCAGGAAACTTCGGCACGCGTGATGTCGATCCTGCTCGCCGCGATCGCATCGGTGTCGCTGCTGGTGGGCGGTATCGGCATCATGAACATCATGCTGGTGTCTGTCACGGAGCGCACGAAAGAAATTGGCCTGCGGCAGGCCGTGGGCGCGAAGACGAAAGATATCCTTTCGCAATTTCTCGTAGAGGCCGTCACACTTTCCGTCGCTGGCGGCGTTATCGGCATCATCGTGGGACTAACCGTGAGCACGCTGATTTCGTATTTCGCCGATTGGACAACAGTCATCAGTTGGGGAGCCATTGTTCTGGCGTTCCTTTTCTCGGCGCTGGTCGGCGTTTCATTCGGTTTTTATCCGGCCCGCAAAGCCGCGTACATGGACCCGATCCAGGCACTGCACTACGAGTAGATTCGGCTCCGTCAAATTGCATCCTCACATCTTGGTATTTTAGGTAACGGCGCGAACATGGCGATCTGTGTTTGCGCCGGAGGCTTGCTTAATGCGACAACTGAACCCTTTGACTGCCATAGCGATCACGCTTTGTGCCGCGATCACCCTTTCCGCGCAGACCGGAGCTAAGAACGGCGAATGGCCCACCTATGGCGGCGACACCGGCAATACCAAGTATTCGGCGCTCGATCAGATTAACGCCGCGAACTTCAATAAGCTGGAAATCGCCTGGCGCTTCAAGACGGATAATCTGGGCCCCATTCCCGAACTCAATCTGGAAGCTACGCCGCTCATGGTGAAGGGCGTCGTCTACACTGTTGCCGGTTCCCGCCGCGATGTTGTCTCGCTCGATGCCACCAACGGAGAGATGCTTTGGCTGTATTCCGAAAATGAAGGTGCTCGTGGCGCGGGCGCTCCCCGCCGTCTCTCGGGCCGCGGCCTTTCCTATTGGACCGATGGCCGGGAAGAACGCATTCTCTATGTCACTCCTGGCTACCGTATGATCGCGCTCAACGCGAAAACCGGCCAGCGCATCGCAAGTTTCGGCAAAGAGGGCGTCGTGGATTTGAAGCAGGATGACGATCAGGAAGTGGATCTCGTCACCGGCGAAATCGGCCTGCACTCCGCACCTGTGGTTGCGGGCAATACGATCATCGTTGGCGCGGCGCATCTTGAAGGCAGCGCGCCCAAGAGCAAGCGGCACGTCAAAGGCTACGTTCGCGGCTTTGATGTGAAAACGGGCAAACGTCTCTGGATCTTCCACACCATACCCAGGCCCGGCGAGTTTGGTTATGACACGTGGGAAAACGATTCGGCCGATTACACCGGGAACGTTGGCGTGTGGGGACAAATCAGCGTCGATGAAGAATTAGGCATGGTCTACCTGCCGGTCGAAATGCCCACCGGCGATTATTACGGCGGCCACCGTCCGGGCAACGGATTGTTTGCCGAAAGTATCGTTGCGCTCGATCTCAAAACCGGCCAGCGCAAGTGGCACTATCAGTTGGTGCATCACGGCATCTGGGATTGGGACATTCCGTGCGCCCCGATCCTCACGAACATCACTGTGAACGGGCAGACCGTAAAGGCGCTTGCGCAGCCGACCAAGCAATCGATTCTCTACGTTCTCGACCGAACCAACGGCAAGCCCATCTGGCCCATCGAGGAGCGTGCGGTTCCCGCGGGCAACGTTCCCGGCGAAAAATATTCGCCCACGCAGCCGATGCCCACCAAGCCTCCCGCTTACGGCCGCAACGGCACGTCCGTCGATGAGTTGATCGACTTTACCCCCGAACTACGCGCGGAAGCGATCGAAATGTCGAAGAAGTATAAATTAGGTCCGCTGTACACGCCGCCCGTGCTCAGCAACCCGAACGGCCCCATCTCCACATTGGTCGCCGGCTGCTGCCAGGGCGGATCGAATTGGCCCGGCGGATCGTACGACCCCGAAACGCATATGGTCTACGTGTTCACGCAGGGAGCCGTCGGTCAACTGGGCTTGGTTCCGGGCGATCCGAAGGTCACTGACTTCGCGTACGTTCGCGGCCCCAGCGGCAGTCCTCCTGCGGTGCAGGGTCTGCCCATGTTCAAACCGCCGTACGGCTTGATCGCGGCCATCAATATGGACAAAGGCGAGATCGCGTGGCAGGCCACGCACGGCGACACGCCCGATGAAGTCCGCAATCACCCGCTGCTCAAAGGTAAGAACATTCCGCGCACGGGCCGACCGGGTAACGTTGGCGTGCTCACCACGAAGGCGCTGGTGGTCGCGGGCGAACGCGGCACCATCACGAATGAGAAGGGCGAGAGGATCGCCTACCTTCGCGCCTATGACAAGGCCACTGGCAAGGATATCGGCGCGGTTCCCATGCCTTCCGGACAAACCGGGGCTCCCATGACGTACATGGCGAACGGCCGCCAGTACATCGTGATCGCGGTTGCGGGCCCCGGACACCCGGGAGAATTCGTCGCCTACGCGCTGCCGCAGTAATCGCGACATCGCCCAACCGTCTCGGAGGTTAGATTCATCTAACCCTAGACGGCGGAGCAATCCAATATCGAACATCATGCCAGCGATCTTCTTCGGGACGGCAACCCGATGAACGCGCTGGCCCACAATTCATTCACCTAGGCCTGAGGCGCGATTGGCGCGGGGATCCCCGGCAGGATGGCGAACCGATTGCGACCAACTCCGTAAGCCCATCACGCACAGGATCATGAAGATGAAATACAGCGCCGCAGTCAGATTCAAATTTTTATATGCGTACAGCGGGATATAGATAATATCCGCGAGTATCCAGATCCACCAGCTTTCGAGATATTTCCTGGCTTGTCCGTAAGTCGCCGCGAGAGAAAGAGCCGTGGTGATCGCATCCCACCCGGGAACGGTGGAATCTGTGAATCGCGCAAGAAAGAAGTACAGCGCAATCGCCGAAAAAGCAGTCGCCGGAGCCATCCACATCCAGGCATCCCGCGGCGTCCTTGTTACGGGCAATCCTCCCCCGTCATCATTGGCCACCTTACGGCGCTGCCCCCACAGCCACCATCCGTAGATGCCCAGGGTGATGTAGACCAACTGCAATCCCGCGTCGCCATACAATCCCGAGTTCAAAAACACGGCCACGTACAGCGCGTTATTCGCAAGCCCGACGGGCCAGTTCCAGATGTTTTGTTTGGCGAGCAGCCAGACGTTGATGGCGCCCGTGAGAAAGCCTAGGAGTTCGGTGAGCGCCATCCTTCTTCAGAGTACATGCGTCACCAGCAATGGAGAACGTTAGCGCCCGAGCACGCCTTCAACCGCGCCAACGACAGTGCAAATCACCGTGTGCGCGAAGATGCCGTAGTGAATCCATTGGCGCGTAAGGCGTAGAACCAATCGGACGTCCGTCATAAGGATGGTTCACTATGCCTGACGAACCGTCCCTAGGACCAATAGGACAATACCCCTCCTGGGGTCTAATTTGGAGTCAAAAAGTTCTAGTACGGCGTCACTTCACCTTGTCGCATGGTGTCCGCTGCGTTGAATACGCTATCGAAACCAACGAACGGTCGTCAAAAAAACGTGGGCAGAAGGACAGAACTGGCGGCGAAGAAAGGGCTGAGGAGTCCAGCCAGGAAGGAAGCGAATCCGAAGCACCCACCAATAAAAAACCCCTCTGTTGCAACTTGTGCAAACATCGGAAGTGCGGTTTTAAAATTCCTCACTGATTCCCGCAAGCACGGTAGAATCAGCCGCCCAACCTTTGCTTCTGCACCTGTTTCAACAGAGGGCAGGTTTTAAAGGTACTTCATCAATTCGGTTCTTAAGATAGCACGTTGGGCGCCATCCAGTACAGTGCTTCTTTTCAACTATTTACGGAATGTCTTGCATTCCCCGGTGGGTGTGGTTGTCCCTTGGGTGTGTCGGTGTGACACAATGAGCCAGATGTCCACGCAACCGTCCCGGCGTTCGCGACTCCCGTGGCCCCGCCTAGCCCTATTGGCGTATGTCACGGCTACTGTTTTGTTTGGCCAGTCCGCCGGGGTAGACGAGGATTACGCCGTGTACACGGACCCTCCCCGGTTGATCCTGACCAAAGCGCGCCTACGCCTGTTGCAACGCGAGCGCGAGCGGAAGTCGATGCGCTGGGAGCAGTTCGATGCCCTGGTGGCCGGTGGCGCCGCCATGCCAGAACCTGGATTCTCGTGGGCGCTCTACTACCGGGTTGCGGGCGACGCGACTGTCGGCAAGAAGGCGGTCGATTGGGCGCTGAGTGACCAGTCGAAACCTGAACAGGACCTCCGCCAACTCGCACTGGTCTTCGATTGGTGCGGCCCCTTACTGACGCCGCCACAATCGGAGCGCCTGGCTGCTAAAATTCGCCGGGGTATCACCGCGCCTGCCATCCCGTTCAGCGGGAAGCCGGCTCAGGTTCTAGCCGCCGTCGCCATCGCGGACACACTACCCGATCACGGGGCGTCCGTATTGAAAGCCGTGGTGGAAGGTTGGCGAAAGAATGTCGCGAATAAACTGGAGGCTGGGCAGCCCGCGGTTTCGCGTGAGCAAGCCTACGTATTGTTTGAAATGCTCCATGCGCTGCGCGACAATCTGAAACTCGATCTCCGCGACGACGCACCAAGATATTTCAAGACGCTGCCGACATACCATCTGGTCAGCCACTATCCGCTAACATTCGCCGGCCCCGAGAATGAATTCCGAGTTCCCGTCTACATCCGCGACGGCCAACCCGATCTCACTGACGCCGCCATGTCGCGCGCAGCAGAACTTGCGATGGTGGCCTACGACACGAACGAAGCCGAAAACCAGTTTCTGCAAGGTTGGCTGATGCAAGACCGCTTCCTGCTGCGCGGGCCCTTTGGCGTTCCTTATGAGTTTTTGTGGGCCAACCCCTACCAACCGGGCCTCAGCTATTTCCACGCGCCTCTGCTGTTTCACGACGCCCTGACCGGCAATCTGTTCGCCCGCACCACGTGGGATGAAGACGCCGATTGGGTCGGCTATTTCGATGGTCACCTGCAAGTGGTCCGCGATGGAAAAATCCAATCGCTACGCCTCGGGGGATCGACTCCTCCGGTGCGGATCGGCGAAGCCGTCATCCTTACCGCACCCGACCGCGACACCCCAAAGTTCAAAGCCGATAACGAAACCATCTTCGTCATCGGTCTGGCCCCCAACGCCACCTACGACGTCGAAATCGACGATCAGGAGTTGTCGGAAGCGGAGTCCGACAACGGCGGCACTATGGTCCTAACGCTGCCCGAGGGAATCGAGGCCGGCGTACGAATGAAGAGACGCCCGTAGTCATCAGCCCTGAATCTTGGCGATTGCTGCGCCTAGGACATAGCGATTGTGGAATTCGATCGAAGCTAGGTTGTCGCTGGCGGGAACGGAATCTTCGCCTGCTCCAGCGACAGCTTGGCGCGCCGGTTCCAGTCGCGGGCCACTAAACCTTGCTTGCCGGGAACCGTCTTGATGCGCGCGCGGATTGTAATACCGCGCATCGCCAGGCGGTCCATACTTAGAATTTCCATCTTGCCGAGCACCCAATCTTTGAACTGCGTATTCTGGATCGCTTCGCTCGCCGCCTGCGAGATCAAGGCAAGCGCTTCGTCGCCATCTGCCGCGTGCGCGAGTGTGGTTTCAAGCATCGCGTAAGCATACTCACGCGTCATGTTTGAAATCGAATTGATGGACCCGTTTGGAATAAAATGCACCGCGCCATTCTCACCCCGCAGCATTGTGGTGCGCAGGTTGATCTCTTCCACCGCGCCGCTGATTCCGTTGATGATAACCGAATCGCCGATGCGGATCTGGTCTTCCACCAGAATTAGCACGCCGCCAATCCAATCCTTAATCAACGCCTGTGCGCCCAAACCGAGCGCCAAGCCAGCCACGCCGAGTCCGGCTAAGAGCGGCTCCACATTGAACGTCAGTTCATTCAACGCCATGACGATGGCCACCAGCCAAACCACTGTGCCAATAATCTTTGTGAGCCCCGAGGCGACCGTAGTGGCGCGCTTCTCCAGATCCTCGGCGCTAATATCGTGATGCCGGTCGATCGCGCGGGTTGCGTAAGAGCGCATTCTTGCCAGCAGCCGCCGTGCAATCGCGGTCGCAAGCCAAGCTCCCGTGAGGATCACAGCCACTCGGACGAAGCGGGGAATCCAGAACTCCGCGTGCGCCAGGCTCTGCGCCACTTCGCGCGGAAGATTCGTCGCAATCTGCATCCCTTTCATGATGCGATAAAATGAACCCGTGGCGGAAAATACGAATTCTTCGGCGTCCGTGGGCAATTGGGCCCCGGCCGTTTTATTGGCTTGGCTGATTCCAGGGGGCGGACACTTCCTGTTGAAGCGGCGCGAACGCGGCGTTTTCCTGATGATCTCGGTTGCCCTGATGTTCCTGCTGGGATTGATGATGCGGGGCGCGCTCTTTACGCCCGAGCGCGGCGACCTGCTGACCACCGTCATCTACTACGGCGGCTTTGTCGGGGATGTTCTTTCCGGAGTGCCTTACTTCCTTGCCGTTGCCTTCGGCTACAGCCAGCCCGATCAGGCCGGCCATGTTCACGACTACGGAACGAAGTTCCTGGTGGCCGCGGGTTTGCTAAACCTGCTCGCCATCGTGGATGCCTTCGAAATCGCGACGGGGAAGAAAGACTAGCATGCCGAAAATGAACCTGTCGCACTTTGAAGCGTCGCTGCTGTTCGCACTATTTACGTCGGTTGTGCTCGGCGTGATCACAAAGAAAACGGACCGCGAGCGCATCCGGCACGCAGTGCAAACGTTCGCCTACTTCGTGCTCGCCATCTTTGGCTTAAGCTGGCTGATGTATTTGGGGCACGGCTAGGCCGCTACTGTAGCTTCGCCAGTTCCGCCAAATCCAAACGACCCGTGTAGATTGCCATCCCTAGCGCCGCATCCACGCGCATGGCTGTCAGCGCTTTGATCTCTTCGATTGTGGTGATGCCGCCTGCGGCTGTGATGTCGTGATTCGTTGCCGCGCGCAGGCGGCGGAACCAATCGAGATCAGTGCCTTGCATCATGCCTTCTTTATCGACATAGGTGCAAAGGAAGCCGCCGCACAGAGGTTCTAGCTGTCGAATCACATCTTCGGCAGTGAGATCCGTCGCTTCCTGCCAGCCTTTCACCACGATCTTACCGCCCTTCGAATCTAGCGCGATCAGAATCTTTTCCGGACCCACAGCCGCTGCGATATCGTTCATCACAGGAGTGAACGCGGCGGTGCCCACGATCACCTTGTAGGCTCCCTGTTCGATCAGCCGCTTCGCGCGCTGGGGCGTGCGGACTCCGCCACCGACGCGGCAGCGCGCCTTTCCGGTGAGCAGTTCCACAAGCGCGCTGTTCTCGCCCTTGCCCATCGCGGCGTCCAGATCGATCACTTGAATTTCTGGAAACGCCGAGAATTTTCTCAGCATTTCGAGCGGCGCGTCGCCTTCGAGCGCCTTATCACGGCCTTGGACCAGCTGAACCACTTTGCCGTCCATCAAATCGATGCAGGGAAGAATCACACGAACCTCGTCAGAGACGAACTCTAATTACAGTCGAACTTCAGGGCGCACCGGCACGCGGTGATGCGCCAGGAACATCTTCAAATCGTTCACCGTGTAAGTGCCGTAATGAAAAATGGAAGCGGCAAGTGCGGCGTCAGCTCCGGCTTCTTCGAGAACTTGCACGAAATCTTCGGGACGCCCCGCGCCGCCGGACGCAATCACGGGAATGCGCGTTGCTTCGTGCACCGCGCGAGTGAGTCCGCAATCGAAACCGGTTTGGACGCCGTCAGTGTCCATCGACGTCAGCAAAATTTCGCCCGCGCCCATCTTCTCACCCTGCTCGGCCCACTCCACCACGTCGATACCTTCGTCATGCCGGCCGCCCTTGGTGTAAACGTTCCACGCGGGACCTTCATCGTCACTCGTGCGGCGGCGGCGAGCATCGATGGCGAGGACAACCGCCTGCGCGCCGAACTCTTCGCTCAACTCCGTGATCAACTCCGGACGGCGAACCGCCGCCGTATTGATGCTCACCTTATCCGCGCCCGCGTGCAGAATCTTCCGCGCGTCGTCGACAGAGCGGATGCCTCCGCCGACCGTGAGCGGAATGAAAACCTCACGTGCCGTGCGCGCAACAACGTCCACCATGGTGTCGCGCTCATCGCTGGAAGCGGTGATATCGAGGAACACAAGTTCGTCCGCGCCTTGCTCGTTATAGCGCGCGGCCAGCTCTACCGGATCGCCCGCATCCCGCAGATTGACGAAGTTGATGCCTTTCACAACGCGGCCCCCGGTTACATCCAAACAGGGAATGATTCGTTTCGCGAGCATTACGCCACCCCTTCCACGAAGTTCCGCACAATCTTCAAGCCAAGATCGCCCGATTTCTCGGGATGAAACTGCACGCCGCAAATGTTGTCGTGCTCCAGGATCGCGGTGAAGTTGACGCCGTAGTGGCAGATACCCGTGGTCGCGGGAATCACCGGACAGTAGTAGCTGTTGGCGAAATAAAGATACGGCGGCTTCTCGATGCCTTGTAACAGGCGCGAGCCATTTCCAGATCGAGCGCGCTGCACAGGGTCCACTTCATTCCATCCCATGTGTGGAATGCGCATATCGCCTTGAAAACGCTTTACCGTGCCGTCGAAAAGGCCGAAACCCTTCACATCGGGAGCTTCTTCGCTCGCAGTGAACAGCGCTTGCAACCCAAGGCAGATGCCGAGGAAGGGAACTCCGGCGCGCATGGTGTCCAGCAGCGCCGTGCGCACATTCATCGAATCGAGCGCGCGCATCATCTGGCCGAAGTGTCCCACGCCCGGAAGAATCACCTTCGTCGCCGTTCGCAGTTGCTCGGCCGTGCGGATCAGTTCGTACTCCGCACCAATCGCGCCGAGAGTATTCTCGACGGAACGAAGATTGCCGGCACCGTAGTCAAGAATGGAGATCACGGTAATATCCTCGCGGAAAAATAGCGGAACAATGGGGAAAAAGGCGACTGACACTGATTTCGCCGCGACAATTCACCGCTCTGAACCAGTTGTCGCGAAATTGGTGGCTGTCCCCTTTTATTCTCATAAAAGTCCCTTGGTGGAAGGGAGCTGATCCTTCAACCGTTCATCGATGGAGCACGCATAGCGCATCGCGCGCGCGAAGCATTTGAGAATCGCCTCAATCTTGTGGTGATTCGAGCGCCCGTACAAAACCTTCACGTGCAGATTCGCGCCTGCGTTGTTGACGAATCCATCGAAGAAATCGTGAACCAGTTCGGTCTGCAGATCGCCCACCAGAACCACCTTCACCAGATCTTTGTACACAAGCGCCGGACGCCCGCCCAGGTCCACCGCCACCACCGCCAGCGTCTCATCCATGGGCAGAACAAAATAGCCCGCGCGGTTAATGCCCTTGCGATCGCCAAGCGCCTTCGCAAACAATTGACCAAGGGCAATGCCGACATCTTCCACGGTGTGGTGCTGGTCCACATCCAGGTCGCCCGTTGCCTTCAGCTTCAGATCGAAGCCGCCGTGTTTGGCGAACAGCTCCAGCATGTGATCGAAGAAACGAATACCGGTCGAGATTTCGTAAGTGCCTTGACCATCCAAAACCAGGCTCCCGCGAATTTGCGTTTCTTTGGTGATGCGCTCAATGGTGGCCTTGCGGAGCTTCGCCGCGGTGTTCTTTACTTTTGCGGGCACAGCACCCCCTCAATTTCGTTCACGTTTTCGACGATGCCGATGGCGTTTTCCTGCTGAAACAACGAGACGAGTTCATCGCGCTTCTTATGCGCGTGCGTCGCGACGCCAATGAACGGCACGTTCGCCGCCTTTGCGCAACGGGCATCGTCCACGGTATCGCCGATGTACCAAAACTTTCCCCCCGGGCGGCGCCGCATGATTTCGAGCAGACCATCGGGAGCAGGCTTGCCCACGGAAATCTCATCGGCGTAGAGCGTCGGATCAAATGGAACATCCGGAGCGAAACGCCGCAGCGTCAGATCGGCTTCATATCGTACGCGGCCGGAGTAGATCGAAAGCTCAAAGCGTTTACCCAGGCGTTCCAGAAAACCAGGCTTCGGAAACCAATTTTCACGAAGAATCAGGCCTTGGCCGTCACCATCCGGGCCAAGGAAGAAGATATTAAATTGCGTGACCACGGTGTCGTAATCGATGTTCACTCCCAGGTCCGCCGCGATCTTTTGCGAGAGCGCCCAGTCGTTGTTCCATCCGCCGCGATTCTTGTAATCCTGAATCACGTCGCGCTCAATAGTTTCACCAGTGAAAAACTTCACGGTTTGGACAATCGATTCGCGGTACGATTCCGTCACCTCGGCGAGCACGCCGTCCATATCGAAAACAATTACGCCGTCCACAAACTCTCCAACTCTGTAAGGAATCGCTCCATCTGTTGGCGCGTTCCAATCGTCACGCGTACACAACCCGGAATCTCGTAGCTGCGATCGCGAATCAGCACGCCCTTCTCGCGCAGTGCATCGCGGATCGGGATCGCGCGGTCGCCCGCATAAAACAGGATGAAGTTCGCTCGGCTGGGATACGTCCGGATGCCGAGCTTAGCCAATCCAGCAAAGCCCATGTCGCGAGCGGCCAATACTTCATTCACGTAGTTCGCGATGAAGTCGCGATCCTTCACTGCAGCACGGGCCGCCAGCGCCGCCAGCATGTTCACGCTGTAAGGCGATTGTGCCTTGTGCATCCACTGAACATTGTCTGCGGCGGAAAACAGGCACCCGCAGCGCATCGCAGCCATGCCATACGTTTTCGAAAACGTGCGGCTGACAAACAGATTCGGATACTGCCGAATCCACGGTAGAGCCGTGATTCCGCAAAACTCGTAATACGCTTCGTCGATCAAAACGGCAGTGTGCGGCGCAGCTTCGAGAATCTTGCGGATTGCGTCGAGTTCAATCGTCGTTCCCGTCGGATTGTTCGGATTCGCAATCAAAATCGCCTTCGTCTCCGGACGAATCGCAGCCAGCAGTTCTTCCAGCGGAAACGATAGATCTTCCTCGCGATATTCGAGTTCGCGAACGGAGCCGCCCGCTACCTCCACGTAAAACCGGTACATCGCATACGACGGCCGCAGCAGCAGAACTTCGTCGTTGTCGTCGATATAGGTGTTGATCAACACCTGAATCGCCTCGTCGGTGCCATTCGTCATCAGCAACTCTTCCGGCGTCACGCCGAAGAAGTCGCCCAACTCCCGCATTGCGTCCACGTATTCCGGATAAACCGTCAGCGAATCCGCCGTCAGCTTTTCCTTGAGGAACTCAATGACCTTCGGCGAGCAACCGACCGTATTCTCGTTGAAATCCAAACGCAGCTTGCCCGCCCGCCCACCGGTGGGCGGATGATAGGGAGCCATCTTCTGCACCGCGGGCCGCGGCGTCAGCGCCTTACTCACTGCGAACCTCCGCCGAGCGCGCGTGCGCTTCCAATCCTTCGGCGCGTGCCAAAGCGGCGATGGCCGGAGTCAACTTCTTCAGCCCTTCCAGCGTCAATTCCTGCACCGCGATCACTTTCACGAAATCAGCCGCCGACAAGCCGCCGCGTTGGCGGGCCGCGCCCGATGTGGGCAACACGTGATTGGGTCCCGACGCGTAATCGCCCGCCGATTCCGGACTCTGCGCTCCCACAAACACCGCACCTGCGTGACGAATCTTCGAAAGCAATGAGCCATCGTGCAACGCCAAGTGCTCCGGTGCCAGCGCATTGCTCAACTCCACGGCTTGATCCAGCGATTCGGTAATCACGATCGCGCCATTCGTATCGATCGACGGCCGCGCGACTCCGGCAGTAGGCAGCACCGCGAGTTGCTTCTCCACTTCCAGTGCAACTTCTTCCGCCAGCTTCCGCGATGTGGTCAACAAAATCGCCGAGGCGTCCACGTCATGTTCTGCTTGCGCCAGCAAGTCCGCTGCGATCCAGCGTGGGTTGCCATCGGCCGCAATCACGACGATCTCCGTCGGTCCCGCGACAAAGTCAATGCCGGTTTCGCCCGCGATCAGCTTCTTTGCCGCCGCCACATAAATGTTGCCGGGGCCTACAATGCGATCTACCTTCGGCACCGTCTCCGTGCCGTACGCCATCGCCGCAATCGCCTGCGCGCCTCCCATTCGAAAGAAATGTGTCACACCCAACCACTGCGCGATGCCCATGATTTCGGGACTCGGATTGGGACAGGCAACACAAGTTGTCGTGACCCCGGCTGCTTGTGCCGGAACCACCGTCATCAATAGCGTTGAGGGCAGGGGATATCGGCCGGCCGGAACGTAAGCGCCCATCGCGTCCAATGGACGTACGATCTGTCCCAGGCGGCGGCCATCGGGATAATCGATGAACCATTCCTTGGGCAACTGCGCCGTTGCATAATCGTGAATATTGTTCGCGGCAATCTCTACGGCTTTTTGAAACTCGGGATTCAGCGAACCGCTCACCGGAATGCGTACGCTATCGCCTGTGAAGCCATCGAACTTGCGCGCATACTCCAGCAGCGCCACGTCGCCGCGGTTGCGAATATCGGCAAGAATTGGAGCGACAATGCGCTCGGCCTCCTCCAATCGCACGGCCTTGCGCTGGATGAGAGAAGGAGCTTCCTGGGCGGTGAGGATCTTGATCATTGATTTCGAAATGGGGACAGCCGGCGCTGTCCCCAGCCTCAGACTTTGACTGCGTTCTTGCTTATCAGTGGACTGAGCTTTCTGTCCACACTGCTTCACTACATGATGATTTTGTTCAGCGGATACTCAACGATGCCTTGCGCGCCCGCTTCCTTTAACCGGGGGATGATGGTGCGCACGGTGGATTCATCGAGAATCGTGTTCACCGCCAGCCACCCGTCTTCGCTCAGCGTCGAAATCGTCGGGCGCTTCAGCGCAGGCAGAACGCCGAGAACCTTATCGAGATTCCCTTTCTCGACGTTAAGCATCAGGCCCACCTTGCCGAGCGCGTTAATGGCGCCCTGCAACAGCATCTTCATGTCTTCCAGCTTCTTGCGCTTTTCCGGATCGTTCCACGCTTTTGTATTAGCGATCAACTGTGTGTTCGATTCCATTAACGTTTCCACAATGCGGAGCTTGTTGGCGCGCAGAGACGAGCCTGTCTCCGTTACTTCAACGATCGCATCCGCCAGCGTTGGCGGCTTCACTTCCGTCGCGCCCCAGCTGAACTCCACGCGCGCCTTCACGCCATTGCGTTCCAGGTAACGCTCGGTGGCCTTCACCAACTCGGTAGCCACAATCTTGCCTTCCAGATCTTTCACCGACTGGATCGACGAAGACTCCGGCACCGCCAGCACCCAGCGCACTTTGCCGAAACTCTGCTTCGAGTACACGAGGTCGGCAACGGTTTCCACCGTCGCGTTGTTCTCTTCCACCCAATCGCGGCCGGTGAGGCCGGCGTCGAGGATACCGTCTTCCACGTAACGCGCCATTTCCTGTGCGCGGATCAACATGCATTCGATTTCGGGATCGTCAATTGCCGGGAAGTAAGACCGGCTGCTGATCGTAATTTGAAAGCCCGCGCGGCGGAAGAGGTCGACCGTCGCGTTTTCCAGGCTGCCCTTCGGAATTCCTAGTTTCAATTTCATCGTCGTTTCCTTAGTTTCCGTAAACCGCGTTCGGATCGTACGTCTTCGGTTCGCTTTCTTTCCATTCGCCATTTTCCAGGCGGCGGAAGAAGCAGCTCTGGTAGCCTTCGTGGCAGACGCCGGGCCCCTGGGCTTCCACTTTGATCAGGACGGTGTCCATATCGCAGTCAGTGGAAATTTCCTTCACCACCAGGCGGTGGCCGGAGCTTTCGCCCTTCAGCCACAGCTTGTTGCGCGAGCGGCTATAGAAGGTGGCGAAGCCCGTGTCCACCGTCATCTGGAAAGAGACGTCGTTCATGAAGCCCACCATCAGGACTCGACCGGTCTCATGATCCTGAATCACCGCCGGAATCAGGCCGTCGAGTTTCTTGAAGTCTAGTTGCGTAATTTTGGAGTCTGCCATTTTGTTCTCAGTTCACACTCGGAATGTCTACGTACCAATAAAAAACCCGCCAGGATCACCGGCGGGCTCTGGAGAATGCAGGAAATCGGTGGTTGCTTATGCGTGAGCCCGTCGCGGCGCGGAATGGCCGTGATGATGGTGGTGTCCGTGATGGTGACGGGCGAACATGAAGTTAGAGTATAGCAGAGAGGGGGCGGCTGGAGTCAAATTGCCATGATCTATTCCAACTGCTTGTGAAACCGCTGCACGCTCATCGTCAGCACGGTCACTCCGATCACGGCCAAGATCACAATCTGCGGCCATAGCGTTGAGAACCCTGCGCCCTGCAGAAAAACACCGCGGACAATCTCCATGAAGTAGCGCACCGGGTTCACCAGCGTCAACCACTGCATCACCTGCGGCATGTTGCGGATCGGGAACGTGAAGCCGCTCAGCAAGAAGAACGGTTGGAAGAAGATGCTGGTGGCCATCATCGCCTGTTGTTGTGTTTTCGAGATGGTGGAGATGAAGAGCCCAGCGCCCAGCGTCGTCAGTAGAAATACGAACGCGGCGAAGAGGAGCAACAGGAAGCTTCCGTTGAACGGCACGTGAAAAATCAAAAGCGCCGCCGTTGTCACCAGTACCAAATCCCAATAGCCCACCACGACAAACGGAAGTGTTTTCCCCAGAATCAACTCCACCGCGCGGATCGGCGTCACCATCAATTGCTCCATGGTGCCGATCTCTTTCTCGCGCACAATCCCCATCGCCGTCAGCGAAAGCGTCACCAGCGTGATGATGTTCACCACCACGCCAGGGATGAAGTAATTGCGGCTCTTCAAATCCGGGTTGTACCAGACGCGCGATTGCGAATTCACCTGCGGGATATGCACGGAGACCGGCCCGCCCGACGCAAGAGTGCCTGTGATCAGGCGCGAGCGCTGTTGATCACCCGAAATACTCTGTGAATACCGGGCCACGGTCTGGCTTGCGAATCCGGACACCAGCGATGCCGTGTTGGAATTTGTTCCATCAAGAAGTACCTGCACACTGGTCGCGCGCCCGCGCTGCACGTCTCTGCCGAAGCCAGGCAGTACGCGGATGACGCCATCCACTTGTCCTACGTCCAACGTCCTCTGCATCTCCGCCTCGGTGGTTGGTGCGGCGGCGATCACAAAATGCCCGGAGCCGGCGAACTGCTGGTACAAATCTCGGCTTTGCGGCGTGTGGTCTTGGTCCATCCACGCAATCTTTGCGTTGTCGACGTCAAGGTTCACCGCATAGCCGAAGATCAAAAGTTGTAACAGCGGCGGCACCACCAGCATCCCGCGCATGCGAGGATCGCGCAGCGCTTGAATGAACTCTTTTCGGATAATGGCACGAAGTCTTTGCCGCATCTTAGGCCACCTTCTGCCGCAGCTTCCGCGCCGCAAAAAAGAACATCAATGCACCGTAACCGCATAGCAGGAGCAGATCGCTCCACAGCAACTCCAGCCCCGTGCCTTTGAGAAACACGCCCTTGATGATGTTGATGTAGTAACGTGCCGAAACAAACAAGCTCACTGTCTGGATGATCACAGGCATGCTGCTAATCGAGTAAATAAAGCCCGAAAGCAGGAAGCCCGGCAGGAACGAAGTCATCACGCCCAATTGATACGCCACCAGTTGTGTGCGTGTGCTCGCGGAAATGAGAATGCCGGTTGAGAGTGCGCCGAACAGGAAGATGAAGCTAGAAACCATGAGAAGCAGCAGGCTGCCCTTAAAGGGAACGTGAAAAACGAATGCACCCATCAGCAGGCAAATCACCGTATCGATCAAGCCGACCAGAAAGTAGGCGCTCAGTTTCCCCAGCGCGAGTTCCGTAGGACGAACCGGTGTCGAGAGCAGCTGCTCCATCGTTCCGTTCTCCCACTCGCGCGCGATCGTGAGCGAACTGAGGTTGCCCGTGATGATCATCATGATCACGGCGATCAGCCCAGGCACAATGAAGTTTCGTGAGAGCATGTCGGGGTTGTACCAAACGCGCGCATCTACGGTCACCCCCGCGCTCGGAACCTTGCCCGCCCGTTGCGTCTGCGCTGCCAGGCGAACCTGCGCCCCGTACTGCTGGACAACCGCATCCGCGTAAGCTTTAGCGATGGAAGCGGTGTTGGAATCGCTGCCGTCCAGCAGAAGTTGCACATCGGCGGCGCCGCCCGATTGCAGTTCTCTCGCATAGTCTGGCGGAATCACAATGGCAACCAGTGCCTTGCGCGCGTCCATCGCTTGCTCGATAGGCCGGTATCCTTGTGCGTTCTCCACAACTTCGAAATAACGCGACCCTCTAAAATGGTCGATCAGATCGCGGCTCTGCGGCGTCCGGCTCTGATCGTAGACGATGGTGGGAATGCGGTCCACATCCAGACTCAGCGCGTAGCCAAAGATCGTCAGCATGATCAATGGAGATGCAATGGCGGACGTAAGGCTGCGCGGGTCCCGGATGATATGCAGGATTTCTTTGCGGGCAATAGCGCGAAGGCGGCGGAAGTTCATAGGCTACTTTTGCGCCAGTGCGCTTTCCTCTTTTTCGATCAAGCTGACGAAAACGTCTTCCATTGACGGCAAAATCATGTCGAGCGCGTGGATCTGAATGCCCGCGCCATCCAACACACGGCGAATTTCAGCCATCGCCGGTTCCGCGTCATCCACGGTAAGATGCAGCCCTCCGCCAAACACGGCGACGTCGCGAATCCCGGGTCGTCCCATCAACAGCGTTAAACTCTCCAATAAATCTGACGATTCCAGGTTCAGCAGATGGTATCCGCTGATCGACTGCTTCAAATCATGCGGCGATCCCAGGGCGATCGTCTTTCCGGCGTACATCAATGCGATGCGATGACAGTACTCGGCTTCATCCATATAGTGCGTGGTCACGAAAATCGTGTGTCCCGTCTCGGAAAGCTGGTAAATTAAATCCCAGAAATTGCGCCGTGCCACGGGATCGACACCGCTGGTCGGTTCATCCAGAAATAGAATCGGCGGCTCGTGCAAAATCGCGCAACCCAGCGCCAGCCGCTGTTTCCATCCGCCGGAGAGCAACGCGGTCTTCGTATCCAGCTTGTCTTCCAAGCCCGCCATCTTCAGCACAAATTCCAGACGGGCAGGGAAGGCTTCCTTCGAAACACCATACACATTGCCGAAGAAGTCGATGTTCTCGCGCACCGTCAAATCGTCATAAAGCGAAAACTTTTGCGACATGTAGCCAATGCTGGCGCGGATCTCTTCCGGATGCGTGGCCACATCATAGCCGCCGACCATCGCGACGCCGGACGTCGGTGCGAGTAGGCCGCACAGAATGCGAATCGTCGTGGATTTGCCCGCGCCGTTTGGTCCCAGGAAACCGAAGATCTCCCCCTGCGCCACTTCCAGACTCACATGATCCACGGCCGTGAAATCGCCGAATCGCTTCACCAGATCCTTCAGAACCACGGCTGGCCCGTTCGCTTTAGGCCGCACGAGCCACCTCCTGCTTGCGCATCAGCGCAATGAACACGTCTTCAAGCGACGGCTGAATGCGCAGGAATCCGAACCGTACCGCCGACTGCAGCTTCTCCGGAGACGTAATCTTAGGATCGAGAAAAAGGTGTATGTCTTGGCCCGTCGGTTGTGCGGTCAGTACGCCGGGTTGTTTTTCGAGCGCCTCGCGCGCGGCCCGCTTGTCCAGCGCCACCACTCGATAACATTCCTCGGGCAGATTCTTCTTCAAGGCCACCGGTGTGTCGCACTGAATCAGCTTGCCTTCGTGCATGAAGCCCACTCGATTGGCGCGCTCCGCCTCATCGAGATATGCCGTCGTGACGAAGACCGTGAGCCCGTCCCGCACCAGCGTGTAGAGAATCGCCCAAAAGTCACGGCGCGAAACAGGATCAACGCCGTTCGTGGGTTCATCCAAAAAAAGCACGCGCGGCTTGTGGAGCAGTGTACACATCAACGCGAGCTTCTGCTTCATGCCGCCGGACAGTTTTCCCGCCGGGCGATTTTCGAACGGAGCCATGCGCGTCATCCGCATCAGCCGCGTACTGAGTTCCTTGCGCTCCTGGCCGATGATGCCGAACAGGTCTGCATAAAACGCCATGTTCTCGCCAACAGTCAGGTCTGTGTACAGGCCGAATCGCTGCGCCATGTAGCCGATTTGATCCTTCACGGCGTCCACGTTTTGCGAAACATCATGCCCTGCGACAATAGCGCGCCCTTCCGTGGCATTCATCAGTCCGCAAAGCAGGCGCATCGTGGTGGTTTTGCCCGCACCATCGGGGCCAACCAACCCGAAGATCTCGCCAGGCGCCACCTCGAGATTCAAATGATCCACGGCCGTCAACGCGCCAAACTTGCGCGTGAGGTTCTCGGCTTGGATAATGCTGTTCGCCACAAATTACCTGCTATCTGGAGCCCAGTCGTTGTGCCTATAATCCAATCACTGCGTCCACCGGCATGTTGTTCTTCAGGTCGCGGCTCGCGTTGTCGACGTCCACCTTCACGCGGTACACCATCTTCACGCGCTCCTCTTTGGTCTGAATCTGTTTGGGCGTGAACTCCGCTTCTGATGCGATGAAGGAAACCGTGCCGTCATACGACTTGTCTTTGTACGAATCGGTGCTCAGCTTCACCTTCTGGCCCAACTTCACGCGGCCCAGATCGGTTTCCGAAATGTAAGCTCGCAGCCACGGATGCCCCACATCGCCAATGGTGACGATCGTGGTGCCGGCCGCAACAACCTCGCCCGCTTCTGCCGATTTCACCAGCACAACGCCGTCTATCGGCGCGACAATCACCGTATCCGTTAATTGCGCGCCCGTGATCCCCACTTGTGCTTTGGTGCGCTCCACCTCCGCTTTGCGCGCGCCCAGCTCCTGCTCTTTCCGTTGCAGTTCGATCCGGTTGGCCTCCGCCAGTTTGATCGCCGCCTGTGCCCGAGCTACCGCCGCGCGCGCCGACGCGATTTCTTCTTTTCGCGGGCCCTCTTTCACCAGGCCCAGCCGCTGCTCCGCTTGTTCCCAGATCGCCGTCGTGGTGGAGAACTTTGTACGCGCCTGATCGAATTGCGACGTAGAAATGTCCGTGTTCTTGTAAAGCGTTTGCGCGCGATCCCAATCGAGCTTCGCCGAGTCCAGTTGCGCCCTCGCCTCTTTCACCGCCGATTCCGCCTGTTGGATTTCCTGCGTACGGCTGCCCGCCGACAGTTCTTCCAGATGCGATTGCACCTGACTCAATTCGGCCTGGCGGACTGCGATATCGCTATCGATCGTCGCGCGCTGATAGGCAATCGATGTGGTCAACTGTTCGTAGTTCGATTGCGCAGTGAGCACCGCCGCGGCATCGCGATCTTTTTGGCGCTCCAGTTGCACCGCATCGATCCGGGCGATGATGTCGCCTTTCTTCACCGTGTCGCCCTCGCGCACCGTCAACTCTGTCATCCTGCCGGCGGTCTTGAAGGAGAGATCCACCAGCGTCAGCTCCAGATTTCCGGAAACGTCAATCTGATTGCTGGGCGGGCGGAACGTACCGCTGCGCCATAAATAAACGGCCACACCGATGGCCACAATCGCGAGGATAGATAATCTTTTTTTCATTGGTTGACGTACTCTCCGATGTTTCCCGTTGCGGTCGCCAGATCCAGGCGAGCCAGGTTGTAGTCATACAGCGCCAGCACATTGTTATCGCGAGCGCGTTGCAGCCGCGTCTGCGCGTCGATCACTTCCACCGACGTCGCCACGCCCGCTTCGTACCTGCGCCTCGCTTGCGCCAATTCGCTTTCCGCCAGCTTCTCTCCATCGCGTGAGGCGTCCACCTCCGCCGTTGCCGATCGCAGATTCTCCAACGCCTGCCGCACCTGCAACTCAATCTGTTGGCCTAGATCTTTACTGCGGATCTGCTCCTGCTTGTATTGCGAAAACGTTTCCTGCCGCCGCCCGTCGCGCCTGCCGCCATCGAAAACGGGGATGCGCACGGAGACGCCCATTGTGTAGGTGCCGTTCGAATTGTACGGAGCCGAACCAATCGCCCCGTAATCGGCTGACGCGCCCAACGTCGGCAAGCGTTCCGATTTCACCGCGCTGAAATTTAACTTGGCCACTTCTTCGCGCTGCTGCTGCGTCTTTAAATCCGGACGCGCCTTACGAGCCTGATCGAGAAGCGCCTCGGCAGTTGCCGTGTCTACCGTCTGAAATGCAAGCTTTCCGGTCAACTCCACCGCAGTGCTCATCGAAAGCCCCATGGCCTTCATCAACTGGAGAATCGCTCGGGCGCGATCGTTTTCAGCGCGAGCTAAACGTTGGCGGTCATTTGCCAATTGCACATCGGCGCGTGTGACCTCAATGCCGGTTCCCGTTCCGGCGGATTGCTGGCGCTTTGCCAGATCCAGCAGCGCCTGCGATAAATCCACGTTCGCCCCAGCCGTATTGCGATTGGCATCCGCTCGCAAGCAGGCCAGGTAGTTGCGCGCAATCTCGTCGCTCACTTGATTCTTCGTCGCGTCGTTTTCGGTCTTTACGGCCTGGAGGCTAACTTTCGATGCCTGGTATTTGTGGATGTCGCTGAAGTTCAGAACGGACTGCTGCGCCGTGGCGCGCGCGTCAAACACGGAGAAGGGACCCACCATCGACGGTATTGAGAATCCAGGTAACGCAAAGCTAAAGCCGAAGGCCTTCAGATTGTTGGTCAACCTGCGGTCCGTGATGGTCGCATCCAGGTTCGGCAAAAACGCCGCACGCGATTGTTTCACGCGGTCCTCCGCCTGCGCGATCGATTCCTGCGCCAGCGCGACGCGCGTGTTGCCGTCCGGAGCCAGCGCAATTTCCACCGCTCGCTTCAAACTGAGCGGCAGCGGCGTCTGCGCCGAGGCCGACCCGGCGAACAACAGCGCCAAACAAACTGCGGAACTTCGCATGCTACTTTGCCTCCGAAGTTTTCAAAAGATTTTCCATATTGGTTTCCGCCGCCCGGAATCCCGCGGCAAGGAAATTCACCAGCCGGGGAATCAACGCATTCGGATCAATTTCCTGCACCAACCCACCGCTCATCATCGGTAAAACGCCCCACATTGCCAGAAGATGGCTCATCGTTCCCACCATGAAATGCATCCGCCAGAAACGTTCCTCGGGCGCAAGGTGTGGGGCCACGGCCGCCAACGCCTCCCCAAAGCGCCGCACCACCGGAAGAACCTGCGTCGGAAACACCCGCACGAAGAACTGCTCCCGGTTCGCAAACACCCTCCCGATCAGGTTCAGCGAGTGCAATTGAGGGGCCTCCAGCAGCGGAGAAATAAATGCCTCAATTACCTGTTCCAGCGTCGGATTCGGCCCCGCTGCATCCAGCATTTCCAACCGCCGCTGCGTCAGCGGCGCCATCCGTCGCAAAATGACCGAGTCGATCAAGCTCTCCTTGGATTGGAAATGGTAGTTCACCGCCGCCAGGTTCACATGCGCCTCAGCCGTGATATCCCGCAGGGAAGTGGCCTCGAACCCCTTGTCCCCAAAGAGCTTTTCAGCCGCGTCGAGTATGCGGTTTTTAGTTGTCGAGAGATTTCCAACGGGCGCTGGAATCATACGTATGTTTGAATCATACGATTGAACGATTCTGGATGTCAATAACGGTGTTCTTCGCCGTCTGCCTCCCCACACGCAGCGGAAGAGACTGTGTGAAAACTCGAGTACACGTCCGCTCCCTGTGGTCGCGGCTACGTTAAATCGTTGAAAGGCCGCTGAACAGAGCCGCGACTGAAGGGAGCGGTAAAAAACCGCTTTGAACACAAACTTGGAAGGATAAGGTCGCTAAGCACGCCGACGGATCACGCTCCAGGTCTCACTCGCTTAGCACCCCATCAATTTTTTCAATTGGACGTTTTTGCCCTTCCGCCGTACGGTAGCAATTAGGAGCACCTTGTCCGTCGCTCTCGCCAAGGGCCTTCGATGTCCCTGTGATTCGATCCATCCACAGGAGGCAACATGCCGGTTTCCGATCTTTACGTGGTGCAATATCTGCTCCAGGAGACCAACCGCGCCAATGGCGGCTTGGAGTGGGAGGAACGTTCGCGTGAGCGCGCCGGTTTCACAGCCCGTGCGGGCGGCGTCAGTGTGGATCTGGAAAACGCACACTTCCGCGCCGGGACACGCGTGATGCTGCGCTTCCAGAGCGCGGGCGAAAGCTTCGCCATCTGCGAACCGCTGCGCCAAGGTTGGCTTGCGCAGAGCTACGAAAGTGACGACGATCGCACCCTGGCCGCAGCCATGCGCGAGTTAATGCGCTGTGTGTCTCGCCAGTGCGCGGAGCGAAGATCGTCCGCTTTCGATCATGCCGCCGAAATTCGCCAAAGAGTGTGCGAACAACTCCTGTTTCGCGAGGCAAGCGTCGACATGCTGAAGGCCTCTGCGGAGGGCTGAACGGTAAACACTACCCCAGGTTTCTACTTCACCAGGCTATCCTTCGCCAGGATGGGAATCGTCGTCAACGTTCCATCCGCTTTCGCGCGCAGGCCAATCGCGTTGATCTTGCCGCCCTGGGGCACCACAAATTCCACTGTGCCAACCTTATCCGCGGTTGCCGGAAACGTGCCCGGCAGCAAAAAGGACGTGTGTCCAAGCGCGGGAAGCGTGATCGTGTCCGTTCTTAGCAGGCTTCCATTTTTGTCGAAAGTGCGGACGGCAATGGTGGCGCCGCTGGATGCGGCATTCGCCAGGGCGACACCCGTAGTAAGTCCGTTCGTGTTGTCGAAGACAAGGAAGTAGCTGCCCGGCGTGCGCGTTTCCAGCGGTACCGATGCTTCCTGGCCAAAGGTGGTCCAACGAAAAATCTCAAATCCACTCACGCTGCCGCTGGCGGTTAATTGTGCGGAACCCGAGATACTGGCAGCGGAATCATTCGCAACGGTTTCCACCACCATCATGGCGCCCGCCGACAGAGTCCTCGTCAGTGCGGAAGTGGTGGTGTTGTTTCCTGTTTGCGGCAGCAAGAGCGGCACGTTCAAAGGAGCGCCGCTCTCGTCAAAGAACGCCAGGTTGAACAATGCTGCGGCAGAACCGGTATTCACCAGGAAGAAGACGCTGGTGAATCCGCCATTGTAGGTGACGTGCGTGATAGCTCCCCCGTCGCTTCCCACGTTGGCGAGAACCGGCAGCGTGGTCAACGCGGGTCCGTTGGCGCGAAGACCGATCACGCTGATTTGCCCCCCGTTCGGAGTCTGGAATTGCACGGTGCCGCGGCGGTTGGACGTCGCCGCATATTGATCCTTCAGCATGAACGAAGTGTGCCCACGAGCAGGCAGATTAATCGTTGCCGTCGCGATCTGCGCTCCCGTGTCATCTCGAATCGTAACGACTATCCCGGCCGCCGAGTCCGCGATGTTTGAGACCGCGACGCCCGTTGCCAATAAGCCGGTGTTATCGAATGCCAGCGTATAATTCGGCGCGTTGCGCGTCTCCAGCGGAACTACTGCATCCCATTTGAAGGCCGGAAAGCTGAAGATGCCGAAACCAGTCGCACCCGCATCCCCCCAGATTTGCGCGTTGCCGCTGAGCGTCGGCACGGCACCTGTCCCCGCGCTATCGAACTGCAGCACTGCGTTGGGCGCAACGGTCGGGTCCAGCCAGGAGGCCACGGTCGGAACACCGGTGTTCGACGCCAGCGCCGGGATCGCCAATGCCCCGCCGTTATCCCCGAAAAATTTGACATGCGTTTGGGCTACTGAGCTGCCCAGGTTGGTGAGCACGGTCCGCGTGTTCCAACCGCCTTCCCCCACCACGTGCGCGAAGTTGCCTAACAGAGACCCGCCGACGAACGTCGTTACTCCCTTGCCGATGTTGTTGGCGCTCGACTCCGTGAACCATAGATTCCCATCCGGTCCCGTAATGATCCCGTTCGGTGAGGATGTTGCGGTCGGAATCGCGTATTCGGTAACGGCTCCCGCAATCGTCATGCGGAGGATCTTGTTTCCCGAGATGTCGGCGATCCACAAGGCGCCGTCCGGTCCGTTCGTAATGGCTCCCAGTTGGAGAGATGGTGTGGGGATCGTGAACTCGGTGATCGTTCCCGAAGTAGTGATTCGCCCAATCTTGCCTGGGCCGCGTTCCACAAACCACAGGTTGCCATCGGGGCCAGCGACAATCGTTACGGGTGACGCGGAGGCATTCAACGGAAACTCGGTGAAGGTTCCGGACAGTGTCAGACGTCCCACCTTGTTGGCAGCCTGCTCCGTAAACCAAAGATTTCCGTCGACACCCACGGTTAGACCATTCGGATTACCACCGGTCGTGGGAATGGTGAATTCAGTGATGGCTCCGCTCATGCTGATTCGTCCAATTTTGTTCCCAGCCTGCTCTGTAAACCACATGGCGCCGTCCGGACCAGGGATGATCTGCAACGGGGTCGAGGCAGCCACGGGAAGCGGAAATTCGCTGAAAACTCCCGCAGTGGTTAGCCGGCCGATCTTGTTTGCGGTTTGTTCGCTGAACCATAATGCGCCGTCGGGCCCTGACGCAATTCCCGTTGGCGTGCTGGAGGGAGTCGGCACGTTGAACTCGGTGATCGTACCGCTGGTCGTGATGCGGCCGATTTTATTTCCAGTGAATTCAGTGAACCACAACGCCCCATCGGGTCCCGCGATCAAACGCGAGGGCGTACTGCTCGCGGTCGGCAGAGGGGTTTCCGTTATGGTGAGTCCTTGCGCGGAACAGAGTGGCGAGTAGGCCGTCACGCCTGCAACGATCAGAAACGAAGTGAAAAATCTCCGGACCGGACGATGAAATATCAGCATCGCGCCACCCTCCAAGGCCAATTGCCGCGTAATTTCGCACCAATTGTATTGGAAGCGATTGTACACCAGGCAGCCCTCGGAACGCTCAAATCGAAAAATAAGAAAATGAAGAGGCTACTTCGCGCTGGCGATGGCCGGCGCGTTGGCCAGGAGGAAATCCTCGAAGCGGTAATCGGGATCGGGAAATTCACTATGCTTCAGGTACCACTTGTATGTTTCCTTCAAGCCTTCTTCAAAGGAGATCGGCTTGAACTTCAACATGCGTTGGGCTTTTGCGGTGACCTGCGTGATGGGCGGCACGTCAAGGTAAATGCCGAAGTACATCTTCGGCCCCATGGGATGGCCGCCGGCGCGCGTGATGTAGTCGCGCATGATGCGGGTTACCTTTGCCGGCTTCTTGCAGGTCTTGGCCATGGCATCCACCAACTCGGCTTGCGAAACCGGCCGCGGATTGGCGATGTTGAAGGCGTGGCCAATGGCGGTGGGCTCCACCATGGCCTTGAGCGCCGCCCGCACCAGATCTTTCACGTAGATGAACTGCATCAGGCGTCGCCCGTCCCCCGGAACAATAATGGAGCGTCCGGAGCGGAGGCGGTCCCAGAAAAAAGCTTCGCGATAAAGATGATTATTCGGCCCGTAAACAAAGGGCGGCCGCAGAGTGACCACCGGCAATCCAATGCGTTGATGCAAGCGGAACAGAGCGCGTTCGCTCATCGCTTTGTTGCGGACGTACAACTCGGGCGCGTCGTCGGGTGCCAGAGCGTCACCTTCGTGGTGATTTAGTCCATCGCCGTAAGCCGCGACGCTCGACATGAATACGTACCGCTGCAGGCTGCTATCGGCAAGGGCGCGGACGGTGCCTTCGACGTGGGCGGACGTAGTGCCGCGCTGCCAGTCGTAGACATTGTCGAAGACGACGTCGAAAGTTTTTCCAGCGAGAGCCGCTTTCATCGCCGCCGGGTTGTTTCGGTCCGCGACAATGTTTTTCACCCGGCGCCCAAGGCCGTGCTTGGGCTGACGGTGAAGGATGGTGACGGCGTGGCCTTCCTTTAAAAGGTCGGCGACCAACTGCCGCCCGATGAACTGGGTTCCCCCGATAACCAGACAATTCATGGACACTTCGTGACTGCGGCGAAAAACTGGCCAACACTCTTTCGCCGCGCGGCCCGATCCCTCATTGAGCCGGGCCGTTGTGAAAATCTTCGCCCCACTATTTGTGGGATCTTTTGTCCCCGCTCTTGCAAGCGGGGCTATGCTTGTACCGGTGAATCCATAAACGCGGGCTTAGTCGTAATATTCCAAGCCCAGATGCGTGATGAGATCTTCTCCACGGAGATGGCGGAGCGTGTTCTTCAGTTTCATCAACTGGATGAAAACGTCGTGTTCGGGGTACAGTCCCGGGGCCGTCATGGGCGCTTTGAAGTAGAACGACAACCACTCCTGAATTCCACGCATGCCGCAGCGCTGCGCCAGATCCATAAACAGCACCAGATCCAGCACCAGCGGAGCCGCCAGAATCGAGTCGCGGCACAAAAAGTCAATCTTGATCTGCATCGGATAACCGAGCCAACCGAAGATGTCGATGTTGTCCCAGCCTTCTTTTGCATCGCCACGCGGCGGATAATAATTGATGCGAACCGCGTGATAGAGGTTCTCGTAGAGATCCGGATAAAGCTTCGGCTGCAGGATTTGATCCAGCACGCTCAGCTTGGTTTCTTCCTTGGTCTTGAACGAACCCGGATCTTCCAGCACTTCGCCGTCGCGGTTTCCCAGAATGTTCGTCGAAAACCACCCGTTGATGCCCAGCATGCGAGCCTTCAGGCCCGGGGCGATCAGCGTCTTCATGAAGGTCTGGCCGGTTTTGAAATCCTTGCCGCAGAGCGGAACGCCGTTGTCTCGCGCAAGGTCCAGCAGCGCCGGCGTATCGGTGGTCAGGTTCGGCGCGCCATTGGCGTACGGAACACCGGACTTCAGCGCGGCGTAGGCGTAAATCTGGCTGGGAGCGATCTCCGGATCGTTGTTGCGCAGGCCTTCTTCAAACTTCTCAATCGTCGAGTGTACTTCCGAAGGCCGATGGAACACTTCAGTGGAGCCGCACCAGATCATCACCAGGCGGCTGGCGCCCGTAGATTGCTTGAAGTTGGCGATATCGGCGATCAGTTCGTGCGCCTTGTCCATCTTCGTGCCCTTCGTCTTCACGTTGGGGCCGTTGATGCGGCGGACGTATTCGGAATCGAACACGGCCTTCATCGGCTTAATCGCCGAAAGCGGTTCCTTCAACTGCGAGAGCAGCGTCGGTTCCAGAACTTTTGCGTTGACGGCCGATTCGTAGGCGGTGTCTTCGTAAATATCCCAGCCTCCGAAGACGAGGTCATTAAGGCCCGCCAGCGGAACAAAGTCCTTAATCATCGGCGAGCGGCCTTCGGTGCGTTTGCCGAGGCGAATGGTCGCCAGCTGCGTCAACGAACCAATAGGCAGGCCAAGCCCGCGTTTCACCGCTTCCACGCCTGCTATGAACGTGGTGGATACAGCGCCAAGGCCTGGAATCAGGACGCCAAGTCTTCCTTCAGCGGGCGCAATCTGGACGTTATCTTTTGCCGACAAGGGCTTCGTGCTCCTTCAAGCTGGTTCGTGACACGCGGTTCGCGCGAGGCAGGAACATCGCAGAATATCGCCGCAATCCGTCTATTGGCGAATCACCGGCGAAAATACTCGTATTCGTTATACTAACATCGAATGCCTACTCGCGCGACCTCGACGGTGATTTCGGCCATTGTGGTTGACGACGAAAAGCTTGCCTCCGACGAACTGTCCTACCAACTCAAACAATTTGAAGATGTTGAGGTGATCGCCACCGCCGCCAACGGACTGGAGGCCATCAAGCTGATTGAAGACCTGGAGCCCGATCTCGTTTTCATGGACGTCCAAATGCCCGGCCTCGACGGCATGGGCGTCATCCGCCGCTTGCGGGAAAAAAGCATTCCTTTGCCCCACTTCGTGATGGCGACCGCCTACGATCAATACGCAGTGGAGGCCTTCCGCCTGGAAGCGCTGGATTACCTGCTGAAGCCCGTCGAAAAAGAACGCCTGGAGATCGCCGTAGAGCGGGCCCGTAAAATCGCCGCCGAAAAAGCCAAGCTGCAACCGGCCGAGGCACCGGTTCCGGTGCAGCAGAAATCGAGCCTCCAGCGGAGCAAGCTTCTGGTCCGCAGCGCACAGCGCAACTTCATCGTGGACGCGCAAGACGTGGTCTACGCAACCATCGACGACGGTCTGATTACCGTGGTGGCCGCGAACCTCGAAGGGCAATCGAATTACCGGACCATCGAGGAACTGCAGTCCAACCTCGACCCCGATATGTTCTGGCGCGTCCACCGGTCGTATCTGGTGAACGTAAACCGCATCAAGGAAGTGGTTCCGTGGTTCAAATCGAGCTTCCAGTTAAAAATGGACGACAAGAAGCAGACCGAGATTCCCGTGAGCCGCGTACAGACCAAACGATTGAGGGCGTTGTTCAAACTATGAAGAACACTTTTGTTAAGCGGCTTGGGCCGCCCTTCCTCGCCTGCGGCCTTCTGCTCGGGCAAACGGGCGCCCCTATCGATTACACCGCCGATGGTTCCATGAACCTGCCCAAGGATTACCGCCAGTGGGTCTTTCTCAGTTCGGGCATCAACATGACCTACGGAGAGAATGCGGGCAACGCGGCAAATCCCCGCTTTGAGAATGTATTCGTCAATCCCTCTGCCCACGCGGAGTTTTTGAAAACCGGAAATTGGCCGGATAAGACGGCGCTGATCCTGGAAATTCGCGGGTCCGATAGCAAAGTTTCCATCAACAAAGACGGCCGCGTGCAGACGAACGTGGTGGCCGTGGAAGCGCACGTGAAAGACAAGTCGCGCGGTGGCTGGGCCTTCTATGGATTTCAAGGCGGTGTCACCACCGGTAAATTATTCCCGAAGACCGCCAACTGTTACGAGTGCCACGAGAAAAGCGGCGCGGTCGATTCCACGTTCGTGCAGTTCTACCCGACGCTCATCGATCCTGCGAAAAAGCAGGGAACGTATCACGCGAGCGAGTAGTCCCGGTCTGAAGCTGCTCCATGCCGGTAAACGAAGATCCGGCCGTTATGCGCGTTACATGACCCGCGGCCAAGGTTTCCCGTCGCGCAACGGTGGTCGTTCCAAAGTTAAGATCAAAGCGAGGGACCGCGATGCGTCAATCGCTCAAACTATTGCGTAAGTTTGCCGTCTTCTGCCACCGGTGGATGGGCGTGACCTTCTGCCTGTTGTTCCTCTGGTGGTTCGTCTCCGGCATCTTCATGATGTACTGGCGCATGCCAAACGTGGAGGATGCCGACCGTCTCTTTCGCGCGCAACCTCTCGATATTTCGCGCATTCGCATTTCTCCCGAAAAGGCAGCGGAGATTGTAGGAGCCCACTCCGCTCCAACTCACCTCACCCTTTCCATGTTCGACGGCCGCCCCGTCTACGTCTTCGATTTCGGAGCAGGGAAGTCGATGGTGAACGCCGGCGACGGTAGCGATGTCGAAGCGTTCACTCCGGAATTGAACCTCCGCACCGCTGCGGCGTGGACCGGCCAGCCCCCGAGCGCCGCAACCGTCGAAACGTTGCAGGAGCCCGATCAGTGGACCGTGAATAACTTCGGCAACATCGCTCCCGTAACAAAGTACTCGTGGCCGAACGGTGAACAGGTCTACGTTTCCGAGGGCACCGGTGAAGTGGTCCAGTACACCACCACGGCTTCGCGCATCGGCGGATACCTGGGGCCCGTCGCACACTGGCTTTACTTCACTCCACTCCGCAGGAACGGCGAGTTGTGGAGCAGGATCGTCATCTGGACGTCCGGCATCGGGACGATTATGTCGATCCTCGGCTTAATCGTCGGCCTGTCGTTCTATTCGCCCACGCAGCGTTACCGCCACCAGGGCGCGCCATCGACCGTACCTTACACTGGCCAGCGTCGTTTGCACATGATTTTGGGATTGTTCTTCGGTCTGCTCACCTGCACGTGGGCGTTCAGCGGCATGCTTTCGATGGAGCCGTTCCCCAGTTGGAGCGGACGTGCGCCGCGCCGCGGCGGTGCCCGCACCAACATTGTTCAAGCGCTGCGAGGAGAAGATGCCGGAGTTGCCGCATTTGCAAAACTTCCGTTGAGCGATGCGCTGTCGAGGATGGAAAGAAGCTTCGCCATAAAAGAAGTGGAGCTGGCCACTCTCGTGGGCGAGCCCGTCTACATCGTTCGCAATGGCAGTGCTGCCCGCGTCGTTCCCGTGCATGGTCCGATTCAATCCGACGTCTTACAGGCTCGCGTCGTCACCGCCGTTCGCGACGCCGTAAGCCCTGCGCGCCTGGACCACGTGCAGTTGCTCACGGAATACGACGCCTATTATCTGGATCGCAACAAGCAAAAGCCGCTGCCCGTCTTGCGTTTTGAACTTGCCGACGAAGGCCGCTCTCGCTATTACGTCGATCCCGCGACCGCGGAACTGGTGGGCACTTACAATTCGCGCGGCTGGGTGACGCGGTGGCTCTATCACGCGCTGCATTCCATCGACCTGCCGTGGCTATATCGATACCGGCCCGCGTGGGACATCGTGGTTCTTGTGCTGATGTTGGGCGGTACGGCATTGTGCGTGACGTCAGTGATCATCGCATGGCAGTACCTGGGTGGGAAATTTTCGCGCCGCGCGTGAGCCCCGGATGGAAAAGACGCTAACTGCCGTCTGTTTCCGATACCAGCTTGTCCACCGGCATGTAGTAAATCGCAGGCTTTCCGTGACGATCGCTAAGGAAGAGAATGGACTGGCTGTTTGCCGTGAAAACCGGCGCAACCATCGATGAATCACCCGCGCGATGCTCGGCCAGTGTGAACTCGCGCTTCCCGGCGCGGGATAAAAGCAAAACGTACGGAGACGCCTTGCTGCCGCTGGCGCCCACGAACATGCTGGCGTCGGCATTCGCCTGAAAGTGAACGTACTGCGACGTGCCCGCGATCAGTGCGTCTGTGCCTGCTTCGGGATCGTGTTCCCGCAGGCCGGTCAATTGCTTCGGATCCAGAGGACGATTCAGATACAGCAATGAGTGCCCATCAGAGACCCATTGCGCCTGCCCGATCTCTCCTTCGGCGAGCTTAAGTTGCCGGTTCCCCGTGCCATCAAAATTCACAAGCGACGCTCGATTACCGATGCGGTAATACACCGACGTGTGCTTCGGGCGGAGCAGAACATCCAGGATCGCCTCGCTCGCTTCCACTACCGTGCGCGCCTGTCCGTTCGTCAACCGAACCACCTGCACGCGATAACGCGGGGCATTTTGTCCCGATGTCTTCTCAACGAACGCCGCGTATTGGCTGTCTTCGCTGTAGCTGATCTCCGCGGTCTTCTCGAATCCCTGCGGAATTTTGTAAACCTCTCGCGATTTCAGCGATTGGCCCCTGCCCGTCAGCGTCTCGATCAACACGCCGTTATCGATATGCCAGAAGCCGCGCTCGCCGGGCAGAGATCCCAGGGAGGTCACATCCAAAGCAGCGGCGTCGGTCAGTTGCCGCGATTCGCCGCTCTTCAAATCCATCCGGTAGGCATCCCACTTCCCGTTGAAATCGGACGCGTAGAGTATCGCTTTGGCCGCGGCCGCGCGGTTTTTCGGAAGGGGAAGGTAGGCGTTGAAATTAGGATCGGTCAGCCGGACTATGGCGGATTCCGTTGCGGGATCCAGATAGCGAATCGCCGAAGTGGGAAATGTTCGGCCGCGGCTGGCAGTTTCCGCTGCCGTTGCCATGGTAGCAACGGACGCAAGAAAACAACGCCGCGAGATCCTCATGCTTTCGATTGTAGCCGCTCATACAAGAGCGGTAGAGGGGATGGTTCCGTCGCGATGTTGCTAGAACGGAAGGTCCGGCTTCATGTGCTGCAGCATCGCTGAGCGCGTCAGATACGGCGTCGGGTTCACCGGGCTGGCTCCCATGCGTACTTCAAAGTGCAGGTGCGGGGAGGTGACCTTGCCGCTGGCACCCGAGAGTCCCAGAATCTCGCCGCGGCGGATTTCCTGACCGGGGATAACATCGAAACGCGAAAGATGTGCGTAGTAAGTGCGCATCCCGTTGCCGTGTTCAATCACAACCAGGCGGCCGTAGCCGCCCATGAACTCGGCGTGGGTCACAATGCCATCCGCCGCCGCCTGAACCTGCGTTCCCATGGGCGCGGAAATATCGACACCGGTGTGCATGGAGCCTTCACCCGAGAATGGATCCTGGCGTTCGCCAAACCGGCTGAGCAATCTTCCGCTCACCGGCCACAGACTGGGGAGAGTATTCTTTTGCCACGAACGGGCGTAAACATGATTGAGGCGGGAGAAGCTGGCGGACTTGAGGAAGTTGTACTCTTCGATGGATTCCTTATAGCTGGGAACCAGAGGTCCTTCTTCCGCGATCGAGTCGCCGTTTTCCAGGCGGCGATTCATCCCAAGCGCCGTGCTTACCTCGTTTGCCATCATCTGCAACGATGCAAGCTGCTCCGTCTTTTCCGTGTTTTCCCGCTGCAGTTCCTGATACTGGTTCCGGAGCGAATCCACCTGCGCGCGAAGGTTGTTGTAGTTCGATACCTTCCACGTCATGCGGAGGTAACTGGAAACCACGCCGAACAGAGAGATGCCACCGAAGAGGGCCAGACCGAGCACGACGTAAAGGGCTTGGTGCGGGATGTGCACACGGCGCAGCCGCCCGTGCAACGAGTGTGCTAAAACGACGACAAAGTAGTGCTGCTTCATTATTCTATAACGACCTGAACGGCCTGCCCGCCGCTCCCCAGAAAGGACTCCCCGGCCCAAGAGCAACGTTGGTTAAGGGGATTACGACAGGTGGTTCCGTCGTTGGATTAATGAAGTCTCATTCTATCGCCTCGGGGTACCTATGTCAAGGTTCAAAGAGCCAAAAGCGAAGATAAGGCGAAGAGTGACTTAGTCCCCAAAAGCGGCCATTGCGGCCGTGTGCTGGGGGCGACTGCCCAAAAATCCGCTGCGAGTGCGGAGGGTTTCCTTCATCCGTTCATTGGCGGCGGCGATGGCTTCTTCAATGGGCTCATCATTTACCTCGACGGCGCCCCAGGCGAAGGGCGTGACGCCGGTGTTCAAATGGCGCAATTGCAGGTCCCACAGCCGATGCGTGATGGTGCGCAGGCGGCGCTGCGCCTCAACTCCAACCTGGTTGGTACAGTACAGCAGAAACTCGCCGGTGCCGGTGTACCAAGCCGAATCTTCAGGGGTAAGGAGATCCGCTGCCAGTTCGCGAATCAGGCTAACGCGCAGGGGACCCACATCGCCCGTGACGGCCACGGAGACGACAAGGCCCGTGATCTTCTCATTACTCTCGATCCAGCGTTGGAGCGACGCTTCGTCGTTCAAGCCGCGGAACGTGTTCACCTGCGGAACTTCCGCATTGACGATAGGCCTAAGCTCGGGGTTATGCCCAAGCTCGGGTGCCGGCTCGCGCTTCGGAGCAGAAGTTGGGGCGGACGCGAATGTGGATGAATACGATTGGAACACCACCGGCTCCAGCATCACGGTCACGGGAACACGCGGAACCGGTTTCGCGCTTCCGAGGAGCAACTCCAGCAGATCCTCACGAATTTCCAGCGGAGCCGCGGAACAATCCTGCGCCTTGGTGTCATACCCCAGCAAAGCGAGTGCATTCGGCGACAAAGTTACGGGGACCGTTGCTTCCATTCCGCCTCAGTCTAACGATCAAACCGTCCGCGCTGAATAGGAGGCTGATCCTGGAACGTCCCGGTATTCGGGCGGGGTACTGCGGCGCTGCGGTACTGGTACAGAATTGAGGAAAAGGCCAAACGTGCGAACTCAGCGCACTGCGGTCCACGCCAGAAACAGGCCGTCCGGCGCGACGTCTTCCCAATAAGAAATGGGCTTGCTCGACACGCTACGGCAGTGGCGTTTGAGCAGCGCCTCCATTTCCTTGCGTCCAAACCAGCGTTCCCACTCAGGCGTTTCGAGGCACCCCCAAGCTTCGGCGTTCTTATCGATGATGACGATTTTTCCGCCCGGCTTGACGATGCGGCACAGTTCGGACACCGCGGTTTCAATGTCGATCGCGTGCTCCAGCGATTCGGTTGCATACGCGCCGTCGCAGGATCCGGTGGCGAGCGGCACCGCGGTCAGCGTGGCGGCCACCCGGTGAATTTCGGGATCGACGTAGCGCAGCATGGCTTCGGCCAGATCGAGCGCGACGACGGATGCTTGCGGATTCCGCTCCCGCACCAACCGCGCGAAGCGGCCTTTGCCGCAGCCAAGATCGGCAACCCGCTTGCCGTTCAGATCGCCCAAATGTTCCAGCACCAGCTTGACGTGATAAATGCGTGGATCGATGGAAGAAGGGAAGTGCTCCTCATCCGCCGCGGCGCGATTGAAAAAGTCGCGGATTTCGGAAGCTGGAGTTTTCACGGACGCAGCCGCAGCCGGTTTTTTGCGGGACCAGAACATGTGGGGATGGGAGTCAGAATTTAGAATACAGGAGACAGGAGACAGGAGACAGGAGACGGAGACAGAGACAGGAGACGGAGACAGGAGACCAGGAAGACCTATCTTAAGAAATGCTTCTGGTTCTGTCGCCACGGTGCTTTTTCTTTCTTTCCTTTCCGATTCCTGCAAATAAAACAAAAGAGCGCTCTTTGTTGCCGCTGACATACACTCAACGACGAAGAGACCGCTGGATACTTACTCAACGGCAAAGCAACCACTGACACACACTCAGTGGCCAAGTGACCTGCCTCGATTTTCTCCAGCCAGTCATAACTGAGGATTTCAAGATTTCGGCAAACTCGCTTGGCGTCCAGTAACCCAGGCTGCTGTGGGGCCGTTCGCCATTGTGCTCCTCGCGCCACGCTCTGATCTTTGCTCTGGCGTCCATCAGATTGTGGAACCAGTTCGCATTCAAACACTCCGCCCGTAACCGACCGTTGATCTTCTGCTCTTCGCGCCGGCCGACGAAGTGGCGGCTGGCAAACTCAGGCCCAAGTGCTTCAGCCGCGGGTTTGGGCACTCGCTCGCGGGACTCGGCTATTTGCTGCCGGGGGGGCGGCGGGCTACTTCTGCTCGGATGCATTCGGAGACTAGGGTCCACAGGGACACGTATTTGTCGGTGGACATCAGGAACGGATGCGGGTCGCCGGGTTTTCTGGTGATCAGTTTGTTCAGGCGGGCTGGTGTATCGTCGAACATTGCGTGGTTTTGAATTTCCACGTCGACATTCATCTTCTTGGCGGCTTCGAGGTAATGCGCGACCGAGCCGAGGTATTGGTTCAGGCCTCCAATGGTAATGCGCGGTTGGTCCTGGATGGTGCCGCCGTATAGGCCCGCGGTATGCGTGGTGCTGCCTTCGCGCACGTTGAAGATGAAGGCGAGCGAACCGGGCGTGTGGCCGGGAATTTCGATCAGGTTCACGGTTTGATTGCCCAGGGTGACGGGCGTGCCTTCCTTGAGAACCAGGTCCCGTTTTGGCTTTGGCGTTTCGTTGGCACCGGCAGCCGTTGCGGGGGCGCCTGGGGGATACATCAAATCCCAATCGGCGGCGGTGGTGCCGACGCGCGTGCCGTAGTGCTCCTGGAAATAGGAGGCGGCGGCGTAATGATCGCCATGACCGTGGCCTAACAGGATGTACTTGACGTCGGCGGGATTCAGGTTGAGTTGTTTCATCTCATTGAGAATCGCGTCCGATGTGCCTGGGTAGCCGGCATCGATGAGGATGATTCCGGCGCTCGTGGTGATGGCCCAAACGATGGTTTGTTGTTCGCGCGAACTGGGAATGGCGTAGAGGTTGTCGAATACCTTCGCCGGTTCGATGGCAGGGGCGGGGTCGTTATAGCGGGTGGG
>JBEBFS010000107.1:0-10403 GCA_040081855.1 Bryobacteraceae bacterium | reverse complement strand
TGGCTTTGACGCGTTGCTCGATAGCCCGTCGGGCCTGACCCTGCGCAGCTTTCGCGCGGGTGGCTTTGCGGGGTTTGGGAGCTTGGGCGAAGAGGGTGGTGGAAAGCGCAAGCAGTACGAGCGATGCGTATTTCGTCATGAGTGTTCGCCCGCGATTGTACCAGCATAAGCGTAGATCGCGGGAAAATCTTCCGGCTGCAACTGCGGGTAGTGCGCTAGAATCTGTTCTTGCGAAGCTCCGCTCGACAGCCATTCGAGCACTTCCTGCACCGTGATTCGGCGCCCACGAATGCAAGGCTTGCCGAAGCGCACATTGGGGTCGATGGTAATTCTGGCCAATAGGTTGTCGACGGCAGGCACAGATGATTGACGGGAATTGAATAGACGATCTATCAAAGAACTGGCTTGGGTTGCTTTGATGCGAAGTGGTAGCACGGCAGGCTTATGCCGTACGGTAGAACACTGGCATCGCTGGCTGTGGTCAACTTCCATGCCTTCAGTTGAGTTGGCCCAGCAGGCTCTACGGGGAGAAATTCGTCCAGTGTCGAATCACATCCCATATAGCGGATAAGGTGGAATTTGCGAACGTTTGGCGAGCCGAAAATCGATGCGGCCGGTGAATCACAGGGTGCACTGAATTCTATTCGGAGGAATTGTGGTGCGTTTGGCTTCGATTTTTCCCGGCGGACCAGCAGGCTTCCATAGGCGTTGCCATTCAGACAAAGTGTGACGCTCGAATGGGCGATGACTTTGCCGCGAAGCGTCTCGTGTCGCGGCCCAGCGAATAACAACGGAAGGGCCGCTAACAGGCCAAAGAGGAAACGCGCTTGGACGCATGCGTTCATTTTTCCCCGTACCGGTTGTTATTCCGGGTAGTCGTGCTTACCCCTAGAACGATGTAAACTTCCGGAACTCCTCAAACCGCGCGTCGATATCTTCGCGTGTCAACGTGCGGAAGCGTTCGACGCCGAAGCGTTCGCAGCAGAAGCTTCCCATCACGGAGCCGTAGATGACGGCGCGGCTCAGCATGCCGCGGCTGATGTGGTCGCCTTCCAGGTCAAAGCCGTGCTCGGCCAGGTAGCCGATGAAGCCGCCGGCGAAGCAATCGCCCGCGCCGGTGGGGTCGAATACGTCTTCCAGCAAATAGCCCGGGACGATGAAGTAGGAATCCTTGCGGAACAGCATGGCGCCGTATTCGCCGCGCTTGATCACCAGCGTGTGCGGACCCATCTCCATGATCTTGTTGGCGGCCTTGCGCAGGTTGTTTTCGCCGGAGAGCATGCGAGCTTCGCCGTCGTTGATCAAAAGGAAATCCCACTCGTGGATGGTCTTGAGCAGCTCATCACGATAGCTCTGAATCCAGAAGTTCATGGTGTCGCCGCCGGCCAGACGCGGGTGCTTCATTTGGGCGCGAACGCTCTGCTGCAGTGCGGGCTGGATATTGCCCATTAGCAGGTAGCGCGCGGCGCGGTAGCTTTCGGGGAGCTTGGGCTGGAAATCGGCGAATACGTTGAGTTCGGTAGTTAGCGTTTCGCGATCATTCATGTCGTCGGTGTATTTGCCCGCCCAGAAGAAACATTTTCCGGGAACGCGTTCCAGGCCTTCGAGGTCGATGCCGCGGTTGGCGAGCAGGTCTTCGTCTTCCTGCGCGAAGTCGTCGCCCACAACGGCGACCAAGCGGGCCTGCGTGAAATAACTTGCGGCCAGCGAAATGTAGGTGGCGGCGCCGCCGAGCATGCGCTCCACGCGGCCGTGGGGGGTTTCTACTCCGTCATAGGCGACGGAACCGACAACGACAAGGGACATTTCCATATTGTAGAAGGTTTTGTATCCCAAGTGCCTGTTTTCGCCAGCGTTTCCGGCGATTTTTGCTATCCGGGGACGGCGCCCATAGACGGCTAAGCCATGACGGATGCTCCGGTTGGGGAGAATCCGGCCGCGTTCGGCAGGGGGAAGCCGATAAGATAAGAACGTGAGCGATCGCGTCACCCACATGATCCCCGACCTGACGTTCGTGGTTTTGGTATCGGTAAGCCAACTCCTTGGAGCGTGGTGGATTCTGCGGGGCTTTGCAAAAACCGCCCGGCCCGCCGTCCGGAGTCTCCTTCAATGGGGCACGGTGGCTTCCCTCACGTCGCTTGTTTTCGCGTTTTTCCTTCGTTTTGATAAATTTGCGGCGTATTTCCCGGACTGGTTGAGCAGTTGGGCGCGCGGGTTGATGATCTGCTGGTCGCTCTTGTCCATTTTCTGGATTGCCGCCTTGGTGATCCTGATCTTCCTGCGAAACCTGCCCAGGAAGATTCCCTGGGAGCATGACCCCACTCGGCGTCGTCTGCTGACTTCGGCGGGAGCTGTTCTATTAGGTGCACCGGTCGCCGCGCTCGGCTACGGGGTTTTTATCCAGCGAAAACAGTTTGCGCTCCGGGAACAGAAGATTGTGATTCCCGATCTACCGCTGGATTTGGACGGCCTCAAGCTGGTTCAGTTGACCGACATCCATCTGAGCCCGTTTCTGAGCAAGCAGGACCTTGAGTACGCTGTGGCGATGGCGAATGAGACGAAGGCTCACGTGGCTCTGGTGACGGGCGATCTCATTACCCGCTGGGGCGATCCTTTAGATGATTGTCTGGACGCGCTGAAGCATGTGCGCGCCGAAGCCGGCGTGCTCGGATGTATGGGAAATCACGAGGAATTTGCTGGAACGGAGCGCTACACGGAGGTGGAAGGCGCGCGTCGCGGGATGCGGTTCCTGCGTCAGGCAGCGCAGACTCTCCGGTTTGGCAGCGCCACGGTGAATTTCGCCGGCGTGGATTATCAACCGGTGCGGAAGCCCTATCTGGTGGGCGCCGAAAAGCTGACGGTGCCGGGCGCCTTCAACATTTTGCTTTCGCACAATCCGGATGTTTTCCCGGTGGCGGCGCAAAAAGGTTATCCCCTGACGATTGGGGGCCATACGCACGGCGGGCAGGTACGCGTGGAGATTTTGGGCGCCGATTTCAACGTCGCGCGCTTTTATACGCCCTTTGTGGACGGCTTGTACCGCGACGGATCTTCCTCCGTGTTTGTTTCGCGCGGCATCGGCACCATCGGCGTTCCGGCCCGGTTGGGAGCGCCTCCGGAGGTGGCGTTGATTCGATTGTGCCGCAGCTAATTCTGAGCGATATTCACGGAAACTTCGATGCCCTTCAGGCCGTTCTGGGGCACGCCGCCGGACGCCATGAGGGGATCCTCTGTTTGGGCGATTTGGTGGGCTACGGGGCTGAACCGAACGCGGTCACAGACTGGGCAAAGGCAAATACCGCCGCCATCGTCCGCGGCAACCACGATAAAGCGTGCAGCGGGGCCCACTCGCTCGATGAGTACAGCCCGTGGGCCCGGGCCTCGGCTTCCTGGACTCGCAAGGAGTTGACCGAGGAAAACCGATTGTATCTACAGCAGCTTCCCCAAGGACCACTGGCTTACCAGGAAATCTCCCTGGTGCATGGTTCGCCGTCGGACGAAGACGAGTATTTGGTCTCGATCATCGACGTCACGGTGCAGAGGGGAGCGCTGACCACGCCATTGACGTTTTTTGGGCATACCCATATTCAAGGTGGGTTCCTTCTAGGCCCTTCCGGCACAAAGAAAATTGCCCCAAATGGATCGATTTTTGTCGAACCCGATTACTTCTTTTTAATAAACCCCGGCTCCGTGGGCCAGCCGCGCGACGGAGATTGGCGCGCAGGCTATGCGTTATACTCGGCTGTAGAGCGGACGGTGGAATTTCACCGCGTCGCCTACGACGTCGATCGGGCGGCAGCGAAAATACGCGCGGCTGGATTGCCTGAGTTCCTCGCAGCCCGTCTCTACGAGGGAAGATGAGCGCTCCACGATGGTAGCCGGTCAAAAGACGCGCGTTCGGAAGACAGGTTAATAGGTCCGAATGTCCTCACAAGAAGCGGCGAGGCCGATAAACCCAAAAGTTGTCGTCGCCACAACCGTAGCACTCTCCTTTATCAGTTTCTGGCGGGGAGCCTCCATTGTCCTTAGCGATCTGGCTTCCTCCATGTTTTATGCCGGCGGCGCAGCGGAAGCTGCCGTAGGCAAGGCGGCGCCCTGGTTCGTCCTGGCAGTGATGCTATTCAGCTTCGCGGTGCGTAGCGTGTACATGGAAAGCTGCAGCATGTATGTGCGCGGCGGCGTGTACGTTGTGGTGCACGACAGTATGGGCCCGGTGATGGCCAAGCTGTCGGTCTCGGCTCTGGTTTTCGATTACATCCTCACCGGCCCCATCAGCGTCGTCAGTGCCGGGCAGTACCTAGGGGCGCTCCTTAACGAAATGAGTGAGTTAACGCAGAGCCATTACCATATCGACGTCGATTTATTCGCGGCCGGCATGGGTGTGTTGATTACGCTCTATTTCTGGTGGGAAAACGTAAAAGGCGTGCATGAATCGAGCGGCAAGGCGCTGCGCATCATGCAGATTACGACCGTGATGGTCGGCATTTTGCTGATCTGGTGTCCGATCACGTTGCTGGTGAAAGATAAGTGGCAACTGCCGCCGGCGCCGATCCCCTCCAACATTCATTTTTCTGAAGCCGCAGAAGGCTGGTTCGCCGGTACGTCGCTGCTGCAACTTGGCGTGGTCGCCATTATCGTGGCCTTCGGCCACTCGCTGTTGTCGATGAGCGGATTCGAGACGCTGGCCCAGGTGTACCGCGAAATCGCGTCGCCCAAGACCAAGAACCTGAAGATCACGGCGAACATCACCTGCTGGTACGCGGTGATTTGCACGGGCTTCATCTCGCTGTTCGCGGTGATGATTATTCCGGATGACATCCGTCCCAAGTACATCGACAACCTGATCGGCGGGCTCTCGATGAACCTTGCCGGTCCGTACGCGCTGCGACTGGGATTTCATATCTTCGTCGTCATTGTCGGCGTGCTCATTCTTGCGGGGGCGGCAAACACGTCTCTGATCGGCGCCAACGGAGTGCTGAACCGTGTTGCGGAAGACGGCGTGCTGCTCCCCTGGTTCCGCAAGCCACAGAAGCGGTACGGCACGACGTACCGGATGATCGGCATCATCGCGATCCTTCAGATGCTCACCATCGTCGGTAGCCGCGGCGACATGACGATTCTTGCCGAAGCCTACGCGTTCGGCGTTGTTTGGAGCTTCTTCATGAAGGCTCTGGGCGTAACCGTGTTGCGCTTTCAACGCCATGACCAGGAGTATAAGACTCCCCTCAATTTCCGCCTCGGCGGGCGTGAAATTCCGGTGGGCCTGGGCATCACGACGCTGATCCTGGGCTTTGTCGCCATCGCCAACCTGATTTCGAAACAGATCGCCACCAAATACGGCATCGCCTTCACGGTCTTTCTTTTTGTCATCTTTACAATTTCCGAGCAGGTGAACCTGCGGCGCAAGCAGACGGAAAAGAAGGGCCTGGAGCAGTTCAACCTGGATCACCGGCCACAGGTGGATGGCGCCAGCGTTCACGCCCGCCAGGGTTGCGTATTGGTCGCCGTGCGCGACAACCGCCGCATGGAGCACCTGAAACGCGTGCTGGAGAAAACCAACCTTCGCCGGCATGACATCGTGGTTATGACGGTCCGTCAGATCACCTCGGGAGCCGGTGAATACGATCTCGCGGAAAACCAGTTGTGGGGCGACTACGAAAAAGAGCTCTTCAGCAACGTAGTCGAATTGGCAGAAAAAGAGGGCAAGCCCGTTGAGTTGCTGGTTGTTCCCGCTGTCAATCCGTTTGACGCCATGGCGGATACCGCAAACCGTTTGCGTGCATCCCGGCTGGTGACAGGCGTCAGCGCCCGCATGACCTCAGAAGAACTCGCGAAACGCATCGGTCTCGCCTGGGAACGTTTGCCCGAACCGAGGCATCCGTTCTCGCTTGAAATCATCAGTCCGGACCGCCCATCCATGTTCGTGAACCTGGGCCCGCACCCGCCGCGGTTGTGGCCGGAAGATGTCGATTTGCTGCACGAAATCTGGTTAAAGCTTTCGGAAAGCGATGGGTTGGGTTCCAACCTGCACCATCGCGACGTGGTGGGCGCCGCGCTCCGCCGCTTGCAGAAGGACCTGGAAGAAACGGATCATACGCAGGTGGTTGACGATATCAAGCGCGAGATCCGTCACGAGTAGTATTTAGCCCGTGTTTCCCACGGTGATCGTAGTTTTTTAGACTGGAGAATATGGCAATTAAAGTCGGTATCAATGGATTTGGCCGCATCGGCCGGAATGTAGTTCGTGCCGGGTTGAACAACCCCAACATCGAATTCGTGGCGGTCAACGATCTGACCGACACTGCCACGCTGGTTCACTTGCTGAAGTATGATTCAACGCTGGGCGCGCTGCACGGCGATGCGAGGGCGGACGGCGACGGAATTCTGCTCAACGGCAAGAAGATCAAGGTGTTTGCCACCAAGGACCCTGCGGAGATCGACTGGCCAAGCGTGGGAGCGGAGGTGGTGGTGGAATCCACCGGCCGCTTCACCGACGGCAAGGATGCCGCCAAGCATTTGCGCGGCAGCGTGAAGAAAGTGATCATCTCGGCGCCCGCGAAGGGCGAAGACATCACCTTGGTTTTGGGTGTCAACGACGCGGCCTACGACGCTAGCAAGCACAACGTGATTTCCAACGCGTCGTGCACAACGAATTGCCTGGCACCGGTGGTGAAGGTTCTCCAGGAAAAGTTCGGCATCGAGAAAGGCTCGATGACGACAATCCACAGCTACACCAACGACCAGAACGTACTCGATTTCCCGCACAAAGATCTGCGGCGCGCGCGTGCGGCTGCGTTGAACATGATTCCGACGACCACAGGCGCGGCGAAGGCTATCGCTCTTGTGATGCCCGAGTTGAAGGGCAAGCTGGACGGCTACGCGATGCGCGTGCCAACTCCGGACGTCTCCGTGGTGGATCTGGTGGCGGTTTTGTCGAAAAACGCCACAAGCGAGGAAGTGAACGCGGCGTTGAAGGAAGCTGCCGAAGGGTCGCTCAAGGGCATCCTTGCCTACACCGAGGACCCGGTGGTTTCCACCGACATGCTTCACAACCCGAACAGTTCGATTGTCGATGCCCAGCTGACGAAAGTCCTCGGCGGGAATCTGCTGAAGGTTGTTGCCTGGTATGACAACGAATGGGGCTACTCGATGCGTGTGGTGGATCTGGTCGAGTTCCTCGCGAAAAAGGGCCTGTAGTTCTGCGGGAGGGACTTGCGGAAAGCAGGCCCCTCCCGATCCTAACCTTGTTGAGCAACCTCACCTTGTTGAGCCAACCTCCTCAGGCCAACTTCCGCAAGGCAACTTCCTCCTGCCAACCTCCTCACACAACACCTTCCCACGTAGCATTTGTTTCGCCTATCTCCTCAGTAGCTCAGTAGTTTAACCTAGGCAGTCCTAAGCACTTTCCCCGTTATTCGTATTGGGGGCTTCCGCCGATAGAAGGGTCAGCCCATGTCTGCACCTCTGGCCGGCAAGTTTCAAGATCACTATGAAGTCCTCGGCATTGAGCCGAAGGCGGATATCGAAACTATCCAGAGTGCGTATGGGGCGCTTTCGGAGAAATATCATCCGAGCAACCCGGCGACCGGTGACCAGGAAGCCTTCGATGCGGTCAATCTTGCCTATGAGATTCTTTCGGACCCGTCCCTGCGGAAGGAATTCGACAAGCTAAAGGGCGCCGGTACCGAGGAGGCCCTGCCTCAGTTCGCAGGGCTGGACTTCTTTGTTTCTCTTGGCCGCGAAACCTCGCTCCGGATGGCGTTGCTTTGTATTTTGTACGATCGTCGGCGCGCGAATCCACTTCGTCCCGGGTTGTCAATGCGCCACCTGGAAATGATGATGGCTGCCACCAGCGATGAGTTGGTTTTTGCTCTCTGGTACCTGAAGCAGCGGCGCTTTGCCATGTCAGACGATAAGAGCAGTCTTCAGATCACCGTCGATGGTATGGATTTTCTCGAAACCAGCCGTCCTTCGCCGGAGGTGGTGATGCCGATGCTCAAACCCGCGTCCATTGCATCCAGCAAGCTCTCGCCGCATGCGATTCTGCATGTGGCTTCGTCCCCCGTTGCGGCTCCCGCGGCGGTTCCGGAACTGCTTCCGGCGGAGATTCTTCGCCTGGTCCAGCAAGAACGCCCCGCGCCGTCCGAGCCGAGTTCGGCGTTGAAGGCATTGCGTGAGGCGCTGGCCGGTGCGGCGGGACGAATCGGCTCGCATTAGTCGAGCGTCCGTTAATCGAAGTCGCGCCCTGCGTAGAGTTCATTCACCAAGGTACGGTGGTTTTCGATAATTCGGCTCTTGCGGAGCTTCATCGTGGGCGTTAACTCGCCGGTCTCAATCGAGAATTCGCGGTCGAGGATCCGGAATTTGCGGATCTGCTCAAACGTCGGCAGCTCTTTGTTGATCGCCTTCACGGTCTTTTCAACCGTCGCCGCGACGTCGCTGCTTTTGGGGTCGCCATTCACGGTGATCAAAGCGGTGACAAACGGCAGTTTATCTCCAATCAATAAAACCTGGCTGATGGTGGGTTCGCGCTTGAACAAGCCCTCAATGCGTGCCGGATAGATCTTTTTGCCGTTCGAGGAAACGATCACTTCTTTCTTGCGGCCCGTGATGTAGTAGTAGCCATCGGCGTCGCACTCGGCGATATCGCCGGTGGCCAGCCAGCCGTCACGGAAAATCGCTGTCGTGGCAACCGGGTCTTTGTAATAGCCGTCAAAATTCGCCGTGCTGCGGGCCAGCAGCTCGCCGTCTTCTTCAATTTTCACTTCGATACCGGGCAAGAGTGTGCCGATGCTGCCGGGCTTGATGCGATCCGGAGGGTTCACGGAGATTACGCCGCCTTCGGTTAGCCCATAGCCTTCACGCAGAGGCATGCCAATGGCCGCATAGAATTCGGCCAGATCTTTGCTGAGAGGCGCCGAACCGGAAATGGGCGTCTTCAAGCGTCCCCCAAGCCGCGCGCGGATCTTCGCGAACATCAGTTTGTCGAAAAACTTTAGTGACGCGCGCAGGATGAGGGGCACCGGTTTCCGCTCACGGTGCAGCCGCGCGACTTCGGAACCCGTTCCCAGCGCCATGTAGAACATCTTTTGCACCACGAGCGGCCGCTTGCGGATTTCCGCAAGGATGCTTGAGTACATTCGCTCCCAGACGCGGGGAGGGGAGAGAAAGAACGTCGGCCGAATACGGCGGAGTTCATGCGGCAGCTTCGAAAGCCCCTCAGAGAACCAAACCGCTGCGCCCGTATGGATCGGAAGTAGCTGAGCCACCATTCTCTGTGCCATATGCGCCGAGGGCAAAAATGCCACCGTGCAATCGTCCGGAGTCAGAGGCAGCACGGTGGGAGTCATGTCCAGATTCGTCACCAGAGCACGGTGAGAGACAAGGCCCATCTTCGGTTCGCCGGTTGCGCCCGACGTCATATACAAAATCGCGATCGCGGAATGGTCGAACTGCGCGCGAATGCGATCGAACGTAGCGGGATCTTCCTCCAGGCGTTTCCGCCCGAGCTCGGTCAGCTTATCGAGCGTCAGCAGTTCTTCGCCGGCCGCATTGTCATTGGTCAGCAGGATCCACTGGATGCCATTCGCCGCTTCACCTAAGGCATGGCGCAAGCCACGCAGTACCTTGGTATTTTCCACGAACGCCACGCGCGGCTCGAAGAACCGGATCGCCGCCCCCTGATCGGCGAAAGGAAGGCTGGTATACAGCGCCGCAGCGACTGCGCCTGCAGCCATGATGGCCAAATCCGCCAGATAAAATTCCGCACGGGTTTCCGATTGCAGCGCCACCATTGCGCCTTTTTCGACATCCAGGGTGTTCAGCCCCACCGCGATGCACTGCACCAGGTCGCGGACCTCCCGCCACGTCCAGCTTTGGTAGTCGCCCCCGCCGACGGGTTGATGGAAGGCTTGTTTTTCGGGATGCCGGGATGCTGTTTCTTCCAGCATCGTGTACACTGTGCGAGCGGACATGATGTGATTTTAGCGTCAAAGACCGCAACTTCCGATGGAGAGTTGGTATTGAACTAACAGAAGCGGGGATCGCTTCGGAGGAAACAAGGAGAATCCAATGAAGAAAATCATGCTAGGTTTTGCACTGGGTGCGTTGCTGCTAGTGGTGTCTGCGCCAGTATCCGCGCAGGAAGAAAAGAAAAACCGTATCAATGAGCGCAAGGAAAACCAAAAGGAACGCATCGAACAGGGCAAGGCCGATGGCTCGCTGACCGACCGCGAAGCGCGCCGCCTGGAAGCCGAAGAGGCGGCCCTGAACGCGAAAATCCGCAAGGATCGCAAAGACGGCGGTGGCATGACTGCGCAGGAAAAGAAAGCCGCCGAACGCCGCCAGGACAACATGAGTAAGAAGATTTACCGGCAGCGGCACGACAAACAGACGCAATAGCT
>JBEBFS010000041.1:0-37047 GCA_040081855.1 Bryobacteraceae bacterium | reverse complement strand
GGGCGAGTCACAACCTCCCGCGACCGCCACACTTTACCGGACTCTCGTTCCTCAACGGGTGCGCCTGATCCGTAAAAACACGTTGTGCGGGGCGAAGGAGGACGCGCGATGGATCCTTGTGGTGAGAAGCGCGGAAGACCTTGGTCTGGCTGTCTTTTCCGGTGAGTCTGAACCGGATTTGGACTATGCGGCGGTGAGTCAAAGCCATTCCTTCTGCGGAACATTTTTCTACGTGCGGCAAGGGAAGTAGCGGAGCCAGGCTGCGTTCCTGGGCTCGCGGAGGAAGCAAATGGCTGAGGGGCTTATCGGAAATCCCGCCACGATTCCTCCAAAACCGTCCGTAACTCGAAGCAGACAAAGGGGGCCGATTCCGGACCCGGAAATCGACTCGATAATTCCAAAAACTAAGCCGTCCACCTCATTCCGGCGGTGGTCCGGGGGTGGTAGATTGAAGGTGTGAGCAGGTATCTCGCCCGTTACACTCCATCGCGCCGGTTTCTTTCGGTAACGCTCTTCGCGTTGGCCGGAACGCTCTTTAGCGCCTGGGTGGGGCTGAGTTGGTGGCCCAGTTGGATCCCCGCCGGGCTGTTCTTGCTTTCCACCATCGGACTGGCCATCATCACCATCCGTCCGGTGATCGAAATCCACGACACACATATTGCCCTTGGCCGGCGCGTGATTCCTTGGAACGACGTTCGCGCCGTGGACCAGACGAGTTGGGCCATGCCGCTGATCATGCATCTGACGCTGGTTGACGGTCAGCGCATTCTCGTTCTTTATCCCGGGGACCACGACGGCTCGAAGAGTCTCTGCCGCCACATCCAGCGGCTTTCGCGTCGCGCCTTCATTCAGGGCGTTCCTTACCGCCAGTTTTGGGGTGAGCCGGCCGCTGCGGAGCGTGAGGCGAAAGAACGCGACGCCAAAGATCACGAAGCAAAGATGCACGAACCCGCGCCCACCCGTTACCCCGTCCTCCGCCGCGAAGACGAAGAGGAAGTGGAGCGCATGTTCCAGCGCTTAAAATCCACCGGCAAGGTGGATGCGCGTTCTTCCGAAGAGAAGTAGTTCCACAAAACCGTGAACTTCAAAACGCGCACAGCATGGCTGATGCCCGGACTGACCGCTTGCTTGCTCGGCCTGATCCTGTTCGCGGCGCGGATGCCGGTAATGACGGCGATGGGGTCTTACCTCGTGCGCGCCGAGGCTCCGAGGAAGGCCGAGTTGGCCGTGGTGCTGGCGGGCGGCGCGAATGGGCAGCGCATTCTCAGGGCTGGGCAATTGGTGAAAGATGGATACGCGCCTATCGTACTGGTCAGCGGCCCGGACGGCGTCTACGGCTTGCATGAGTGCGACCTGGCCATTCCCTACGCGGTGAAGCACGGGTATCCCGAAAGCTACTTCGCGCATTTCGAACACAGCGTGCGCTCGACGGCGGAAGAGGCCGATTCGATAGCGGTGGAACTGCGGCGGCGCGGAGTCAAATCCGTGCTGCTGGTGACGAGCAACTACCACACGCGCCGTGCGGCGAACATTTTCCGGGAGCGCGCCCCTGAGATAGAGATCATCCCTGTAGAGGCGCCCGATGAAAACTTCACAGCTAACGGCTGGTGGCACAGCCGCGAGGGCCAAAAGACGTTTCTCTACGAGTGGGAAAAGACCGTGGCGGAGTGGGTGGGTTTGTAAGATTCCCCCAAACAAAACGAGCCAGACTTGGTGGTTAAGGATGGAGAATCCTGCCCCACAAGGCTGGCTCGTTCTTACTTCCATAGGTTCCTACTTCAAAAGCCCGACTGTTTAGTACCAGTTGCGCAGGCGGACGTCAACGCCGGAACCCTTCAGGGCATCGGCGAACTTGGCGGTTTCCTGACCCATATAGTGGTACGGATACACCACTTTCGGCTTGAACGCCTTCACGGCGTCGGCGGCTTCGTCGGTGGGCATCGTGTACGGCAGGTTCATGCAAACCAGCGCAACGTCAATGTTCTTCAGAGCGCGCATTTCCGGAGTGCCTTCGGTATCGCCCGAGATGTAGACGCGCAGGCCGCCAAAGGTGACGACGTAGCCGTTGCCGCGGCCCTTGTCGTGGAAGAACTTGCCTTCCGCCGGACCACGCTTGATGTTGTACATCGGGACGGCTTCGATTTCGAAATCGCCGAACTTCTTCGTTTCGCCGTTCTTCATGACGACGCCATCGGCAACGTCCTTCTGGGCCGCGCCCGGGATCACAACCGTGGTGCCCTGCTTCTTCAGCTTCGCGATCTGCGCGGGAGCGAGGTGATCGCCGTGGATGTCCGTAATCAGGATGATGTCCGCCGCCGGAGAACCGGTAAAATCGCCCATCGCAGGATCGACCTGGATCACCTTGCCGCCGGCTTCAATGGTGAAGCTCGCATGCATGATGGGAGTAATTTTCAGAACGCCGGCCTTGGTCTTGAATTCCTCGGCTGGCTTTGCAGCGAAGGCCGAAACGGCCAACGCCAAGGAAAGCGTTAAAGTGGAAATTTTCATAGTTTTTATTATCGCGCGCCGGGAATCATTTGCGGTAGTGTTGCCCTTGCCGGATGGCAGTTTGGCGCCATGGCCAAAAAGGAAACCGGGCCGTGCACCGCAAGGCCGCGGGTGATGATAACGTAGTCGGGTGGCGGCGGATGTGCAGACACCATTCGTCTAAGTTCAGCCGGGGAGGGCGCAAATGTTTCGTTCCATCAAGTTGGCGGCCGCAGCAGCCGCAATCGGAATAGTGACGGCACAGACAGGCTCCGCACAGAGCGGATCGCCCGGGTTGCGGCTAAGCGCCGTGGGCGTCGGCACCAAGAATTACAAGGAGGCGGTGAACTTCTATTCGAAGATCATGGGCTTCAAACCGGCGTTCTCCTTTAGCCCAAATGGCAAGACCCAAAATACGTACTTCCAGTTGAGCAAAGACAGCTTCCTCGAACTGCAGGAAAGCTCGGCCACCACGCCTCCGGGATTAACGCATATCCACATGCTGACGGAGGACGTGGACGCAATCACGGCAAAGCTTCGCAAACAGGGTTTGCCAGCGTGCGCAGCAGGACAGAAGACCGCCTGTATCGAAGAGCCCAAGATGGCCGCTCCGACGAAAGAGAAGAATGTCAGTATCTGGGACCCCAGCGGCATTCACTTCGAGCCAACCGAATTTCTGCCGGAATCTTCGACGCGCAAAGCGGTCAACGAGTGGGACGGCAAAACAACCGAGGCGCGTCTGCTGGTGGTGGGCATTGGAGTGAAGGATTATACGGCGTCGCAGAACTTTTACGAAAAGTGGATGGGATTTTCGGTCGCCTTCAAATTCACCAGCGCAGACGGCAAACGTACCACGACGTATTACCAGATCAACAAAGATTCGTTCATCGAGATGCAGCCTGTGGTGGATGGCGCCGAGCCCGGCTTGACGCATGTCCACTTTGAGACGAAGAACCTGGATGGGTTGATCGCGCAAATGAAGAAGAATGGCCTGGCTGGGTCGGCACGCAATGCAACGACGCCGAATACCGTGGCCGAAGCGGGCATCACAATGCCGAGCAACGTGAAGAGCGCAAACGTATTCGATCTCGCCGGGATTCGCCTGGAGTTGAACGAACTGCTGCCGGAAACGCTGACGAAAAAAGCGATGGACGCCTGGAAGTAGGAAAGCGAGAGCCGCCTGAAGCCGGTCGTTCGCTGGCTTCTCTTTCTATCCCGAATCTTCGATTCTGCCCTGACTGCCGAGGCGGCGCCTAGGCGAGGGACGGGGGTCCCGCCTTCCTCACTATAATCGGAAGTGAATGGTGGGACGTTCGCAAAGTTTCTTGCTGGATCATTTGGTGCGCGTGGCGTGCGGTCTGACGCTGGCGTTTGCGCCCGCAATTGCGTTTGCGCAAGAGGGCTGTTCCTCCGTCGCCGAGTGGTCTTCGTGCGATCTGGCCTTCGAATTAACTCCACAGGACAATGCCGCGCAGGCTACGCTTCGCGGAGAGTTTCGTTCGCCACGGCATCGCACCTATCTGCTCAGCGCGTTTCGCGAGGGAAACAAAATGATCTTCCGCTTCGCGCCTACCGAAGCGGGCATGTGGGATTACAAACTGACTAGCAACATCACCCGGTGGAACGACCAGGAAGGCCAACTGACCGCGGCAGAGGTGCCGGATGCGCCGGGGTTTGTGCAGGTGCGGAACATCCATCACTTCGCCACAGAGGGCAACGCCAAGCAACATCTCTGGATGTCCTCGGCGCTCGATAAATTCACCGAGCTTCCCCGCCCTGAGTTCGACAAGGCCGTTGCCGACCGTGCCGACGCCAGGTTCACGCACGTGCGCGTCACCATTGCGGCGGATACAAATTTCAATGAAGCCGTGGAGCGCATTCGCGCGATCAATGCAAAAGGCTTGGTTGCCGACATCGTGCTGGCGGCCATCCCCCTGGAGGCTCCAGCGCGGCAGCAGTATATGACCGGCGTCGTGGCCCGCTTCTCCGCGTTGAATATTACGTGGTCCGCCGGCGCGGGGCTTGAAGAAATTCCGCATGGCCGGAACGTTTTAAAGGACGCCGGCGCGCTGCTGAAGCGGCTGGATTCGTACCAGCATCCGCGCACGGCCATGGCCGCAGTCACGTCGGCGCCTTTATTAGGCGATGGGTGGATGAACGTCCGCAGCTACGGCACCTCGGATGCGAACGTCGGTGCAGTGGAGCATCAACTTTATCAGGTGCCCGCGATCAACACGGGTATCCAATCGCAAAGAGATTTGTGGAACGCCACCATGAACGGTCAGTATCCCGCATCGGGCAGCGGGCCATTCATGAAGGTATGGTCCGATATTCTTTCCGCAAGCCGCTACTGGGAACTGGAGCCGTACTTCGACGTGGACGGTGGCCGCGCGATTGCACTTGATGGCACCGAATACCTGGTCTACGTCGAGAAGCCGGCGCTGGTCGAATTGACGGTGGAGAAGCACGGCTATGACGTCGCCTGGTTCAATCCTGCGACGGGTGAAATGACGAAGGCGAAAGAATACAACGGCGAGCACTTCACGGGCGAACCTCCCGACAAATCGCACGATTGGGTGCTGCGCCTCTCGCGCGAAGGCCGCAAGGAAGGGATGTTGAAGTCGTTCAAATTCGAGTCCCGCCGCGTGCCGGTACAGGAAATAGAAACCGATCCGTTGAAAGTTCCGTTTGAGATCGCCGGGCCAGCAGCGGAAGAAATATCTCTTTCGAACGCCCCAAAGTTCAGCCTGAAGACGAAGCGGGAAACCCGCGCGACGCGGTCACTGCTTGTCGAATGGACCGCCGAAGTCGTGTTGGACGGCGAAGGCTATCGCGTGGCGGGCATCGGCCGCGAAGGGACGCTCCGCATTCCGCCATCGGTCGCCAATAAACTGCCCGGCGTGGTGCTGCTACGCGTGGCGATTCTCAACGCCAACGGAAAGGCGTACACTGCCGACAAAGTGTACCGGTTGACGCAGTGACGTTCCCAGAATCCGCGAAGATTCTCGCCATGGACACAACGGGTCCCACGGGCGGCATCGCACTTGTGGACGAAGCCGGAGTCATCGAAGAAGTTCTGCTGACCTCGCCGGACGGCTTCGCACATGTCATTTTTGGCGAAATCGATGCCCTGCTCCGCCGCAACAACCTCTCTATTCACGATATGCATGGCTTTGCGACCGCATCTGGCCCCGGATCGTTTACAGGTGTGCGCGTCGGCATCACAGCTGCCAAGGGACTGGCGGAGGCAACCGGCAAACCGCTGGTCGCTGTCTCGAATCTCCAGGCCCTCGCGTCATTCGGAACAGGAGAATTCCGCGCCCCGGTGATTGACGCGCGGCGCGGCGAAGTTTATGGCGGCGTCTACAATGCAAAGATCGAGATCGTGCAAGACGAGGCCGTCATTCGCCTGGACGCCTGGCTTGCAGGGCTAACGATCCATTACGCGGACCTCGAGTTCGTAACCCAAAGCGGTCCGCTCCAGGTGACTTTCCCGGAAAATAATCCTCCGATTTCCGTGACCCCGGCGCCAGAAGCGCTTGCTGGAGCCATCGGTCGCATCGCATTGGCGCGCTTTCGCGATGGCCGCACCGACGATATAGCTGCTCTTGATGCCAATTACGTCCGCCGTTCCGATGCGGAACTTCTTTGGCGTGAGCCACATAGCAGGCCGTAGACGACGCCCAGCGGCCCCGCGACTCTACTGGCTTTTAACTAGTCCTTCGAGGCAAATCGTCCTAAACCCTGGGCGTGTTTCCGCCGAATCAATCATCTTGCTCTAACCGTGTGCTCCAAATCAGTGGCCGGTTACGCGTAAAATATGGAGAAGCACGGGAGAATTTGGCGCATGGTTGTCGTACTACATGCCGTATCTGGGCCAGTGACGGGCCGCCGCATCGAGATTCGCTCGGGCTCCATTTTGCGCGTGGGAAGGACCACGCGGGCCGATCATGTCATCGCTGAGGATTCGTATCTTTCCAGCCAGCATTTCGCATTAGAGTGTGACCGCACCCAGTGCCGCCTCCGCGACCTCGGTTCGAGCAATGGCACATTTCTCAACGGGGACCGCGTTCTGGACGCGTGGATCCGCAATGGCGATTCCATCGCCGCCGGTAGCTCCACGTTTTCCGTACAACTGGACGCGCCGCATCGAGAAGGGGAAAACGGCAGCAGCCAAGTGAGCCACCCGACGCTCCAGTTTTCCACCGCGCGAAATCCCTTTGAGCAAACCGTTGCCGTACCCATTGAACAAGTCGCGGACCCTTGGCCCGGCTTTTCGCGTTCGCAATCGATTTTGCTCGATGTGCTTTACGGCCCCGCCGAACCGGTGTACGCGCTGCTTGATCCCGTACGCGATCCACGCATTCCGGCATTCCTCGAGGCCGCGCGTGTGGAGTTCGCCCGCGTCGATGACACCGTGGCTTCCTCACCTTATCTGGTCTCGCTGCCCCCGAAAGCACGCCTGCTCGACGTGTTGGTGAAAGACGGTTGGGGGCATCAATGGGGTTTCTATTTCACTTCACGCGAGGCCTTCGAACAGAACCGCCTGCACTGGCGCAGTTACGTAATGCTGCGGACGGAACGCGCACGGGAAATCACATTCCGGTACTGGGACCCGCGCGTCCTGCGCACCATTCTTCCGTCGATGCCGCCAGAAGAAGCGCGCGATTTCTTCGGCAACGCTGCCCGACTGCTGGTGGAAGGCGAGAAGGCGGAAACGGCCCTCGAATACTCACTGACGGCGCGCGGCTGCCGCCAGAACACAGTGGTTCTCGCTTAGCGCGTCACGGCTTCTCGGGCCACTTGTGTTTCGGATATTTTCGCGAAAGCTCGCGGCGGACTTCCGGATACAGTCGCTCCCAGAATCCCGCAAGATCCGTGGTCACTTGCACCGGCCTTCGATTGGGCGCCAGTAGATGCAAGACCACCGGCGTGTTGCCAATTTTGGGCGTTTCCCGCACACCGAAGAAGTCCTGCAGACGCGATTCGATCCATGGCGGCTTTCCGGTTTCGTAATGCACTTTCACTTCGCGTCCACCGGACAGGCGCAATTTTTCCGGAGTCAATTGATCCAGATTGCGTGGACGCAGCGCGCGGAGCAGATCGCTCGATTCCAGATCACGGAAGCTGACGCAGCCTTCGCACAGCGCTTCGAGCTTCGCTTCAGGGCCGATCGAGATACCAGCAAAACCGCATCTTGCGCGTAGTTGTTCGAGCGCCTCGCGATCAACAAAGCGGCCGATATCCACTTCCTTCACCTTCGCGGCTAACATTGCAGATGCCTCAGGGCTGGGCGGCGCAGGAGAACGCGTTTCGTCAATCACCAACTGGTCATAAAGGATGGCGGAAACCTGTTCGACGCGCTCCGCCGTGCGGTTCCATTCGAGCGTGGTTCGTTCGGTTGCGTCCTCCAGCAACCACTCCGGCTGGATCGGCCCCGCAGCCAAGCGAACCAGCGGCATCCCGTGCTCGCGGCGCTCCTCAACATCGACGGCGACAACGAATTCGTGGTGGCACTGAGGAAACTTCGCGGCACCGCCAGCGGAGAGAAGTAGTTCGTCACCGGATGTGCGGGAGCGCCTGCGTGCTAATCGATCGGGAAAGGCCGCGAGGACAGCTTGTAACACTGCCTCATCGTTAGCGTGCGAGAATCCTCCGGAAGATCTTTTCGCGCTTCCAGCCTGCAAGCGCCGCACCGTATTTCGCAGCTGATCGTAGACACGCTTGGTCTCGGGGCGCCATTCACCATCCATCAACGAGAGCAAATCGGAAGAACCGCGTTCGCCCGTGCTCAAGACGGCGGCCACGGCGCATCCGGCATCGGCAGCACCCCTTTGCACCGCATCGAGCACCAATCGTGCCAGCCGCGGCGGCAAAGGCAACTCAGCCATGTGCGGAGTGACGCCAAGACGATCGAGCAGCGCATTCGCGGCTTCCCATGCGGGTGCGGGCGGAGCGTCCAACCACGCAACATCCGCCACATTCGTCGCGCGCAAGAAGAGTGCCAGGTGCGACAGCTCGCGCCGCACAATTTCGGGTGGATCGGACAGCGGCCGGCGATGAAAATCTTCCGCCGTGTATAAGCGGATCACGCGCCCGGGTGCCGTTCTTCCGGCTCGCCCTGCCCGCTGCGTGGCCGAAGCCTGGCTTACGCGCTTCACATCAAGCGTGGGCAAGCCCGTCCACGGCGAATCGCCCGCCACGCGAGCCAGTCCGCTATCGATCACGGCGGTCACGCCTTCAATGGTCACTGAGCTTTCCGCGACGTTCGTGGAGAGAATCACTTTGCGTTGCTCCGCTGGCGAGACGGCACGATCTTGTTCGGCGGGAGTCAAATCGCCATGCAACGGAACCACCAACAATTTCTCTTTCACCGCGATGCTTTCGATCGCACGAGCGGCGCGGCGGATCTCGGCGGCACCGGGCAAGAATACCAGCACATCGCCGGTGAGCCTATCCTTGATCAACCGATCTAACGCCGCGGCTACTTGCTGTTCAAGCGTCGCTGCCGAATGTGGCGTGTACTCGACTGTAAGCGGATGCAGCTTGCCCTCGGAGCGCAGGGTTGGGCAATCGCCTAGAAAACGCGCAATGGGCGCGGCGCCAAGCGTCGCGGACATGACAATCAGCTTTAGCCCTTCGATACGCCGCAGCAAGGCCAGCGCGAGATCGCCGTCAATGTGGCGTTCGTGAAATTCGTCCAGAATAACAGCGCCAACGCCTCGTAGCTGCGGGTCGCTCAACAGCCTGCGCGTGAGAACGCCTTCCGTCAAAAACTTTAGCCGCGTGCGCGGACCAGCCACGTCTTCGAAACGCACCTGGTAGCCGACCGTCTGGCCGATCTCTTCGCCCAACTCCCACGCCACACGGCGCGCGGCCATGCGCGTGGCGAGACGGCGCGGCTCCAGGACGAGTACGTCGCCCTTGACGAGTGGCAGCAGCGCCGGAGGCACGCGCGTTGTCTTGCCGGCGCCCGGCGGAGCTTCAATGACAAGACGCGGATTCGCGCGCAGCGATTCGACGATGCGCGGGAGCAACGGATCAATCGGCAAATGAAGATCCGCGGGAGAGGGGCGAGCAGGCATTAGCCTTCCGATGCTCCCGGCTCGTCTTCGATAACAGCTTGAATCGTAGTAGGGGCGTTACCCTCGAAACGGTTATTGACGAAGATGAGCGCCGCGCGTCGTTCCTCTTTCATGCGGCGGATCAATGCTTTCAGTGCCGCGCGGCCTTCGGGGTTTTCGTCCTTCACTTCCCTGTATGGGGCGAACTGCTCAACGGCCTGTTCATACATTCGGCCTTCGCGCAACAACGCGCGCACAACGGTGAAGTCCGTGGTAAAGACTCCGGGCACAGCCATTTGCTCCTGTAACGAAGGCATCTTTGACCATGCGTTTAACACATGCGCCACACGATGCTCCGCGAGGCACTGCAGGTACGGCGCATCGAGATAGGTCCGATTGCGCACCTCCACCGCATAACGGAAATTCGCGGGCAGCGCGGCGAGGAACTCGCTGAGATGCCGCACGAATTCACGTGGCGGCGTGGAACGCGCGCCGAATTCGAAAATCACCGTCGAGATACGCTCGCGAAACGGTTCCAAAGGCTCAAGAAACAGTCCCGTAAACGCATCGGCGTTCAAGAATGTCTCATTGCGCATTCCGGCGCGGGCTCCATAACGGGCATGGCGCGGGAAGACATCGGCGGTCACTTCCTCCGGCGCTTTTAAAGCGAACCGCAGGTGTCTGGGCGCGCCCGCGAACAGCTTGAACCAATACTCGGGCGATGGGAATTGATAGAAAGAAAAATCGCCGCAGACGATGGGAAATACTTCGGCGAACTCAGCCAGGCACCCTGACTCAAAGCGGCTCTTCGAAAATCTGCCGCGCGTCAGGTAGCGCTCGGTGGTGTAAATTTGATCGAGCCAGCCTTCGTACTTCCAAGAACTGGTGCCGATCCAGATATTTTGTTTCGCGAGTGCGGCCAGCTTCCGGGCAACGCCCGAGCGGTCGAACTCCGATGGGGGATCAAAAAGCGGCAGCGTCACGAAGGGAAAGGTCCAAAGTAAAGTTCTACCAGGCCCGCGCGGTGCGGTTGTAGAATGGGTCCGCGCCAGCCTCAATCGTGCCGTTGGGCAACAGGCGAATCATCACCGGCGCCGTTCCATTCGAATAGCGCGACATGAAGCTGACCTTGTGGCCGCGACTGATGAGATCGTTCGCCACTGCTTGGGAAATGCGCTCGTCCAACTGCAGGTCTCCGCGATTCCAGGCGTGATTGTCGAAGCTTGAAACCAGGTGCCGGGTGCCGAAGCGAGGAGCTTCCACGGCATTCTGCGCATTGAATCGAAACTGGATGGCGTTCATCAGCACCTGCAGCAGGCCTTGCTCCTGCGTATCGCCGCCAGGAGTCGAAAGCACGGCGTAGGGCGTGCCATCGGCGTTCGTCACCAGCGTCGGAGTCAGAGTCACGCGCGGACGCTTGCCAGGTGCAAGTTCGTTCGGATGCCCAGGGAGCAGCACAAAACTCTGCGCACGCTCGCTGAGGGGAATGCCGGTGTCACCCGCGATCACGCTCGGCAGCCACGCGCCCGAGGGCGTCGCCGAAAACATGATGCCATCCTTGTCGATGGCATCCACACAGGTGGTATCGTGCGCCATCAGGATGGGGTCCAGCGGAATGTGGGCCGTTTCTTCCAGGCTTGGGTGCTGGCCCTGCTTGCCGTTGATGGTACCGGGGATGAACTCCATCGACGCCTTGTCGGTAATCAACTTGCGGCGCTGGGCGGCGTACTCTTTCGAAAGCAGCGTATCGGCGGGAATGTTGCTGAACTTCGGATCGCCGTAGTACGTGTCGCGGTCCGCATAGGCAAGCTTCAACGCTTCGGCCATCCGGTGAATATAGGCACCGGAGTTATAGCCTAGCTGATCGTCGTAGCCTTCCAAAATATTCAGTGACTGCAGCATCGACGGACCCTGGCTCCAAAATCCGGTCTTGTAAACTCGATAGCCTTTGAAGGTGGTCGAAAACGCGTCTTCCGGCTGCAGTTTGAATGCCGCCATGTCTTCGTAGCGGAGCAAACCGCCGTTGGCCTTGCTGAATGCGTCAATCTTGTGGGCAACTTCGCCGCGATAGAAATAATCGCGCACCGCATCAATGGCGGTTTGACGATTCGCGCCAGACGCCAGCGCCTTCTTTTCCGCGTCGGCCATCGCCTGCAGTGTCTTCGCCAGATTGGGTTGTTTGAAAATCTCGCCAAGCCGCGGCGGGCGGCCATTGGGAGCAAAATGCGCTTTCGACGACGGCCACACCGCGAAGAACGGCGAACTCGCGGCCATCGCGTTGGAGCGGATTTCGTCGATCGCGTAGCCATCTGCGGCCAGTTCAATCGACGGCGCAATAATATCGTTGAACGAAAATGTTCCGTACTCGCGCAGGGCAACCAAAGCCGCATCCACCATGCCCGGCACCAGCGCAGGCATCAAACCCGCGGCCGGAATCATGCCCTTTAGCCCGCCTGGCTCTTTTTCTTGCACCTCGAAGGCCTGCAGTGGACGATTGCGAAACAAATCCGCTGTTGCAAGCTTCGGCATCGTGCCCACGCCCGCGATGGCGTGTACCTTGCCGTCGCGCGTGCGGATGAGAATGGGCGCTTCGCCGCCCATGCCGTAGTGCGAATGCTCCGTGACCGAGCCAGCGAACATGCTGGCGACACCGGCGTCCACCGCGTTGCCGCCCTTGTAGTAGACGCGCATGCCGGCTTCGGTCGCCCATTCGCTGCCGGCGGCCACCGCGCCATGAACGCCGCGCACGGCGAGCTTCACCGGGCGGTCCATGCGGCCCTGGGCACCCAAAAACGCCGCGCCGCAGAGCGATCCACAAAGGGCAAGAGCAACAAATTTCGTTCGCATAAGCACTTTCTTCCCTTGGGTTTCCCGGCGGCGGCCCAAGCATCGCATTGGTTTCCCCAAGCTGGCTTAATTATAATGGTTTCGCCGTGAGAGAAACGCAATACCGGAATAACGAGGCCAAACCACCGGCTCCGAACGATCAGGAACCGATGCTATTTTGTCCGGTCTGCAGCCGCCGCCTATCGGAGCGGAAGTGCAAACTCTTTTGCGAGCAGTGTGGCTATTACATGAGCTGCGCGGATTATTACTGAGGCCGGTCCCGAAGCTTGTGGACTCCGTTCCCGCATCGGCCTTCCGTCTAGAAAAGGAATCAACTCAATGAGTGAATTGGCAGACATCCTCGAACGTTTCCGCCGTGGGCCGGAACTTGTGGCCGTGGCCACCACCGGAGCCGCTGGCTCGGAACTCGACTTTCAACCGGAGGAAGGAAAGTGGAGCGTGCGCCAAATCGTTTGCCACCTGGCCGATTACGAAATGATCGCTGGCATGCGCTTCCGGCAGATGCTGGCCGAAGAAAACCCTTCTCTGCCCTACGCCGATCAGAACTTGTTCGCCGAAAAGCTGGACTACAGCAAGCGCAAAGTGTCGACGGCGCTCGAAACCTTTCGCCGCATTCGCATGGATAATTATGAACTTCTGAAGGATCTGCCCGAGGAAGCCTTTAGCCGCACCGGCAATCACAGCAAGCGAGGCGTCATCACGCTCCGCGACATGCTCCGGATCATGGCGGAGCATCCGGAAAAGCACGTGGGCCAAATTCAGCGCACCCGCGCAGCCTTCAAAGAATACAAAGCCAAACAAGCGGCGTCGTAGTAAGGGTGGGGCGGACGGCCCCGTCCGCGCATGACCGCCCGGTCATGCCATCTTCAAATTCTTTCGATCAGTGGTCGGGCTAGCGCGACCCGGCGGGCCCGCGCCCGCTAGACGCTGCGTCCCACCGGTTATTCGGACTTTGTAGACGCAGGCTTGGATTCGGTTTTGGTGCTAGTCGATGAATCCGAAGTGCTGGAGCTTGTTTCCGTCTTCGATTCGCTCTTCGTTTCCGACTTCTCGCCAGCGCCTTTGTTTCCGCCTTTGGCGTAGTCCGTAACGTACCAGCCCGTGCCTTTTAACTGGAACGCCGGAGCCGAAAGAAGCTGCTCCACGGCACCGCCGCATTCCTCGTGGATCGTCACCTGTGGATCGGAAAACTTGCGCATCAACTCAAACGTCTTGCCACACTTCGAGCATTGATATTCGTACAGAGGCATGTTTCTTTACTAGATCCTAAAATTTGCTTACAGAATCTGCAGAGCCTTGTTCAGCAGTTCGTCTGTGGCCGGCTTCTTGGAGTCGTCCGGAGTAATATCCGGCAGATTATCGTCCGCGGGAACATCGGCGGTCAGATCCGCTTCCGCCTGCGGAACGTTCGGCGTCACACCCGTGTCCTGGATGGCTTTGCCCTCGGGCGAGTAATATTTCGCCACGGAAAGAATCACCGCGCTGCCATCGTTGAGCGTTAGCGTCTTGCGGATCGCCGCATCGCCAAAAGTCCGCTCACCCACAACCTGCGCCCGCTTCGAATTCAGCAGCGCGGCCGCGGCCACTTCCGCGGGACCCGCGGTGGAGCGGTTGACGATCACCGCCAGCGGCATCTTCGTCACTGCCTTCGACGCCGTCGCCTGATAATCCTGACGAGCCATCTTCTGGCCCTGCGTATACGTGATCAGCCCGCTATCCATGAAAAGATTGGCCAGTGCGACGCCCTCTTCCGGATTGCCTGACGAACTGTGGCGCAAATCGAGAATCAACTTCTTCGCGCCCTGCTTTTCAAGCGACGCCACCTGCGAAGCGACGTCCTTTACGCGGCCCGGCTGCAAGCCCTGCACGCTGATAATGCCCACCTGTCCCTGCAATCGGCCGGTCACCTGCGGATAGCTGAACGCAGCGCGCGCAACACTCATTTTGCTCGGTTCCGAACGGCGGACGCGGATCACGCTGAACTCCACCATTGTCCCCGGATCACCCTGCAACAGTTGCTCGGCGAACGCCAGCGGCATGTCGCGGGTAGAAATATTGTTGATGGATTCGACGACATCGCCCGTCGCAAATCCAGCCTTCGCGGCCGGAGAACCGGGGATGGCGTCTTCCACGGCCATGTAGCCGTAACGCTTCGAGAGCAGAAGGCCAATATCCACCTTCTTGCCGTCGCGTCCCTTTTGATACTGCTTGTACTGGTCGGCGTTCAGGTAGCTGGCGTAGGGATCGATGGATTCCAGCATGCCGGTGATCGCGCCTACCGTGACCGCCTTCATGTCAGGCTCTTCCACGTAATCCGCCTTGATGCGCGAGAGAACTTCGCTATAGACGCCGAGGTTGGTGTACGGTGTGTCCGGCGAGGCGCTGCGGCCCACGGCTCCGAACAACAGAAGCGCAACCAGACCGGCGGAAAATCCGACAAAAGCGAACTGAAAACGACGGCTCATAGGGCTAGCTCGACTCTTTCTGCTTCCTAGGATACCAGAAGGATCGCCGCCTACCGGGACAGCTCCGTAAGCCATCATAATGAAACCAATGGAAATCTATTTTCTCCGCCACGGAATCGCGGAAGACCGTGCCGCCACCGGCCGGGACGTCGACCGCCGCCTCACGGACGAAGGCCGCCAAAAACTGCGCCGGGTTCTCGAACGAGCCCAGCAGGCTGGCGTGTCGCCGTCCCTGATTTTGACGAGTCCGTTCAAAAGAGCGATGGAAACCGCCGAAATCGCCGGGCGGGAGCTGGGTTATGAAGGCAAACTGGTCCGCACCTTCGCGCTGGTGCCCACCGCGTCGCCAGAGGAAGTGTGGGAGGAGGTGCGCCTGCATCGGGATGAGGCGGCGATCCTGCTGGCCGGCCACGAACCTCTGTTTTCCGCGACGGTCGCGTACTTCCTGGGTTCCACGCGCGACGTGGTGCAGTTCCGCCGCGGCGCGCTGGTGCGGATTGATGTGCAAGCCTTCGGCGGAGCCCCTGCTGGGTTGCTGCAGTGGATGCTGACGGCCAAGCTGGCGTAGCGCCAGCCTATTTTCCGTCCGGCAGCAGCGGCTTGCGGTCCGGGCCCAGGTGCTGGTCAATCGCAGAGAGCACAATCGCGGTCGCCGCGTAATCGCCTAACGTGACCGCGAGATCGATCATTCCACGCTGGCCGAAAAGCTGGATCACTTTCGCGTACAACTCCGAGCTGACTTTGTGATCGTTAAAAATCGCACGGCCGAAGCGGATAACGGTTGCTTCCTTCTCGGGCAACCCGTCAACGCTCCGTTTGAACTTAATGGCGTCGATCACCTTCTGCTCCACGCCCGCCTTCTGCGCCGCTATCTCGTGCGCGGTCCACTCATACTGGTTGTCGAACGCGCGGCCGGCGATCAGCGTACAGATTTCAAACATTTGCGTGCCGTTCACCGATTTCCGCGCGGCCCGGTTGATCAGCTCAAACGGCTCGCCCACGCCAGGGCTGTACAGCACCGCACCTACGGGACCCGAGCGGTTGGGTTGATCCTTGCCGATGATGACGTCATAGACACGCTGCCCTTCGGCATCCATTTGATCGCGCGAAAGTAAGGGCAGCCGCGAGAGCGATTTCGGATCGATATCCGCCGGAAGTTTCTCCGTCTGTGCCGCGAGATTTACACCGGTCAAAACCAGCGTAAAGACAAATCCAAGGGGAAGCAGCCTGTTGGTCATCGCTACAGTCTATGCAATTTGTCCGCCGGTGGGAATGGGGAACTCTTGAATGGGAACTTTCGAAGGGGGGCTCTTGAAGGAGAGCTCTTCAAGGGGAGCTTTTCAAGGAAAGCTCTTCAAGAATGTTACGCTGAGTTTTCCGCATGAGTAATCCAGCATTTTCCAGTGACGACGCCGGCGCGCGCTTTGCTCGGCTGGTCGATATCATGATTCGTCTTCGCGCCCCGGACGGCTGCCCCTGGGATCAGGAACAGACGTTCGACTCCATCAAGCCTTACCTTTTGGAAGAGACCTATGAGGTGATGGACGCCATCGACGCACGCGATTGGAAGGGCCTTGCCGAGGAACTCGGCGACCTGATGCTGCAATCCGTTTTCTTCGCGCAGATGGCCGCGGAAGAAGGAAAGTTCGACATTCGCGATTCGCTGGACGCGATCAACCAGAAGCTGGTCCGCCGCCACCCGCACGTCTTCGCCGATGGCAACGCCAAAACGTCCGAGGAAGTTTTAAAGCGATGGGACGAAATCAAGGCCGAAGAAAAAGCCGGGGCCGGTACGGAAGCAGCCAAGCCCAAAGGCCGCCTGGATGGTGTGCCGCGTTCCCTGCCCGCACTCGTGGAAGCCCAGCAAATCGCCTCGCGTGCTGCCCGTGCGGGTTTCGATTGGGAGAACGTCGAACAGGTCCTCGACAAACTCAAAGAAGAACTCGCAGAGATTGAAGGCGCACGCGCCGAGGGTCATCCGGAAAAGATCGAAGACGAGTTGGGCGATCTGCTCTTCGTCGTCGTTAACATCGCGCGCTTCCTGAAAGTGGACCCCGAACAGGCTCTCCGGAAAACCAACGCCAAGTTTCGCCGCCGATTCGGGCACGTGGAAGGCGGACTTGCGGCGCAAGGCAAAAAGCTGGAAGACGCCACCATCGGCGAAATGGAAACGCTGTGGCAGGCAGCCAAAGCGGGAGAAAAACCGGCGCAATGATCGAGATCCGGCCGCTCATCAAGCATTCGGAATACTTCGATGCCGTTCAGCTCCAGCGCCTCATCTGGAACTGGCAGGATGTCGATCTCATCCCCGTGCGCTTCTTCGTGGTCGCCCGCGAAATCGGCGGGCAACTGCTGGGCGCATTCGATGGCGGCGCGATGGTCGGCTTCCTCATGGCTGTCCCCGGCATCACGGCCGGCGGCAAAATCTACCTGCATAGCCATATGCTTGGCGTTATGCCCGAGTACCGTAACGCGGGGGCAGGGCGAATGTTAAAGATTGCGCAGAAGAATGACGCGCTGTCCCGCGGTATTGACTTGATCGAATGGACCTTCGATCCGCTGGAACTGAAAAACGCCTACTTCAACCTGCAGCGCCTGGGAGCCGTGGTTCGCACGTACAAACCGAATCATTACGGAATGACCACCAGCGTGCTGCAAGCCGGCCTTCCCACCGACCGATGCGTCGTCGAGTGGCACCTCCGGGCACCGCGCTTTGAAGGTGATATTGTGACCCGCATCCCGGTTCCTTTGGAGATCGGCGAAATCAAGCGCACAGAACCTGCGCGGGCGAAAGAGATTCAGACGCGCGTTCGCGAACGGTTCGAGGAGTGCTTCTCCTCGGGACTCGCCGCCGTAGGATTCGAGAAGACCGACGGTTTCGGCAACTACTTGATGGCCCGCTGCGAATTGCCGGAGGCGTAGTCATGGCATTCACGATCGACCGCATCGTTCTGCGTCACATCCGCATGCCGCTGGTGCATTTCTTTGAAACCAGCTTCAGCCGCACCTACGCGCGCGATATTGTGCTGGTGGAAGTGATCTCTAGTGGCCTCTCAGGATGGGGCGAAGTCACCGCAGGCGAGCATCCTTTCTACAACGAAGAGTGGACGGCATCCATCTGGCCGCTGTTGGTCCACTACATCGCGCCGCGAATCCTACATCAGAGCTTCGAGAGCACGAATCAGATTTACGATCGCCTTTCGCACATCCGCGGTCATTTCATGACGCGCGGAGGCATGGAAGCGGCCGTTTGGGATCTGGAGGCCCGCCGCGCCGGACAATCGCTCGCGCAGTTTATCGGAGGGGGCGGGCGCACGGAGATTCCCTGCGGCGTGTCGATCGGCATTCAGGATTCCGTCGCACAGTTGCTTCAGAAGATTGAAACCGAACTCGCCGCTGGATACCAGCGCATCAAGATCAAAATCAAACCGGGTTGGGATATCGACGTCGTCCGCGAAGTGCGGCGCGTGTTTCCGGACATTCGCCTGATGGCCGATGCGAATTCGGCATACACGCTTGCCGACACCGAACACCTGAAAAAGCTCGACGACTTCCACCTGATGATGATCGAGCAGCCGCTGGCGCATGACGACATCCTCGATCACGCACGCCTGCAACGGCAATTGCAAACACCGCTGTGCCTCGACGAATGCATCCGCACGGTGCGCCACGCGGAGCAGGCCATCGAAACGCGCGCCTGCGGCATACTCAACATCAAGCTCGGCCGCGTTGGCGGATTCCGTGAAGCCAGGAAGATTCACGCTATTGCCAAAGCCGCGAACATCCCGGTCTGGTGCGGTGGCATGCTGGAATCGGGCATCGGCCGCGCGCACAACATCGCGCTTTCCACGCTCCCGAACTTTGTTTTGCCCGGCGACGTCTCCGCCAGCAAGCGCTATTGGACGCGCGATATTATCCGGCCTGAAGTGGAAGTATCTTCGCAAGGAACCATCGCGGCGCCTGCAGGTATTGGGTTTGGATATGAAATCGACTTCGATCAACTCAACAGCGTCACCACCAGAACCGAAGTACTGACATAGGTTCGCTACAATTCAGAAATGGCCGATACGCACGTCACTCCCGACAAAATCTTTCAACTTGGCTTCGGTTTTGCACCATCGAAAGCGTTTCTCAGCGCGATCTCTCTTGGCCTTTTCACCGAATTGAATAAAAGTCCGATGACCGCGGAACAAATCCGCGCGCGGCTGAACCTGCATCGTCGCGGCGTTGTCGATTTCCTCGATCTGCTGGTCGCGCACGGAATGCTGGAGCGCGAAGACGGAATCTACTCCAACACGCCCGCCTGCGCGCTCTTTCTCGATCGCAACAAACCCACCTATATGGGCGGCGTTTTGGAGATGACGGATGCGCGACTTTACCACTTCTGGGGAAGCTTTACGGAAGCTCTGCAGACCGGCAAACCGCAGAACGAATCGAAGAATGGCGGCCCGGACATCTTCGCGGAACTGTACGCCGACCCCGCGCGGCTCCGTGGCTTCCTTTCCGCGATGACCGGCTTGAGCGCGGGACCCGCCAGCGTCATCGCACAAAAGTTTCCATTTCAGAACTACAAGAGCTTCGCCGATCTTGGCTGCGCGCAGGGTGGCGCTCCGGTGCAGGTTGCGCTCGCGCATTCTCATCTGCAAGGAATCGGTTTCGATTTGCCGCCCGTTCAGCCGGTCTTCGAAGAATTCGTCGCCGCGCACGGCCTTTCGGAGCGGCTCAAGTTCAAAGCGGGAAGCTTTATGACGGACCCGCTTCCCTCCGTCGACGTTTACGTTATGGGCCACGTCCTGCACGATTGGGATTTGGAAACCAAGATGATGCTGCTCCGCAAAGCCTACGACGCTCTCCCCGCAGGCGGCGCCCTGATCGTACAGGAAACCTTGATCGACGACGACCGCCGCACGCACGGCTTTGGCCTGATGATGAGCCTCAACATGCTGGTGGAAACACCGGGCGGCTTCGATTTCACCGGCGCCGACATTCAGGGCTGGATGAAGCAAGTTGGCTTCCGCGAGACACGCGTCGAGCCGCTGGCAGGGCCGGACTCCATGGCCATCGGAATCAAGTAACCAATGCCGACTCTGGAAGGCAAAGTGATTTTGGTCACGGGCGCGGCTCGCCGCATCGGGCGCTCCATCGCATTGCGTCTGGCGCAGGAGGGCGCGCACGTGGCCATTCACTGCAGCGGTTCGAAAGCCGATGCCGAGGCAACCGCCGCCGAGTGCGGTGGAGCGCCCATCTTTCAAGCGGATCTCGCAAAAGTCTCCGAAATCGAACGGCTCTTTACTGAAGTGGACCGCCACTTCGGCCGCATCGACGGATTGGTGAATAATGCAGCCCGCTTCACGCGCATCGATCCGCTAAAGGTCACCGAGTCCGATTGGGATTACATCCACGACGTCAATCTGAAGGCAACGTTTTTCTGCTGCCAGCAGGCCGCGCGGAGGATGATGGCGGGCGAGGGCGGCCACATCGTCAACATGAGTTCGCTGGGCGGTCTGCGCCCCTGGGCCCATCACGTGCACTATTGCGCATCAAAAGCGGGAGTCATCATGTTGACCCGTGCGCTGGCGAAGGCTTTCGCGCCGAAGGTGTCCGTGAACTCCGTCGCCCCGGGCGTCATCCCCATGGGCAAGGAAGACGAACGCATCCGCAACCTGATCGCGAAAACTCCCTCGGGCCGTGCCGGCACACCAGAAGAAATCGCCGATGCCGTCGTGTTCTTCCTCACAGCGTCGACGTTCACAACCGGCCAAGTGATTGCGGTGGATGGCGGATTAAGTTTGACCTAACGCGTGGGGCGCATTGGAAATACGCGCGCGAGTAGCGCTCGCGCTTCGGCGTCGGGCGAAGGGTCGTGGAACTGATGGATCTGCGGTAGAAGCATGTGCGGGATTGGCAATCCCGCACGGATTTTCAATCCGCCCCGCGCGCCTCGTTCGAATACATCTCCGGATACGCTTCACGCATCACCTGGGCCCGCCGCTTTGCAGTCTTAATCTGTATCAGCGGACCTTTGCCGATCCCAGGACAATACTTCCCTGCGCTCTCCCATGTCGCCTTGCTTTCGAGCATTTCTGGCCAATACGGAAACGCGCGGCACTGCGTCGGTTTCGCCGGATGAATCTGGCAGCCGTGTTCGAGCAAAAACGGACACTGCCGTCCGTCTCCCGGCTTGCGAAGGCGGATCTCATGCGCGGTGCGATAGACGTACTCCTGCTCAAACGCTGCCTTGGTCCTGCCCGTGAACTTCGCTGCCTTCGCGAGGTCGTCTTCACTCAAATACACGAATCCTTTTTGCGTGCAGCAGTTGATGCACCCCGGCTGGCAAGTGAAGCGAACGGTATCCATACGATTTTCCTATGATCGCAACTAACCGCTCCCGCCGCGCAGCACCCGCCCGGCCTCCGTTCACCGGGGATCATTCGGCGCGCAAGCGCCGAATCGAATTCTGCGATTCTCCTGGAGGTGCGGTCCCAGGACAGCACCCTCCTTGACGCCAGACTGCACCGGCAGTGTAATTGATCTATGTCCGATAGACCCCTTCTTTCACCCATCCCCGGTTCCGCGCATCAGGAAATCGGAGGCGTGAAACTCGACATCGTCAAAGCCGGAGCCGCGCGCGTCAAGCGCATGATTTATCCAGCCGGATTCCGCTGGTCGCGCGACATGAAGCCGTTATTAGGAGTCGACCTGTGCATGCACGCCCACGTCGGCTTCCTCGCCCACGGACGCATCCATATTCACTACCCCGACGGCTGTGTCTCCGAATATCAGGCCCCTGCGGTGGTCGCCATCGACCCTGGCCACGACGGATGGGTCATGGGTGACGAACCCGCCGTGCTCATCGAGTTTGATTTCGAACGGGAAACAGCAGCGAAGCTGGGAATGCCCTCGGAACACAAACACTAACGTTGCCGGCGCTCCTGCGTGCCCTTGAGACTCGTAGCTACGCCGGGAAGGCAGCCCCGGGCGTCAGAGTTTGTGTGAAAAACGATTTTTCACCGCTCCCTTCGGTGGCGGCTCTGTTGAGGCGGCCTGCGGTTTCAGCGATCTAACGGAGCCGCGATTACAGGGAGCGGACGTGTACTCGGGTTTTCACACAGACTCGTCAGCCTGGGGTCCCAAGGAATGGGCTCCAGCCCTAGTAAAACGCGATCGCCCGTCCCGCGAATCCCACGCCGAACCACAACACCAGCGACAACACGGCGCTGAATTTCGCTGCGCCTGTGGGCCCGGTGGACTTCGTCATCCTGCGTTGAAATGCGTAGGTGAAAATCACCGCAGCCAGGAACAGAATCATCTTTAAGGTGAATGGTGGACTATCGTACAAGCGCAAAGCTTCGGAGATCGCGAGAATCACCCCCGACGACGTTGCCAGAATCAGGCCGCCCAGCGTCCACGGATGCGTGTCTTCGGCAACCTCTGAAACCGTCTGTGCCTTCATCCCCATGCCCATCAGGCGCAGGTCCAGTACACACAGCGTTCCCAGCATCAGCGTGATGCCGATCAGGTGAATCACTTCCAGCAATGCAAAGGCCCAGGTGGACGCACGAACCGCCTCGGCCAGCCACGACGTATCCAGAAATTGGCAGATTTCCCTCATGAGTCCCCGTTACTTGAGTCCGTACGCCGTCCAGCGCCCGAAGCCCACCACCAGCGTCCAAAAGATCAGCGAGCACCACCCCACCAGCTTCGCGCCCGAAGGCAGCGCGGCTTGCCCGTTCCAGCTATCCATCTTCGGCACGTATTTCACTTCGTAATACGCCGCGTTGATGCCGGCCAGCACCAGGAAGACGAGTTTCCATCGGAACGTTGGGCTCCGGTAACACTTCTCCGCTTCCGCCCAAAACAGCAGAATGCCCGTAATGAACATGACGGCGAACCCGGTGATATACCACGGCTTCAATTGCCGCATGATTTGTGAAGGCGTAGCCGAGCGAATGCCCAACCCCGTCAGCCGCAAATCCAGCAGCACGATCGCGCCCACCGATGCAGCTAACCCCAATACATGAATGCCTTCCACGATTGGAAACATCAGTTGTGATTCGCGTAGCGAAGTGCCGAAGTTCGAATCGTACAGCATGACGCAGAATTCGTAGAGCGACATGAGCTAGTTCCTGATCCCCTTGATAACGTTGAACTCTACTTTGACCGCATGCAAACACCTCGTTTGCCGCCGCGGCGCCATAAGTCAATCGAAAAGTGTAGCAGAACCAGGAAGCGCAGTGGCGGCGGGGGAAGGGCGCGAGAAGGGATCCTAAACCGCTCGGCTAGCTTTGGGTTGAGGTTGCGGCAAGGGACGCAAGGAGCGGAAATCGTAATACTTAATGCGGCATATCGGGCACAAAATCGGCGGAGCACCGAGGATCGCCTGCAGCAACCCAATCGGATTCCGCGTACGCCGCTCTATACGATCGTTGGAATGCAGGAGCGCTAAATCCAGGTTGCCACACCGGATACAACGGGTATGGCGAGAAAACAAAAATCCAAATGTCCCCATGATTACTGCGCCTAAACCCCGAGCCTCTAGCCGGCGGATCCCACACCTCATGCATTTGTGCGCTCGGAGGTAAAGGACTTTCTGGAAAGGCGTTCTATGGATGAGGACTTCGTGGCCACCGCATACCGGACAGTTCATAACAAAACACGCGAGGCCGGCCGCCTTTCATCGGACAGGCAACGACATTATATAGAATGTACAGTCTTTAATCTACCTACCAATCGGCAGATCCCACTTAATCCCTCCGAATTAGTCGAGAACTACCCGATCTTTACCTTGCGCGGATATTGCCCGTTATCCTGCAAAAACGTCTTCTTATTCGCGAGCTGGCCCGCCGTCGGCTGCACTCTGCTTTTCGCGTCCGTAACCCGCGATACCAAGGTGTGCTCCCCAGGAGTGGCGCCCTCCCATCGGTAGGTAAAGAGTTTCCAGGAGTATTTCGTATTTGCGGGATCAAGCTTGGCGGACTGCCACAGGCCGCCATCCACCTGCACTTCCACGGAGGTTAGCGGTGTGCCATCATTCAACACGAAGCCGAGCACCTCATACGCCCCATTCTTCTTCGTCACGCGCGCAATCACCGACTTCAATTGCTGGCGGGTTACTTCCGTTTCCACCCACTGCAGCTTTGCCGGATCCTCGCTGTCGCCCTCGCCCTTCAGGTTTCGATACCAGCGCGCCTGATAGTTGCCGACGTAGCGGTCCTCCTGCAAATGAATCTCAGCGAGCCACTTCACGTTCGCCACCCCATACCAGCCCGGCACAATCAGGCGAACCGGAAAACCTTGTTCGCGCGTGAGCGGTTCGTCGTTGAGCGAATACGCCACCAGCGGCTCAGGCTTCATGGCATTTTCTAGCGTCATGCTGCGGCCGAACTGCTGTTCCAACTTATACGTGTCCTGCCGGAAAACGATATCCTGCATCGCGCGGTCGGTACCGAAGAAAACCACCTCACGCGCGTCGGCATTCACGCCCAGCCGCTCCAACAGCGTGCTCAGCCTCACACCTTTCCACTTGCCGTTCGAAACAAGCCCTTGCACCAAGCGCGGGCTGTTGCCGGAACACTCGTAGCCCGCCACAATCTCGGTCGCCGGCATCGCCTTCAGATCATTCAGCGAAAACTCGGCAGGCTTGTTCACCAGGCCGCTCACCTTCAGACGGTAAGCGTTGCCATCCACCTCCGGGCGGTTATGATGCTGGATCGCGTAAAACTTGTCCTTCGGCGTGAGCAGCCCATCAATGTTGCGGATGTCCAAAATGCGGAGCGTCGCGGTCGGCGTGGCCGGGTCGAAATTCGGGGGAAGATCGGTGAACGCGACTTCCGTTTCGCCCTGTGCGAGCGCTGGGATCGAGCCTTCCGGCAGTAGCGCCAGCAATCCTGCCGCGGAAAGCCCCATTCGCAAAGTCTCTCTACGCGTCAACCTGGCCTTTTGCATGATCCATTTCCTCCAGGGTCAATCATATCGCGCTGCGGACGGAAGCGGCGTGAGCACCGTGCGAGAATTGAGAATTTTTCCTGCACCCGCGCACTTACACTCTATGGAAGTACCGCGACGGAGGCGCCCTCAGATCTACCCGGAAGGCCGCTGGCTGTTCCTCACCTGCCATCTGCACGGAAGTATTCCGCACGGAATTTATCCTCCACCTGGCCTGCCGCCGTGGAAGACGTTCGTGTGGATTGACCGATTTTTGGATCTCGCACAATCCGGCCCAATGTATTTGCAGATGGAGAGCATTGCGGGTCTGATGGTGGAATCACTCCAGTGGGGCGCCGAAAACGGGCGTTACGAATTGGGTCCGTACGTGATCATGGCCAACCATGTACACGCGCTCTTTCTGCCGAAGGTTCCTGTCCCCAAACTTATGCAGGGCCTGAAGGGGTATACGGGCAAGGAAGCCAACCGGATTTTGGGCCGCACGGGAGAGCCATTCTGGCAATCGGAATCGAACGAACACTTCGTCCGCAACCCCGCGGAGTTTATGCGGATCATGCGATACATCGAACAGAACCCGGTGAAGGCGGGCCTCATCAAGAACGCCGCGGACTATCGATGGTCCAGCGCGTGGCGCGAAAAGCCGCACGCCACTGCTTCGAGCCCGTACGTTCCTGCGGCGCTACCGGCGCACGCCTAGAGCCGCTGCGCTGCGTCCAGCACAAGTTCGTGCAATCCCGCGCCGCCCTCGGCGATGTACTCCGCAAGTTGCCGTCGCATGCGCGGCTCCCAAAAGCTCCTCAAATGCTCGGCAACCGCCGCCACGGCTTCCTGCTTCGGACGAACCGCGAAGAACAGTGCGATCTGGTTGGCCATGTGCACCATGCGCTCGGTGGTCTGCCGTGAAGTGGTCATGTGCGAGCCGAAGCCTCCGTTTCTAGCCGCGCCGATAGCAGCCTCTGCTCGCGGCGCTTCTGCTGCCATTCGGATTCGTGCTGAACCGGCCGCACTTCGACCGCGGTTACTTTGTACTCCGGGCAGTTCGTCGCCCAGTCGGAGTATTCCGTCGTCACCACATTCGCGCCCGTCGCCGCATGATGGAACGTCGTGTAGACGACACCCGGCTGCATGCGCTCGGAAAGCCGCGCGTGCAGCGTCGTTTCCCCGCTTCGGCTGGCCAGCGACACGAGGTCGCCATCGCGAATGCCGCGGTTCTCCGCGTCCGAAGGGTGAATGTCCAGCACGTCTTCGATGTGCCAGACGGTGTTCTCGGTCCGCGCCGTCTGTGCGCCCACGTTGTACTGGGAAAGAATGCGGCCTGTCGTCAAAATCAGCGGGAAACGCGCCGAGGTCCGCTCTTCCGTCGGCACGAATTCGGTGACCACGAACGCGCCTTTGCCGCGCACGAATCCGCCGATATGCATCACCGGAGTGCCTTCCGGAGCCTTGTCATTGCACGGCCACTGCACGCTGCCCAGTTCATCCAGCTTCCGGTAACTCACGCCCGCGAACGTCGGCGTCAATTGGGCGATTTCATCCATGATCTCCGATGGATGCGGATACTTCATCGGATAGCCCATCGCATTCGATAGCGCCATCGTGACTTCCCAATCCGCCATGCCCGTGACCGGAGGCATCGCCTTGCGCACACGCCCAATGCGGCGCTCGGCATTTGTGAACGTACCGTCCTTTTCAAGGAACGATGAACCCGGCAGAAACACATGCGCAAAAGTCGCCGTCTCGTTCAAGAACAGATCCTGCACAACGACGCACTCCATCGCGCGCAGCGCTTCGGTGACATGCTGCGTGTTCGGATCGGACTGCGCGATGTCCTCGCCCTGAATGTAAATCCCTTTGAACGACCCATCCACCGCGGCATCCAGCATATTCGGAATGCGCAGCCCCGGTTCCGGATCAAGCGTCACGCCCCATGCCTGCTCAAACGTGGCACGAACGGCGTTGTCGGAAACATGCCGGTATCCCGCGAACTCATGCGGGAACGATCCCATGTCGCACGCGCCCTGCACGTTGTTCTGCCCGCGCAGCGGATTCACGCCCACGCCCGTCCTGCCGATGTTGCCCGTCAGCATGGCGAGATTCGCCATACCCATCACCATGGTCGAGCCCTGGCTGTGCTCGGTCACGCCCAATCCGTAATAGATTGCCGAGTTGCCGCCCGTCGCATACAACCGAGCCGCCGCGCGAATGGTCTCCGCAGGAACGCCACTGACTTTCCCGGCCGCTTCCGGGGAATTCCGCTCTTCAACGATGAACTCGCGCCAGCGTTGATACATCGCGGCATCGCAACGCTCCTGCACGAATGCTTCGTTTGCAAGGCCTTCCCTAACGATCACGTGCGCCATTGCGTTGATTACAGCGACGTTGGTCCCCGGCTGCAGGGCCAAGTGGTACTCCGCCCGAATGTGCGGCGATTCCACCAGATCGGTCCTGCGCGGATCGATCACGATCAGCCGTGCGCCCTGCCGCAACCGGCGCTTCATTTGCGATGCGAACACCGGATGCGCGTCCGTCGGATTCGCACCGATCACCATGATGACGTCGCTGTGCTCCACCGAATCGAAATTCTGCGTGCCCGCCGATGTGCCGAACGTCGTTTTTAATCCATAGCCCGTTGGCGAATGACAAACCCGAGCGCACGTATCGGTGTTGTTGTTGCCGAACGCCGCGCGGATCATCTTTTGCACCAGATACGTCTCTTCGTTCGTGCAGCGCGAAGAAGTAATGCCGCCGATAGCGCCGCGTCCATGTTCCGCTTGAATACGCTTGAACTCGCTCGCCGCGCGGCCAATCGCTTCTTCCCAAGACACTTCACGCCACGGATCCGTGATTTTTTCGCGGATCATCGGCCTCGTAATCCGATCCTTGTGTGTCGCGTAGCCCCACGCGAAGCGGCCCTTTACGCAACTGTGTCCGTGATTGGCCTTGCCGTCTTTGTACGGCACCATGCGAACCACATCGTTGCCCTGCATCTCGGCTTTGAACCCACACCCGACACCGCAATACGCGCACGTTGTGATTACCGTGTGCTCTGGAATTCCCTTTTCGATGACCGTCTTCTCCGAGAGCGTTGCCGTCGGACACGCCTGTACGCAGGCTCCGCAAGAGACGCATTCGGAATCCAGAAACTTTACTCCGCCCGCCGAGACCATCGACGCAAACCCGCGCCCCTCAATCGTCAGAGCCAGCGTCCCTTGCACCTCATCGCAAGCCCGCACGCAACGGGAACACACAATACACTTCGACGGCTCAAAAGTGAAGTAGGGATTCGATTCATCCTTCGGAGCCGCGCTCGCAGCGTCAAAGTGATTCTGTCCAGCGAATCCGTAGCGCACCTCACGCAAACCCACCACGCCCGCCATGTCCTGCAATTCGCAATCGCCATTCGCGGCGCAGGTCAGGCAATCAAGCGGATGATCGGAGATGTACAACTCCATCACGCCCCGCCGGAGTTTCGCGAGCTTCGGCGACTGCGTGCACACCTTCATGCCTTCAGCCACCGGAGTGGTGCACGATGCCGGCGTCCCCCGCTTCCCGGCGATCTCGACTAAACACAGGCGGCAGGAGCCAAATGCCTTCATGTTGTCGGTCGCGCAGAGTTTCGGAATCGATACGCCCGCAAGCGCCGCTGCGCGCATGACGGATGCTCCCGCGGGCACCGTCACCGGCTTGCCGTCGATCAAGAGCGTCACCAGCGTTTCGGACACGCTCGCCGGAGTGCCGTAATCGCTCTCGCGAATTAGCGCCATGGATGCCGCTCCCTTTCGTGACTTGTTGTCGCCGCGGGCCGCGCGAAGTCTTCCGGAAAATGTTGGAGAGCGCTTTGCACCGGCATTGGAATCAACCCACCCAGCGCGCACAGCGATCCATCCGTCAGCACGCTGCACAAATCGCCCAGTACTTCCAAATTCTTTTCCCGATCGGCGCCGGCGATGATCTTATCGATCACCTCAACACCGCGCGTCGAACCAATCCGGCATGGCGTGCACTTGCCGCAGCTTTCGATCGCGCAGAACTCCATCGCGAAACGAGCCTGTTTCGCCAGATCCACCGTGTCATCGAACACAACGATGCCGCCATGGCCCAGCATTCCACCACATTCCAGAAAGGCTTCGTAATCGAGCGCCGTATCGAACATCGAGTCCGGTAAATAGGCCCCCAGGGGACCACCCACCTGCACCGCGCGCACCGGACGCCCGGATGCCGTGCCGCCGCCAAATTCGTAAATCGCCTCGCGCAGCGTCATGCCGAACGCAGTTTCAATCAGCCCACCCCGCTTCACGTTGCCCGAAAGCTGAATGGTCAGCGTGCCCCGCGATTCGCCCACCCCGAAGTTCTTGTAGTACTCATGACCTTTCTCGAAAATCACCGGCACACTCGCAAGAGTGATGACGTTGTTCACCACAGTCGGCTTGCCGAACAATCCTTCGATCGCCGGCAGCGGAGGTTTCGGCCGCACCTGGCCGCGCTTCCCCTCCAAACTTTCCAGCAACGATGTCTCCTCGCCGCAAATGTAAGCACCCGCGCCCAGCCGCACGTCGATATCGAACGCCTTGCCGCTTCCAGAAACGTTCGCACCAAGGTACCCGCGTTCCCGCGCCGACTCTACCGCCCAGCGCAACTTACGGAACGCGTGTGGATACTCCGAGCGCACGTAAACATAGCCAAGCGTCGCGCCCACCGCGATGCCCGCGATCGTCATGCCTTCAATCAGCACAAACGGGTCGCCTTCCATAATCATGCGATCCGCAAACGTACCGCTATCGCCTTCGTCCGCGTTGCAGACGATATATTTCTGATCTGCATCGGTGTGCAGCACCGTGTTCCACTTTACGCCCGTGGGAAATCCAGCGCCGCCACGGCCGCGCAGGCCAGAGCCAGTAACCTCATCAACAATGTTTCGCGGATCAAGCGTCAGCGCCCGCTGCAATCCACGGAAACCGCCATGCGCGAGGTAATCCTCAATGGAAAGCGGATCCACAACACCGCAGCGCGCGAATGTCAGCCGCTGTTGGCGCGCGAAGTAAGGAATCTGCTCCGTCAGCCCCAAGTGCGACGCATGCGGCTTCCCTTCCAAGAAGCCTCCATCGAACAATCCGGCGACGTCGCCCTCGGAAACCTGTCCGTACGCGACGCGGCCCGCGGGAGTCTCCACTTCCACCAGCGGCTCCAGCCAGAGCATGCCGCGCGAGCCATTGCGAACAACCGTTACGTCCAACTTTCGAGCCGCAGCTTCGGCGGCGATGGCTTTGGCAACCAGGTCCGAGCCCACCGACAACGCCGCGGCATCGCGAGGAACGTAGACGCGCACGCTCATACGGCTCTCCGCTCTTCGATCAGATCATCAGCAGCTTTCTTCGACACGCGGCCGTAAAGTTTTCCATCCAGCATCACGGATGGCGACAACGCGCAGTTGCCTAGACAATACACGGGTTCCAGCGTGAAACTTCCATCCGCCGCCGTCTGGCCGAGTTTGGCGCCTATCCGCGATTCCACATGCTCGATCAGCGCATCGCACCCCATCGCCTGGCAAGCCTCCGCGCGACACATGCGCATCACGTGACGGCCCGGCGGAGTCTTGCGGAAGTCGTGATAAAAACTGATCACCCCGTGCACTTCGGCCTTCGAGAGATTCAGCGCCTTGGCAAGTATCGGAACAGCCGCTGCATCGATATAGCCAAACTCATCCTGCAGCGCATGCAAGATAGGCAGCAGCGCGCCGGGCAAATGCATCAACCCTTCGATAATCGAAGACGCACGCTCGGGATTCCAGGCACTTGCCAATTTGTTCCGCCTCTACTCTCAGTTTGAGCCTCACACGCGGTCCGGTCAAGGATTGCTTCGCGGAGCAATTTGGCAACCCGTTCGCGCGCGATGAACAATTGTCCACAAGCCGGCAATCCCACATACAATGAATAAACGCGCAGCAACGCGCCGCGCGAACACCAAGGGGGAACCATGAGATTCATTTCGTGGCGCAAGCAGAATGCCCAGGGACTCGCGCTCAAGCGCGGTTCGGACTACGTGAATCTGGAAGGCCTCAATCTGCCGTCCATCCTCATAGCCGGAAAAGACGGACTGGCGCATGCCGCGAAACTTGCCGCGAGCGGCACGGTGCTCGATCCCGCTGGGCTTGAGTATTTGCCCGTGCTGTCGAGACCACCGAAGATTGTCTGCGTTGGCATGAACTATCAGGATCACGCTGACGAAAACAAGTTGAAGAAGCAGGAGTTCCCCACTTTTTTCGCGCGCTTCAGCAGTTCGCTGATCGGCCACATGCAGCCCATCCTGCGTCCGTTTGTTTCCGACACGCTGGATTACGAAGGCGAGATGGCCGTCATCATCGGCAAAGGTGGACGCCACATTCCGGTGGAGAAAGCGCTCGATCACGTTGCCGGTTACGCCGTATTCAACGAAGCCTCCATTCGCGGCTATCAAATCGGCAAAGGCACGCAGTGGACCCTCGGCAAGAATTTCGACAACACCGGCGCGTTCGGCCCCGAATTTGTCACCGCCGATGAACTCCCTGCTGGAGGTAAAGGCCTCAATTTGCAGACTCGCCTGAACGGTCAGATAGTGCAATCGGCCAATACGAATGATCTGATCTTCGACGTCGCAACACTCATCTCGTGCCTCACCGAAGCCATCAGCCTGGAAGTGGGCGATGTGATCGTCAGCGGCACCCCCGCGGGAATCGGTTTGTTCCGCGAACCGAAGCTTTACGTGAAGCCGGGCGACACCGTGGAAGTCGAGATTGAAGGCATCGGCCTGCTCCGCAACCCCATCGCTGACGAGCCTCGCGCCTAGGGATTGGCAGATCACGCAGCTCGATCCAGTTGTTTAGAAGTTCTTAAGGGAACGGACTACTTCGCCGTGGCTGCTTGGCGCGCCGCTGTCCCGGTCTCGGCGAAACGGGCTGCGTACGCTTCAATCTGTTCCACTGCACGGCCCTTCACGGCGTCGCCTTGCTTGCGGTTGTACTCCACCGTTTCCAACTCCGTCCAGAACGAATCGTTCAAACGGTTAATCATGTTGAACATCGCCGAAGCCATGGAAATTTCGACAATCTCTGTGTCGGTGAACAAGCGCCGCATGTTGTTCCACACGTCGCCCTCGTACTTGGCGGTGTTGAGCGTCATCGCCTCTGACCATGCAATCGCGGCCTTTTCGCGCTCCGTGAAGCGGGAACTGGTTTTGTAGCTTTCGCCCTGCAGCGCTTCGATGTCTTCCGCCTGTAGGCCAAGCGCCTCGCCAAAGATCGACGTATGCGTCGCGCAGTAGTTGCACTCATTAGCGAGCGAGGTTTTGATCGTTGCTAGATTGCGGATGCGCACATCGGTAGAACAACCTAACTCCGGCTGACGCACCGCCGCCACCAGGCCAAGGAACCACCGGGCTACCAACGGACTGTGCTTCGACAAGATGCGAACCAGATTCGATGTGCGTCCCAGAAAAAGATTCGACGCCTCAATGATCTCCGTGGCGATAGGATTCGCCTGTTCATCCGTAAACCCACTGAGCCGCTGCATAGAAGCCTCCTGAAGGGATTAGTTTATCTTGTACGCAAGCCGCCATGGCGCACGCTCTCCAGCGCGCCGCGTCGAGACTCGTCTGGACGCCTGTTTATGCTCCATCACAACGAATCGCAAACAAAAAACCGCCGCAGTTCCCACACATCCCGCAAAACTCCAAGCCCGTCCGAACAACCCTCGTTTACTTTGTAGGCAAGAAGCCCCGGTGTTGGTCTTGCACAGTACGGGGCCACCAAAGCGCGGGTACTCTAGACTCTGCCCGATGCACGGTGAAAACCTCCCGCAAGGAGGACTGGAAGATTCAAGTCGTGAGCTGTTTCGAAACAATAGCCGGTCGTCGTCTACCGATAGTGGCGACAAAGGAACGCGTTCCTGAAAGAATTTTCGGCCCCGGCAACGAGCCCCGACAGTAACGGAGGGGATTCCCCGGTTTTTGCCATGGAAACCGGCACATCACACAGCCAATGTGCTCCTAATCCAACTGCAACCGGAAGTTGATATTCACTGCGGTTGCGGAATGTGTAATGGCACCGGCCGAAATGTAATCGGCGCCGGACTCTGCGTACGCTCGAACTGTGTCCAGCGTAATACCGCCACTTAATTCCAACGTTGCGCGGCCCGCGATGTAGGAAACCCACTCTTTCGCTTCCGCCGGAGTCAGATTATCCAGCAACAGGTGCTTTGCGCCCGCCGCTAGTGCCTCGTCGAGTTCGGCCTTTGTACGCACTTCAATTTCGACCGGCACTTTCGCGCCGCGCGCACGGTCCAGCGCCGCGCGGACCCCGCCAGCCGCTGTGATGTGATTGTTCTTGATGAGAATCGCGTCGAACAAACCAACGCGGTGGTTCGTCGCGCCACCCGCGGCAACCGCCATCTTTTCCAACTGCCGCAACCCCGGAGTCGTTTTGCGGGTGTCCAAAATCTTCGAATGCGTTCCCTGAATTGCACTCACGTACCGGTTCGCCAGCGTCGCCACCCCGCTCAAGCGCTGCACAAAGTTCAGCGCCGTGCGTTCACCGGTGAGCAGCACCCGCGCGGGTCCGCGTACAATCGCGATCTCATCGCCGCTGTTCAACTTCGCTCCCGATGTGCACTTCGTTTCGATTACGCAGCGAGGTAAACCACATCTGTCGGAGACATGGTCAAAAATCAACGGCAGCAGTTCTACACCGGCCAGCACCAATTCCTGCCGTGCGATCATGCGGCCCGTACCCATGGCCGCGGCGGAAACGCACAGGTTCGTGGTCAGATCGCCCGTACCGATATCTTCGGCCAGCGCACGTTGGACGGCGTCCTGGACTTCAGGGTGAGAGACGGAAAAGCTCATTTGACGGCGAGCATTCTTTCGATGGGCAGCGCGGCGCGCTTCAGGATGTCGGCTGGAATCTCGATTCGAGGCGACAGCGTCCGCAGCGCATCTCGCAACTTTTCAAGCGTATTCAAACGCATGTACGGGCATTCGCTGCAGTTGCAGTTTTCATTCGGCACGAAATAGAACTTCTTATCCGGAGCCACTTTGTGCAGCGAGTGCGACACGCCGCTCTCCGTCATCACGATGATTTCATCCGCCGGAGCCGCCGCGCACCATTCGATGATCGCGCTGGTGGAACCGACGAAATCGGAAAGCGCAAGAACGTCGGGCGTACATTCCGGATGCGAAGCAACCAGCGCTTTTGGATGTTCCGCCTTCGCTTTCACCAGGCGGCGGGCCATAAACGTGTTGTGCACGATGCAGGAGCCCTGCCACAGCTTCATGTTTTCGCGGCCGCTCTGCTGCTTCACGTAGTTGCCCAGGTTTACGTCAGGCAGGAACAGAATCGGCTTCTCGGCGGGAATCGAGTTTACGATCTTCACCGCATTACGCGACGTGCAAAGAATATCGCTTTCCGCCTTCACTTCGACGGACGTATTGATGTAACTTACGATGACGTAATCAGGATTCCGCTGCTTAAACGCCCGCACATCTTCGGCGCGGCACGCGTCAACCAGACTGCAGCCGGCTTGCAGATCAGGCAGAATCACGGTGCGATTCGGATTCAGCACCTTCGCGGTTTCCGCCATGAACTTCACGCCGCAAAAGGCAATCACATCGCCTGTGAATTGCTGCGCGCGCCGCGAAAGCTCCAGGCTATCGCCGATGGAATCGGCTATCTCCTGAATTTCGTTGTCCTGGTAGTGGTGAGCCAGGATAATTGCGTTCCGCTTCTTTTTAAGTTCGAATATTTCGTCGACAAGCTGGTCGTTCGTCGTGGCAGGTACGGGGGATACAACAGGCATCGGAAAGGTAGTTCCTAACTAGAGTTTAGCGCGAGCGGTGACGCGCGCCAACTTTGCGGTCCCGGGCAGGCACGCTCCGAAATAGGTTCGGCATTTCTAAGGGCGCTCCGTCACGGGCAACTCAGCGCGCGCAGGCAACGGCGCCTTCCTGCCGCCGAGTTTCTCCCCTTCCACGATCGCATCAGGGTTCGGATACGCGTAAATCACAGGCGCAGCGTTCTTGGGGAGTCCCCCGGTGTCCGCCGTCGGGCCGTAGTTGCTATGGAGATCGCGATTCAGCATGCGGAGCATCGCTGTCTGCTGGCCCCGGTGATGCACTGTATGGGCGACGCGGCGGACCATGATCCAGGCGCGACTGCGAGGGTTGCCGAAGAAAGAGGCCTCGCCTTCCCACCATGCGTCGTCTTTGCCCTTCAGTTGTTCCAGGCGATTCGCCGCGTCCGTGCGATAGCGTTCGATGAAGGCCATGCGCGTTTCCTCGGCAGGCAATGGCGGAGCGCCCACATCCACACCCAGCATCGTGCGAAACCACGCGTCTTCGCTCACGCACTGGTGAACCATCTGCTCCAGAACGCTGCGGCCGCGGGTATCGGTGGCATGAGGGCGCACCGGGAGATCAACGTCCTGAAACATGCTCCAGACGCTCAGAACCTTTAGAATTTCAGTCTCATATGTATCGATCAAAAACTGGTAGCGCATGTTCACCTGCAAAAAGGGTCAGCGGCCAAAAACACGTTCGATCCACGGATTCACAATCGATCCGGCTTTCGCCGGGAACCTGTGTTGCCCAGGGATCATATGGAATTCCACGTCCGACGCATGCTTGCGGAGCTGGTCGGGAAATTTCATCGCCATTCTCTCCGCGTAAACCTCATCTTCGGATCGCGCAATGTGAAGGATCGGCGTCATGAACGTTTGATAGCTGCCCGCTTCCCAATCGCCAGGAACACCCCCGCACAGCGCCATGATGCCGCCCACTTGTCCCGGATGGGTTCCCGCGAAACGGTAGTTCAACGAAACCGGCTGGGAGAAGCCAATCAACAAAATACGCCGCGCGTCCACGCCGAATTTTTCGCAAAGTTCGGCGCTGACGGCCTTCACGATCGCGTGATGCAATTGAATCGAAGACGTATATTGCCGGGCAATGCCCCAGTTATAACCGATTTTTCGATCGGGATCCGATGGCGATCCCAGGTAGTGTTGGTTCGGACCTTGCACCGATGCGATGACAAGTTCGGGTCCAAGCAAGGTCGCCGTAAGACGCAACATGCTCTCGGCATCCATGCCGTAACCGTGCAGTGCGATCGCAACCAGCGGCGCGCTGGGCAGCGACTCAGGAATGCGCAGCAAATAAGGGCATTCCAGCGGAACCGTGACGGTGGACGTTCCTATCTCGTTCACCATTTATGGAAGCGCGAAAACGTAGATGGCGTTCTTGATCTCCGGACGAAGATCGGCAAAGAGTTGATTGACTCCGCCCGAGACGAGCGACGTACCCGTACTCACCGCAACGTATTGCTTCCCATTCGCCGAGTACGTGATGGGAAAACCAGTGACTGGCGAACCAAGGTTCACTTCCCACAGCACCTTGCCGGTGCTTTGATCCAGCGCGCGGAAGAAGCCGGCGCTATCGCCGCCAAACACGAGACCGCCGCCCGTGGAAACCAGCGACAGCGCGCCCGCATGCGTCTCAAACTTCCACAATGTCTTTCCCGTCTCTACCGACACCGCATGCACCGTGCCGATGTTCTGCGCGCCCGGAGCCAGTTGCGCCTTATTCCGCAACCCGTAGGCCGACTTCGGCACAATCGTATCCGCAAGCGGCGCCATGATCGCGCATGTGTTTTGCACCGGCATGAAGATGGCGTTATTTAACGGGCTGTATGCGCCGGCTGGAAAATTCTTGCCGCCGTTTGAATTGGGGCAGATCAGGTGTTCCTCGCCGCCCTTGCTGAATGTGGATTCGGGATTCACCGTGACCGCACCCGTTGCGCCGTCAATCTTGCTCACCACGTTTTGGAAGTTCGTCGGCCGCGCCCACAGAAACTCCCCCGTGCGGCGATCGAGCGTGTACACAATGCCGGTCTTGCCCGGAATGCCAGTAATCACCTTGCGGCGCTCACCCTTCTTGATCTTCGGATTGATCCACGACACTTCCGTAGCGTCGGGAGCAACGGCGGTATCGACAAGGATGCGCTCGAAGGGATGATCCAGATCCCAGTGATCGACTACGTGCTGGTAATACCAAACCAGCTTGCCGGTATCCGCGTTAATCGCGAGCGTGGAGTTGTGATAGAGGTACTTCTTATCGTTGCCCGCCAGCTGAAACTTCGGCGCGGGCGAGGTGACCGACGTGCCGATATAGAGAAGATTCAGCTCCGGATCATAGCTCGGTGGCATCCACGTGCCCACATG
>JBEBFS010000106.1:0-10545 GCA_040081855.1 Bryobacteraceae bacterium | reverse complement strand
CTTCATGCCATCCACCATCATTGCCGGTCCTGAAATAAACGCGGAGTCCGTGAAGACCGCGTATATCCTCACGACAAAGCTTCTGCATTTGCTGGAGCGGTTTGAGGTGGCCGCCGTTCCGGTGATTCCTTTGAAGGGGCCCGTGCTGGCGCAGACGTTGTATGGCGATACCGCAGGGCGCGTGTACGAAGACCTGGATTTGCTGGTGCGCAAGGAAGACGTGGTTCGCGCAACAGCGTTGCTTGGAGAGTGTGGCTATCAACCGGATTCGGGATTCGCGAGGGTGCCGCCTGCGCAGTGGACGCGGCTGACGTGGGAGTCAACGTTTCGCGATCGAAACGGGACCATCGTCGATCTGCACTGGGACATCGCTCCGTCGGATTATCCGTTCCGCCTGGAACCGGAAACGATGTTGGCGAATTCTGTTCCCGTTCGCATCGCGGGCCGTGACGTGTTGGGCCTGAATGCCGAGTGCTTGTTTGTGTACCTCGCGATTCACGGCGCAAAACATGCGTGGGATCACAAGAAGTGGATTCCTGACGTGGCTCGATTGCTTGCGGTGAATCCTTCGCTCGATTGGAGCAAGGTTTTCACGCTTGCAGGCAGCGGCGGTGGAGAACGTGTTGTGCTGCTTGCTGCGCTGCTTGCTCGCGACCTTGGTGGCGCGAGCCTGCCGGCCGACGTCGGGCAGCGCATCGCGCGAGATGCGGTTGTGCCCCGTCTGGCCGAAGAGGTGAAGGCACGATACGCCGAACCGGAACCGCCTTCGATGAGCGGCTTCACATACACGAAATTCAACGCTGCATTGGCCGTTGGCACATGGGACAGAATTCGCCACTACGCCGGACTGCTCAAAGCCCCAACTGAAGCCGACGTGCGAGCCGTGCAACTTCCAGCCGCGTTGTTCTGGCTGTACTATCCGCTGCGGGTCACTAGGTTGGCGGCGAAATATGCACGCCGGATTGTGAGGACTTGAGTGCGGACGCTGGAGTCTCCAGGTCGAATTGAATCGATCGTGAGCGCCGCTCCGCATAGTCTCAGCACAAAGCGTCTGTTGATCGCCATCCTTCTCGTCGCGGTGGCGCTGCGCCTCGCCTGGCGCATTCACCTGGGTAACGAAGACTTCTGGGCGAACGGCTATTCCTTCTTCTATGAACTGGGCGTGAGTCTTGCCTCCGGCAATGGATTCGTTCTTGGTGATTCGCGAGCGATGCGCGTGCCGCTGTATCCGGTGTTTCTCGCTCTGATGACACTGGCGGGGAAGTATTATTTGTGGGTGGTTGTCCCGCAGTCGTTGATGGGCGCGGGCACGGTTTGGTGCACCTATGCGGTCGCGCGGGATTTGTTTGGGGAGCGAAGTGGATTATTAGCTGCTACGGTGACGGCGCTGTATCCGTATTACGTGGTGCACGATACGGCGCTGCAGGAGACGGGAATGTTCACGTTTCTGACGACTGCGGCGATGCTGCTTTTGTTGCGAGCGATGCGCGGGGGCGGGTGGAAGCTGTGGTGTTTCGCGGGCGCGGTTTTAGCGATGGCGGTCCTCACGCGGCAAACGCTTTTGCCATTTGCGTTATGCGCGCTCGCGTGGATCGCGTGTTTTTCGGAAGGAGACCGGGCGCGCAAATGGAAGCGAGCGGCGATTGTGGCAGCGCCGGTAGTGATTATGGTCGGAGGCTGGGTAGCCCGGAACTATGCTGTGGTTGGGGCCCCGGTGATCACTTCGGAGTTGGGCTTTCAACTTTGGAACGGGAATAATTCCAAAACATTTTCCCGGTACCCCGCGGAGAGCATTGACCGCAGTGCGGACGAGGCCTTAGCCTCTTTGAGCCAGCAGCATCGTGTGCAGTTAGATGCGCTCGGTGGAAATGAGGTCGCCGAAAACGACTGGTTCCTGCGAAAGGCCGCCGCGTACATCCGGGACAATCCGGTTGCGGCATTGCATGGGGCCGCGCGCAAATTATGGGCGACGTTCTCTTGGCGCTTTAGTCCACGGCGCGAGTCGCTGGCCGAGTGGATTCTGTTGCTCTCGTATGGACCTGTATGCGCCTTGGGTGTTTATGGAATGTGGGCAACGCGCGAACGGTGGAGGGAGTTGGGGCTGATCTACCTTTTGTTCCTGACCTTCGCCGCGGTGACGGGGCTGTTTTTCGGGCATACGAGTCACCGGAGTTATTTGGATTTGTGGTGGGTGGTGTGCGGGGCAGGTATGGCCTCTGATCGCCTCATCGATACCTTGCGCGGAAATGGACACACCGTGTCTGGGGGCTCTATCTATGAATCGTGTTAATCGTTTGACAGATCGGTTAGTAGATACCCCCGCATTTCTACTATTATGCGCGGTGGTCGCTTGGTTTCCTTCCATTCACGAGTATCATTATTTGGCTGATGACTTCGCGATGGCACGTGGCATGATGGAGCATTTGGGAGTTTGGGGCTTTATTGTCCAGTACTATCGAGAATTTGGTCTCTGGCGCATTTTGGGTCATACCATGGTCATGTGGATTGCTATGGTAGGTCAAGGTACATTATTTCCGCCGATTATTTTTCTGCTAATTCATGCGGCCAATGGAATGGTGCTGAAGGCACTACTGAACCGAATGGGTATAACGCGCCAAGGCGCCCTGCTTTGGTCCATTGTGTATGTAGTTGTGCCCTTCGGAATACAGGCTTTACTGTGGGCGTCGGCATTCACCTACGTAATCAGCACCTCAGCAATAATGTTGTTGGTCAGTTTCCTTTACGCCCCTCCGAAGGCAATCTTGTTCCATGGACTGGCTCATTGTGCTGTCCTCTTCGCGATTGCCTGTGCTCTTGTGTTTTCGAATGAAGCCCTATTAATCCCTGCGGCAATTTGTGGAGTTCCTTTGGCCCTGCGCAGAATCACGAACATGAACGACGGGTCCAAGGGTGATTGGTTATCGCCGCTTACTCCGTGTTTTGCAGTTGTGGTCGCATCTTTCGCCATCAAGCTCAGTTTGCCTGTGGGAGTCCGGGAGGCGAATATCCAACCACAAGCGATGGCTAGCGCCTTGCTGTACCAAGTGACTGATGTTATGTACTTCGGCATTATTCTCTCTCGGGAGGCATGGGGCTACTTGTTGTCCGTTGCGTCCTGGCCGGTGATGATCGGACTTATTAGTTCCTTCGCTGGGCTCTTATGGTTTTTGCTGGTAAGGATGAAATCAACTGTTGTGAGTTCCAAAGCGGAAATCGATGAGAGTCTTCTTCGTTGGCTATCGGTAGGGTTAATCTGCACGGGTGCCGTGCACGCGTTGGGTGGCGGGTACTCTCTCGATTCGCGGAAGCGTTACCCATTTGTTGGCATTATCGTTGCTCTCCTTGCCGTGCTTTGCGAGCGCTATTGGGTTAAGCGATTCTCGCGTTCCAGTATCAATAGCTGCCTTTGTCTAGTGATCGCTCTGAGCATAGCCACGACCTGGCTCTGGGCGGCGACTTGGGAGGTTCAAAGCAGAAGAGATGCATTTATAGATCGCGTCAGATCGGAGAAGCGGAGCAAGCCGGTGCGTCTAACGATTCACACTGGAGAGGCGGGTGGAATTGGTGTGCCATATGCTTCGACAGTTGTCCCGAATCTTGAGCCTGTGGTGGACTACGAATCTCTCCGATGGAACATCAAGTGCTATCGAGAAATTGAGTTAAAGATCCGCTATTCAGATTCAGAGTGGGGCTTGGCAAGTAAAGATCAGGCTTATGATGCGCGAAAAGTGACCTGCGAGGAGGCGAGGTGATCGCGAATGGCGAAGGCTCAGCGTCGAACTCAGCCTCATTACCCAGGTTACGGAGCATTCAGGTCCTACGGGGACTCGCTGCCTTCGCCGTATTCTGGCACCACCTGACTATTGAGGCTGAATCTCTGGTGTGGAGCGGACGCTATGGAAAATTCGGCGTGGAGGTGTTTTTTGTTATATCTGGATTTATAATTCCATATTCTCTATTTAGGGCTAGTTACACGCTGCGATCGATTCCGAAATTCCTCCTCAAACGGCTGGTGCGCGTTGATCCACCCTATATCGCCTCGATTGTCGTTGCCATCCTTCTACCGTGGGTCTCGACCCTGATTCCTGGATTTCGGGGCACGGCCCCCCCGCTTCTGCCGGCCCAATGGCTGGCCCACCTGGCTTATTTGAATGTCTATTTTCACTACCCATGGCTGAATGACGTCTATTGGACGCTCGCCATTGAGTTCCAATTCTATCTGTTGATCGGTCTACTGTTTCCGGTTCTAGTTGCCAGGAATAACATCGTGAGGGTAGGCAGCTTGTGTGCGGTGGGTTTGCTCTACCTATATAGATCACCTGTCCATTTAAGCGGTTATATCCACTATTTTATGGTGGGTATTGCTCTTTTTCAGTATCGTGTGGGGCTACTAAGTCGAACGATCTGGTGGCTTGTGACTATAAGTTTGCTGATGTGGGCTGCGGGATCTGAGGGGGTGGCTGGTGCCATTGCTGCATCGATGAGCGCCGCAGCTATCAGCTCTGAACTGCCCCCTATTCCATTCCTGGAATGGCTGGGCGCGCTTAGCTATACGCTTTATCTTTTTCATTATCCGATACTTCGGCGCATTGTTCATTTGGGGCTTCGCCTTGATAACTCTGATATCTGGAGGCTTGGGTTGATGGTGATTGCCACTGCGGTGACTGTCGCGTGCTCTCGAGCCTTGTATCTCATGATCGAAAAGCCGAGTCAAGAGATGGCAGCCAAGATTCAGTATTGAGATTGCGAGAATGGTGAAGACGGACTACTAATGCCTAACAATTGTGAGTGCGCTCGCTGCCGTGTTCGGTGTAGGCGTCGGCGCAACGTCGCGGGTAGGGATCGTGTTGTTCCGCGCGCTTGGCATGCAAATCGGCTCGAAATGCATGCTGGAGCGGATCCGTGTGCGGCGGCCTCAGCAGATTCGAATGGGTTCGAGCAGGTCACCGGCGAGGCTATTGCGAACGAAGGATACAAGAACGAACTGATGTTGTGCATTGGCATCAGTAATTGGCCGTGGTGTTCTTTGGGAATCAAAGAACCAGGCGTGGAGCTATCCATTCTTGCTTGACGTAGATTCGAAATGGTACCTAGCCGCCCGGCCGAGTGAGACCAGCGACGACCTTCGTGATGTTTATTCCGCGGATCGCACGCTCGACCTTAGGGGGGTCCATTCGCTTTTGCAGTTCGGAGCGGTCATTCCCCCGCTGAGCGTCTGGAGAGAGGTACGTCGAGCGATTCCGTCTCCGCGAATTTCGGAGCAGGATCGTGCCTCATCGGTTAGCGACGCGCGGATACCCATTTGCGCGCCGGGCACACTGGGGGCCCAGCAGGAAACGGTTCTGGGCATCTTGGACCGCCTGATTGCGCAGGCCTCCCCAAAAGGGCGTCTCATAGTCCTTTTCAGTGGCGGTGTGGATTCGGGACTGCTTGCCGCGCGTGCGGCGGTACTGGGGTTCAAGGACGCTGTGCTTGTGCATTATTCCTTTGGGGCCGGCGATGCGGAAACGATTCTTGCCGAAAGGATGGCTCGCCATCTTGGGCTGCGTTTCTGGCGGATTGAACATTCGGGCGATGACGCGACGGCGGATACGCTGAAGAATGCGGGCAACTACTACCGGGTTCCGTTCTGCGATCATTCCACGGTTCCCACGTGCGCACTGGTTCGCAGTGTTTGCAAGGAGTTTGGAACCGGGCATGTTGTTTTAGATGGTACGGGAGCGGACGGAGCTTTCGGCATGACAGCGAAAGCGGAGCAGTGGATCCGTCTCTGTGGGCTGTCCGGGCCGGCCTTGCGTCTGGGAGGGGCCCTGTATCGGATTGCGAAACTCTGGAGCCGCGAATCGACTGTGGAGCGGTATTGCCGATTGATGAGGCGCGCCTTCGCACTACCTTATCCGCTGGCCGCGGTGGCGCAGAATCCGCTGGAGGGCATTGCGTACGAAGTGGACGCGGATGTCAGGGATGAGGTGAACGCGATTGCCATGGATTGGTTGCGATCGTTCTGCCCACAAGATCCGCGCCGTGAACTCACGGCCATCGATATGGCTCTTACGTGCGCCAATATCTTCGCTCAAAAATCGTGGTCGCTATTCCGGGATGCGGGAGTGCCGGTTGTTTATCCGTTTCTTTCGCCGGAAATGTTCGATGTCGCGATGCAATTGACGGCTTGGCCGGGGGCCCCTGAACCCAAATGGGTGCTGAAGGCCGCTTTGGAGCAATCGGTTCCGGTGGAAATGGTGAGGCGCCCGAAGAGTGGCTTCACGGCTCGTACGGCCGAGATCTTCCGCCACCCGGCGTTCCTTGAAGCGTATCGTCCCCTAGCCGATGGGACATCGCCGATATCGGGAATGCTCAAATCGGAGTTTTTCGAGTGGCTGCGCCCGAAAATTTCCGCCGGACATCCAGTTCCCGCACAGACCGCCAACCTGATCTGGGGGGCGGTGTTCACGAGCCAGTGGTTGACGCAGGTCAAGCAACGGAAGATCAGGGCAGGCACCGATGCAGCAAGTGCGAGCATTTGTGAGGCCGCGAGGAGAATAAGAACCGATGTGGACTAACCCCAGGCGCTGGATGCCGGAAAATCTGGTCGATCTTTACGATCATGCGCGATTTGAGCTGCGCACCACGTGGGGACGGATGCGGGCGAAACGCTATTACGAAGTCTCCGGGATTCAGTACTTGCATTTGGGGTGCGGTGAAAAACTACTGGAAGGATTTCTGAATACGGATTCATTTGGAAATCCCCACGCTCAAGTGCATGTTGATGTGAGATTCCCCCTGCCTTTCGCGGAAAACTCATGGAAGGGGATCTACGCGCATCATCTGCTGGAGCATGTTGACGAGAAACACGCACAAGCGCTCTTCAGGGAGTGTCAAAGAATCCTTCGGTCGAATGGAATCCTGCACATTGCTGTTCCAGACGCGGAAAAATTTGTGCGGGCGTATAGTCTGCCTGAGGGCGAGCGGCAAAAAATGTTTCAATGGTATCCTTCGCAGGCGATGGAGCAATACGGGATAGAAACGCCGATGCAAATGGTCAATCTTGTCTTTCGAGCCCACAAATTCAACCGGCACGAGTTTGCCTGGGACTTTGAGACGATGGAAAAGGCGCTGCTCTCCGCGGGGTTCCAGACTGTCGTACGCGGGAAATGCAATCAATCTGCAGATCCGTGGCTTGCGGGACACGATGCCCCTGATTGGGAAGATCATTCGCTTTACGTGGAAGCATCCAAGTGACAAAGCTGAGTTTGCGGGCATGAGTATGGTCAGACTGAAGCGCGTGATCCAACGCCTCGTTCGCTATCACGTCCTTTACCAGAGGACGGAAGAGATCGCCGCGGCCTGGCGGATGTCCGGCAAGATGCGGGCGGTGGGAAGGCGTGGCTCCTTTGACGCGGTTTCCGGCGATACGAATTTAATTTTTCGATCCAAAGGACGTTTCGATCGATCCGGCGCGCAGGTCCATGAGGACCTGATGGCGTATTCATTTTGCTTCCACTGCGGGTATGTATACGGCGGGTCTATTGGAGGGTTTTATTTCGAAGAGCATCTTAGGCTCTGCCGGCTTCTTGGATTGCCGGAACCGCAGGTTCAGGGAGAAGTGTCGTTATTCGGTGAAGCGTATCGGGAAGTTCGATGGGACTCCGCAGTTGGTCCGCGTCCACGCGGGATGTCCCGATGGGGGCGCTTTCTCGCATTTCTGTTTGGGATGAAAATTGATGACGGGCGGCTGCTGGACGTTGACAGGCTTTATAGTCCGGAGTTCCGCGTTCACCTTCAGAAGGGAATTCGTTTTCCGCGGGAACGCCGTGAGCATCCGAGGGCTGTCGTGCACATCCGGCGTGGCGATATCGGGAGGCCCGAGTATGCGCATCGATATCTGAATAACGCTTACTTCATCGATCTTATTGAGAGGGTACAACGTGCACTGCCTCGTGTAGAGGTTGTGATTCACAGCGAACGGGATAGTCCCGAGACTTTCGACGACTTTATTGAACTCGGCTGCGTCTTGAAACTAGATTCAACGCTTGAAGAGGCGTGGCGGGATATGATCCTTGCAGATATCCTCATTCTGTCCAAGAGTTCGTTTTCTTATGTTCCCGCGTTGTTCAATCCCAACCTGGTGATCTACACTCCGTTCTGGCATGACAAGCTTTCTGACTGGGTGGATGTGACTACCGCCGATGTTGAGCATGCCTTGATGCGATACCTACAAAGCACGAATATCCTGCCAGCCGCCGATCGCCAGTCTTGAACGAGTCGGGCTATTTTCCAGTCCAGCTGATTTCGGAGCGACCGTAGACTCCTGCAGAATCCACCTTTGCCCGACGCATCACAGCGCCAGCGGCTAAAATCAAGGTCACGGCCCGAACGATTAGTGGGGGCAGAGGGCGGGAAGACGTGCCTGGACCGAACGGAGACGAATCTGCAGTTCGCCCCCGTGCCCTGTCCGGCCATAGCCCTTTTGCAAACTGGCGAGTTCCTAGGATTGCCCGGACCTGAAATCAGCCCTGGCGGCCCTTCCTTGCGCTAATTCGCAGGGTCAACGGCAACGGGTTGATCAGGCAGAATTTCGGCTCGATGTGCCAACGGTGACGGTAGTCTGTCCAAAAATCGGCACCGACTCATTGCTTCGCCCACCGAGCTAAGGCGGCTTTGCGTGCGCTCTCAGTCCTCTGAGATTTCGTCAGCTTCCGTGCCCTGGCTTCGCCCCCTGCCTTGCCGGCCTTCTCCGCAATCGCCTGCCGTTTTTCAGCAGTTAGCGCTGCTGCCCGTGCTTTTCCGCCTTTGGCCGCGCCCAGTTGGCCGAGGGCTAACGCGTGGGGGTTTTTGCTCGTCGTGGCCACAATCTATTAATCATACACAGTTACGTATGACGAATTTCATGTTGAACGGGACGTTCGGGGGCTCGTAGCAATATTTTTCTTGCGTAGCTTGCCCGGGCATGGTACGGTTGAGCTTGAATAAGGAGGGCTCGTGCTTCAAATCCTTCGCTTCGAAATGAATGTCCCCACGCAATTGGCCATTGCTGATCCTGAAGAAGGGAAGCGAGTGGCCGGTCGATACGGCGACCAAGTCATGTACAGGCTGACGGAGGATCAAATCGTATATGTGCCGCCGATCGTAGCTGGACGCATCAAGGAACTGGGAATCCAGCCAGGCGAAGTATTTCAAGTCTGCAAGAAATTCAGCCGGGACGGTTGTCGGAGGCTCGTCGAGTGGCAGGTTAGCCGTTTGGAGGCGACGCCCAAGTCGTCCGAATCCGACACGAGACTGGCTGAACAGCTTGAGAAATCGATCGAAGCCATTCATGCCGCCAAGGTAGTTCGGGTTCCCGCACATGGCGTTCCTCCGATTACGCCATCGTCGCCGGCCGCGATTGATGTGCCCGTCCGAGACATCACTCAGAGCGACGAGCTCCCCCAAGAGCGTGTCCCGGATGCGCCTGCTCTCCCGGCCGCCGTTGGCGCCGTTGTGCCTCCGCCGACTCCACCAGCGCCCCCCAGTCCGCCGAATGGCTGCGCGCATCCCGCAAAGCAAAATGGAAATATCCCCCCGACTCCCACAACGAAACTCGAGCACGCATTAAAGACTGCAATCTCCGCGGCCTACAATGCCGAAAAATACGGAGCGGAGTTGGGATACGTTGTGCGTTTCGACGCGGATGCGATCAAGTCCATGGCGATCACGGTTCTCATCAACATGAGCGAGAGGTCCCAACGATGAATGCCTCCGCTGTAGCGATTCCTCGACCGCTCGACGTGCCGGTAGATCGGACCAACGTTCAACCGGTTCTAGACGACCGAAAGACTGACCTGCCCAGCGCCTTGGGTGAGAAGCTCTCTCCGAGTCAAGTCCGTTGCTTCATGGATTGCCAAGCCCGGTGGTGGTTCAAGTACGGCTTGAAATATCCAGACCCGCCGACCGGAAATCTTGCCTTGGGTCGAGCGGTGCATGCCGCACTCGGTCAGAACTTCGCCCAAAAACTTGAAACATGCGAGGATCTTCCCGTTCCTGGGGTGATCGCGCTCTTTCGTGAGGCGTGGGCAAACGAAGCCGCTCAAACGGAGTTTCGCGATGACGAAGACTCGCACGAGTTCGCTACCACCGGTGAAGCACTCGTCGCAAAATACATGGACGAAGTTGCACCAACGATCGAGCCGGCGGCCGTCGAACTTCAGGTGGCCGGTGAAATCGGAGGCATTCAAGTTCAAGGCTGGATTGATCTGCTAGATACGCAAGGCAACGTGATCGAGATCAAGACCGCGAGATCGAAGCCCACACGAATTGCACCCATGCAAAAGTTCCAAGTGGCGACGTACGCCCATCTGCTGCCCGGAGCTTGCCTTCAAGGCCGAATCGACACATTGGTCAAAACAAAGACGCCGCAGATCGTCGCACAGACCTTTTCGATCACTCCCGACGAATCGCGTGTCGCCGAAACGCTCTACCCTCTGGCGCAAGAGGCCATGCGGCAAACACACTACATGCCCAATCGCCTGTCGATGATGTGCTCCCGGCGCAACTGCGGCTATTGGCGGC
>JBEBFS010000040.1:0-37051 GCA_040081855.1 Bryobacteraceae bacterium | reverse complement strand
GCACTTCGGTCACAGCTCCCAGTCCGATCATCGTCCGCGGGGGCGGCACTGTTGAGAATCCGGGTACGTATCACCCTGGTACCGTCAGCCTGCCGGGCAGCGGCAGCATTTATCAGGATCCAACGCAGGGTCTGCCGCAGCCGCCGGTAGCCGCAAGCGCGCCGATTCCGACGTGCGGCATCAAAAACGGCACGGTTCCGGCCGGAGCGACGTTGGGGCCATACAACTACTATTCGTATTCAACCGTGGACCGGACCACGCGCAAGGCGATTCCGGACGGCTTGCCCATTACCGTTACGGGGGCGGCTACATTTTCTTCGTCGGGAACCTGCCCCACTTATGGCTCTGACGTGAACTACTACGGCACCGGGGCAACACCGATCAATGGTGCTGCTTTTCCTGTGTATTTGTTCCATGGCGGCATGGTGGTTGACGGAAATTCGGCGCGAGTGGTGTTCGGGCCTGGGCAATATGTGATGGACGGCGTTTATCATACGAACTCCGGCACGTTCGGCAATCTCTTGAAGGTTTTCGACGTTACGGGCAGCAATCCCTCCATCGCGTCGTCGTCCTCGGGCACGGGTTATGCCGGACAGATGTTTATTTTCACCGCACCCACTGGATCGAACGGTGTTGGCTATCCGGGGCTCGATACGCAGGTCAACTACATGAATAGCAACATTGGTTTCAGCCCAGTTTCTTCCTTGCTGTGGCAAGGCAAGCATGAAATTGAGCCGACGGGAACGGGCGCATCCACGACGCTCTATGGGGTTAACAATGGTTCGGGAACGGTCCCAACCTCATTGCAACCCTATAACGGATTCCTCTTCTGGCAGGACCGGCGGAACTCGATAGTCAAGTACACATCGAACGGCACCTACAACTGTGCCCCATTTGTTCCTGGCGGATCGACCACTTGCCTGAAAACGGCGGCGGAGGATGCGGCCGACCGGCTACCCCCCGATCTGCAAAGCCCAGAGATGGAATTGAAAGTACTTGGACAGGTCACCATGGACGGTGTCAGCTACCAGCCGCGTGGCGCGTGGTTTGAATTCCAAGGCACCGGGGCACACGTCAGCACCAAACTTCAGATTATTACGGGCACTGTCTTCGTGGAGAACAACGTCACCGTCAATCTTATTGCGCCCAGCAACCCAGCGGTGCGAACCCTCGCGGCGCTGGTGGAATGAGTTACACGTGAGTCCGGCGGCGGATTCCCTGGGTAAATCGCCGCCGGGCTCGCTGCTCTCCTGGGGGATGCGCCCCCCTCCCGCCTCACCGGATATACTGTGACCCTCCCAAACGGCTCTACAACGTCGTACACTGTTAAGGTTGCTTTGGGCTCCCAAATGGCAACAAGGGGAGTATGTCTGTCCGAAGCCTGGTCCCCATTATTCAGCGGACGTTACTTGAAATACTAATGTGAGGTTAGTCATGTCTTTTCCGAAGTTCCGATGCCGCGCGCTCCATGCTGCGGCACTTTTACTTGTGGCTGGCGCAAGTCTCATGGCCCAGGGGCGCGGGGGCGCTGCTCCTGCGGGGCCTCCACCAGCACCAAAGGCCGCTGCTACCTTTGATCCAACTGGCTATTGGGTCTCTCTAGTAACCGAAGATTGGCGCTACCGCATGGCGGTTGCCCCAAAAGGCGATGTCGTCGGCGTTCCCGTGAGTCCCGACGGTAAGAAAGTAGCCGAAGCGTGGGATCCCGCAAAGGATGAAGCGGCGGGTGAACAGTGCAGAGCGTATGGAGTTGGGGGCGTGATGCGCCTGCCCACTCGTCTGCACATTACCTGGCAGGACGATAACACACTGAAGATTGAAACAGATATGGGCAAGCAAACCCGCCTGTTGCACTTCAACGGCGCACAGGGGCAGGGCGGCGATTGGCAGGGCGTTTCCGTTGCGAACTGGGATCGCAGCATTCCGGTGATGGGCCCGGGACGCGGAGCGGTGCCTCCTGGCGGCTCCTTGAAGGTGGTCACCACGAAGATGAAGGCCGGCTACTTGCGCCGCAACGGTGTTCCGTATAGCGCGAACGCCGTGGTGACGGAATACATTGACAAAATGGAGCATCCGAATGGCGATTCCTTGCTTGTAGTCGCAACCGAAGTGGTGGACCCCGCCAATCTGAACACGCCGTTCTGGACCAGCACTCACTTCAAGAAGCAGAAGGACGCCGCCGGATGGAATCCGGCGGATTGTTCGGCCCGATAAGGTGAGGACGCAGAAAGGGAATCCGATGAAGCTGACCTATAAAAAGACGATTCTTGCGGCGCTCCTAATCACGGGCGCCGTTGTATACACAACGAAGTCAACCATCACTCCGGAAGCTGTTGCGCAGGACGCACCGGCACCGGCACCGGCGGTCGATCTGACCGGTTACTGGACGCCTCCGATGCACGAAGACGCACTGGAGCGCGGCGGCGGCTCCGAGCTTGGCGATTACGCCGGCTTCGCGTTGAACGAAGCGGGACGCTTGTGGGCGCTCTCCTACGATCCTTCGCGCGTGACATTGAGACATCACCAGTGCGACGCGTATGTGTCGCCCTATCAGATGCGCGCGACGGGCAACTTCCACATTTGGGAAGAGCGCGATGAACACTATCACCGCTTGGTTGCCGTCCACGTGTGGGGCCAGACGACCGAAGGCCACCGCGTGATCTGGATGGACGGACGTGCGCATCCGCCGGCATGGGCTCCGCACAGTTTCCGCGGCTTCTCCACGGGCAAGTTCGTGGGTAACGTGCTGGTTGTGGAAACAACGCACATGAAGCAGGGCTGGCTGCGCCGCAACGGCACGCCGCAAAGCGATCAGGCGACCATGGTCGATTACTTCGTGCGCCACGGCGATCACCTGACGAACGTCACTGTGGTTACCGATCCGGTGTTCCTGAGCGAACCGGAAGTCCGTAGCAACGACTACTACCGCAACATTGCCGATCACCGCGCCTGGCTGTACGCTTGCGACGATGGCGAACAGATCCTGGATCGTCCCGCAGACAAGGTGCCTCATTATCTGTTCGGCCAACAGCCGTTCGGGAGCGAGTTCGAGAAAGTGTACAAGCTGCCGTTGATCTCGGGCAAGAGCGGCGCGGAATCCGTTTATCCGGAATTCATGGCCAAGATGAAAACGGCCACCGAAGCCCAGGGCTTGGCGCTGTTGAAGCCAGAGGCGGGCAAGCGCAACGAAACCAGCAAGGCGGCGGATCCAAATCCGAACGATGGACAGATCCACGTGCTGCCCATCCGCAACAATGTCTACATGTTGGTGGGCGACGGCGGCAACATCGTGGTGCAGACGGGCGATCAAGGCGCGTTCGTGGTGAACTCGGGCGCAGGTAAGCTGTCGGATAAGGTGATCGAAACGATCAACAAGATTTCTCCCGCGCCGCTGCAGTTCGTGGCGAATACGGGCTTCCAGGCCGACCTCACGGGCGGCAACGCGAAGCTGTTTCACGCGGGCCGCGACCCGAGCCTTGTTGGTTCATTCTTCTCGAACCAGGTGGCGAATGCGGGCGCGACGGCGACGATGATCTCGCACCAGAACACGCAGAACTTCCTGATCGATCTGAAGACGCCGAACGACGCGCTTCCGACCGACACGTTCCTTGAAGAACGCCGCCGCAAGTTTCACAACGACGACTCGATCGAAATGTTCTGGGAGCCGAAGTCGGTGACCGACGGCGAATCGATCGTCGTGTTCCGGCGCGCGGACGTGATCGTGACGGGCGACATCTTCAATACGACGATGTACCCGGTGATCGATCTGAAACGGGGCGGCAGCGTGCAGGGCGAAATCAACGCCTTGAACGATATCCTGAACCGCACGGTTTACGAACACGAAGAAGACGGCGGCACGATGGTGGTTCCGGGCCACGGCTATCTCTCGAACGAACACGAAGTGCTGGAGTACCGCGACATGATGGTGATCGTCCGCGACCGCGTTCGCGACATGATCAGCAAAGGCGCGACGCTCGATCAGGTGAAAGCAGCCCGCGTGACTGCGGACTACGACACCCGCTACGGCCAGAACTCCGGCCCGTCGACGACGGATATGTTTGTCGAGGCGGTCTACAATAGTTTGAAGGCCGCGAAGTAAGACTCGCACAGCGCCCGTCTGAAACGGGCGAAATGATCATTCGCAGAGGCCTCACTCGTCATGGGTGAGGCCTTTTCGCGAGGAGAAACCGCAATTATGCTAATGCATCTCGTTTTGTTTACATGGAAAGAAGGCACCACCTCGGAGCAGGTGGACGCTTTGAATAAGGCTATGGCGGAGTTGCCGGCACAGATTCCGGAACTCAAGGACCTGAAGTGGGGCTCAGACCTGGCCTTCCGCGAAGGCAACGCCAGCTGGGCGCTGGCCGCTACGTTTGAGGATCAGGCGGGCTGGCAGGCGTATCAAGTACATCCCGCGCACCAGGCGGTGGTGAAGAACCTCGCGCTGCCGATTACGGCATCGAGGAACGCGATTCAGATTCCGCTGTCGTAGGCGGACACATTCGTTAAAAAAGAACGGGCTGGAGCTGCCTGGCGGAATGCCGGCGGATCCGGCCCGTTTCCTTTTGGACTCGCTCCTGGCGATAAGATGGATGGTCATGCGAAACCTCTCGCTCGAAAACGTGACACCAGCACTCGAACGGGTGTTTGAGAATACTCCCGACGCGCGGCTCAAGGAGTTGATGCAGGTGCTGGTGCGGCATCTGCACGAGTACGCGCGGGAGACCAAGCTCACGCAGGACGAATGGGCGTCGGCGATGGAGCTGTTGCTGTGGGCCGGCAAAGTATCGAACGAGCGGCGCAACGAGTTTATTATGTTTTCCGACACCCTCGGGCTTTCCGCCGTGGTGGACATGATGAACGGCGCGGGCGGCCATGCCGAGACGGCGTTCAGTCAACTAGGTCCGTTCTTTACGGATCACCTGCCGCTGGAGCCCACGAACGTCGTGGACCTTCGCGGAGAACTGCCGGGGACGCCCGTGCTCTTTTGCGGAACGGTTGTTGATAGTGATGGTGCGCCGGTCGCCAACGCACAGATAGACGCGTGGCAGACCGATAACGATGGCCTGTACGACCTGCAGGTTCCAGGATTGAAGGGCACTCGATTGCGTTGCCGTCTGCTGACGGATGCGGATGGAAAGTTCTTCCTGAAAACGATTCAGCCGTTGGGGTACACGGCCCCTATGGACGGTCCGGGCGGCAAGATGTTGATGGCGACGCAGCGAAATATCTGGAGGCCGGGACATTTTCACTTCAAGCTGGAGGCTCAGGGCTATCGGACGCTTGTGACGGAACTTTTTCCCGAAGGAGACGAACATCTGGATAACGATGTCGCGTTCGGTGTGCGGTCGTCTCTGGTGATTGAAATGCCGCAATGCGATTCCGCGGAACTGGCCGAGCAATGGGGCATGCCGGTTCCTTTTGCGAAGGTGGATTACACCTTCCGCATGGCGCGCCGTTAGCGCTGCTCCTCAAGGTGTTAGACTGATGCGGATGCTTGATTCGAAGACCATTTCCGAGCTCGCGCGACGCCTGGATGAGTCCGAAAAAACGCGTGTGCAGATCCGGCAGTTTTCGCTGGAGTTTCCTAATATCACGATCGAAGATGCCTACGCTATTCAAAAAGCCTGGGTGGACTTGAAGGTCGCGTCCGGGCGCACGATCAAAGGGCACAAGATCGGATTGACGTCGAAGGCAATGCAGTATTCGTCAAACATCAGTGAGCCGGATTACGGCGCGCTGCTCGATGACATGTTTTGTGCGGACGGTTCGGATATTCCGATGTCGCGATTCATCGTGCCGCGCCTCGAAGTGGAACTGGCCTTCATTCTCGGAAAACCGTTGCGCGGTCCGAACGTCACGATCTTCGATGTGCTGAAAGCCGTGGATTTTGTGACACCTGCGCTCGAAATCATCGACGCACGCATCCATCAGGTGGATCCTGACAAGAAGGTCACGCGCAAGGTAACCGATACGATTTCCGATAACGCGGCGAATGCGGCGCTGGTGCTGGGAGGCCGTCCGTTCAAGCCGCTGGAAGGCGACATGCGCTGGGTCTCGGCGCTTTGCTATAAGAACGGCGTGATTGAAGAATCGGGCGTCGCGGCTGCGGTGCTGAATCATCCGGCGCATGGCGTGGCCTGGCTTGCGAATAAGTTGGCGGCCTACGATGTTGGGCTGGAAGCGGGCGAAGTCATTTTGGGCGGCTCGTTCACTCGGCCGGTTTATGCAAATGCCGGTGATACGTTCCATGTGGATTATGGAGCGTACGGGTCTATTGCCTGCAGGTTTGTTTGAGGAACACTGCGGCCCGCAGGAACGAAGTCGGCGGCGCGGAGGCGAAGCTCCGCCCCCGTGCCCTACGTTTTGGTAAACGCCGCTAATTCTTTGGGGAAGAGGTCTTCCACTTGCAGACGGCGCTTGGCGACGCCTTGTTCGTAGCCGTATTGCAGGAACGCGTCCAGCGTTTTACGATTCTTCTCGATACCGTAGGGCCAGAAATCATCGCCGAACACGCGGCGGGCGTCTTCGACGGCGCGATAGAACCATGGCACGGCGATACGCGCGGTAACCGCTCTGTTCATGTGGCGCTGGGCATTGGCTTTCGATTGCTCGAAGGCTTTGTACAGGTTCATCGCGATCCACGGATGCTGTTCGAGCGTGGTCTTCTTGATCACCATGGCGTGCATGATGGGGAAAATGCCGGTCTCGCGATAGTAGGTTTCTTCGAGGGCGCGAGGGTCGGACCATAAGCGCGCGACGTTGGGATCGCCTGCGACAAAGGAATCCGGCTCGCGTGCGGTGATCGCGGCGTCCAACTCACCGGAGACCAACATCTGGCTGAGCGATTTATCGGCGACGCGCTCGATCTGAATGCCATCGGGCAGACTCAGGTCCACTTTCTCGGCGCGGCCAGGGTCGTTCACTCCGGCCTGCACCCAGCGGACTTCCCGCAGAGGAACGCCGCACTGGTGCTGCAAATACGCCCGCGCGTAGATGCCTGCTGTTTGCGCCCACTCGGGCACGCCCACGCGGCGGCCGGCAAGATCCTTCGCGTCGCGGATGCCCGCTTTGGTGTGGACGTAAAATGCCGATTGACGGAAAACGCGCGAGGGGAAGACGGGAATCGCGACAAACGGGTTTTCGCCGGCGGCGACCAGCGACATGTACTTGCCCATGGCAAACTCGGCGACGTCGAACTCCTGATACTTCACCGTGCGGAAGAAAATTTCTTCCACCGGGAGTTCGATGGTGGTGAGCGAGATTCCCTCCGGCTTCACTTTACCGCGCAGCAGGTCGCTTGCGTGGTCGTAGTAACTGATGGCTAACGATAGCCCGATGTCAGGCACGAATTTCTCCTTGCATTGAGTTATTTCTCGTTGTTTTTATCCAGGTAGTACTGCCAGCGTTTCTGAATGCTGAACGGGCTGAACGATTCCCGGATGCAGCGCTCGACATCGGCGGGGGTCATGGCAGTCACTTTGCCCATGGATTCGGCGACGCTTTGCACTTGCGCGTTTTCTTCCAGCTGCAAGGCAGCCACGAATGCTTCTTCGAGAGATTTGCCGGTGATGGCGGCTCCGTGCATCTTAATCATCACGGCACGGCGAGAGCCAAGCGTTTCGGCCAAGCCATCGCCACGCTGTTTGTTGTCAATGTGGCCCACGCTGTCGTAGACGGGGACGCCGTCGGCGAAAATCGCTCCATGCATGGTGACGGGAAGAATGGGTTTGCCGCTCACCGTGAACGCAACCGAATAAACCGGATGCGTATGAACCACGGCCATCACGTCGGGGCGAGCGCGATAGATGCCTGTGTGGATTTCCGTTTCCGAAGGCTTGCGGCGTTTGCCGTCGAGCTGGTTTGAGTTGAGATCCACCGTGACGACGTCTTCGGCGCTGACGATGCCGCGGCTGACGTCCGCGGGGCCAACGAGGACGCGGTCCGTTCCGGGGATTCGCATGCTGATGTGTCCGGAGGAAGCCACAATGCCTTCGCGGGTCATCATTCGTGTGGCCAGGGCGACCTTTTCCTTCATCGCCTGAACTTCGGCAGCGGTGGGCGGGCCTGCTGGTTTGCCGGCGGCCTGTCCAAACACACTGAGAGCGGCGAACGCCAGTGAACAGAGCGCACGCAAAGAGGGGGCGATCCAAGGTTGTCTCATCGTCGTATCCTGTGAAGGTGCTTTCAGCCGGCGCGGTTTAGTCCGCGCACAACAGGTCAGCATATCACCGTTTTCGTTATGAATATTTCTATCCTTGACGATTATCAAGACACGATTCGCACGCTGCCATGTTTTCAGAAGATCAAACATCATAATGTCACCGTGTGGAACGATCACACAAAGGACGTCGATGTTCTTGCGGAGCGATTGAAAGACGCCGAGGCGATCACTCTGCTGCGCGAGCGAACGCCGATCCGCGAGGCGCTGATCCACCGTCTGCCGAAGCTGAAGATCATCAGCCAGGTGAGCGTGTTTCCGCATATTGATGTGGACGCTTGCACGAAAAATGGCATTCTGGTGTGCTCGGACACAACGGGCCATATTTCGTACGCGACGGCGGAGTTGACCTGGGCTTTGGTGCTCGCGTCGTTCCGGCGCATCCCGCAGGAAGTAGCCGCACTCAAGGCAGGGTACTGGCAAACGCCGTTGGTGGGCGACACAGTGCGCGGGAAAACGCTGGGCATTTACGGCTACGGGCGCGTGGGCAAAGTGGTGGCGGGTTACGGCAAAGCGTTCGGCATGCGCGTCATCGTGTGGGGCAGGGAAACGACAATTGAGAAGGCCAAGGCGGATGGATGCGAGATCGCTGCTAGCAAGCAAGCGCTGTTTGAAGAGTCGGATATCGTGTCCCTCCATGTGCGGCTGCTGGATCCAACACGCGGAATGGTGACTGCCGAGGATCTGGGCCGCATGAAGCCGGATTCGCTGTTAGTGAATACGAGCCGCGCGGGGCTTATTGTTCCGGGTGCACTGGAGGCCGCACTGAAGGCGGGCCGTCCGGGCATGGCCGCGGTGGACGTGTACGAAGCGGAGCCTGTGCTGGGTGGCCAACATCCGCTGCTCACGATGGACAACGTCGTTTGCACTCCGCATTTGGGCTACGTGGGCCGCCACGATTTGGAGCGCATGTTTAACACGATCTTCGAGCAAATAATCGCGTTTGAGAGCGGTGCGCCGATCAACGTGCACAATCCGGAGGCGTTGGGGAAGAAGGGGTAGGGACAGAGCCGCAGGGGCCCTGCCCCTCGTTATGTAGTTGACTAGGCTGCGGGCCGATTTGTGGAGAACCCACCGGTGGAGCCGAGCGCCTCCATAGGCTGCGCAAGGTTTTCCTGCCACAGCAGGGAACCCATCCAAATGTTAAGAGGGCTGTCTTGAATGGTGAGCTCGTACACCGGATCTTCGTATGAAGCGTGATTGTGGATTGCCCAGCCGGGTGCGGAGAACATCAGATCGCCCGCCTTCCATTCATAACGCTTGCCTTCCACGGTGCTGTAGCCGCGGCCCGCGAAATAATAGTTGATTGCGGAGGCGGTGTGGCGATGAGGACGGTCCACGATATTGCCGGGCCGGACGGTGATGGTCGCAAAGAAATTGGCCGTGGTGCCGTTAGTGTGGCCCGTAGCCGGATTGTAGAAAAGGTACAAACGGCGGCCTTTGTAGGATTGGCCCAGCGACGAAAGTTTGTCTAGCTCTTGCTTCACCTCCACCCACGGGAAGTGCAGGGACTTGTGCTTCACGATGTCCGGATTGATCAGCTTTTCGTAAGGCATCAACATGCCTCCTTCGGTGCCGATAGGGAGCGTGCCAAACGGGCTCACCGGATGATCGTGGCCTGGGCCGCTTTCTTCATGCGTGCCTGGGACCGGCGGATTTTCGTCCACAATGTGCACGAGCATTTTTTCAAGCAAGGCGGAGTTCGAATACGTCAGACGGACGTGCAGATCGTTCGTATCGTTGATGTGCTCGTAGACGGCCCACGGCGGCGTGTTAAAGACGTCGTACTGCTGGTATGCGATCTTTTTGCCATCGAGCAGAGCCGAACCACCGCCGCGAATGCAAAAATTCACTTGCGAGGAGTTGTGGCGGATAGTTTTGGTGCGCTCGCCCGGTTTCAAGACGCAAAGCGAGACCGCAGTGCCCGGAGCGAAGGCGTTGCCGTTCGCGTTAGGGTTGACGATCATCGAAATGCGACGGCCGTTCTCGGGTGCAGGCAGCGCCGCAAGACGCTCCACCTCAGCGTCAATGGTTTCTTTGGGTACCACGAATGGCGCGATCAGTTTCACTGGCTCGGCCGGCTTGCCCGTCAAATCGACAAATTGAAATGGTTGTTCCATAGATTCTTAAATTCGACTCCCTTATGAATGCGGTTACTGCTATCTAACATCGAATGACCGCCGAGATTAATCTCCCGCAGGTTCCGTCTCCTGGGCGGGCGCGCCGCCCACCGCCATATTGCCGTCCCAACGCGTGGTTAAATCCAAATGGATGTCGAATTGATCGAGGATGCGCATCACCGTTTGATCGACGATATCGTTGATGGTCTTGGGATGACTATAAAACGCGGGGGCTGGGGGCAGAATCACTACGCCCATTCGCGACAGCTTCAGCATGTTCTCCAGGTGAATTTCACTGAACGGCGTTTCGCGGACCACCAGCACCAGCTTGCGGCGCTCTTTCAGAATGACGTCGGCGGCACGATGCACCAGGTGATCGCCTTGGCCGGTGGCGATCGCGCCCAGCGTTCTCATACTGCAGGGCGCAATGACCATACCGTTGGTGAGAAACGATCCGCTGGAGATGGAGGCCCCCTGATCCGCCGAACCGTAGTTGCAGGTGGCCAACTTCTGCACCTGCTCCAGAGTGTAAGGCGTCTCATGCAGCATCGTACGCGCGCCCCAGCGGCTTACCACCAAATGCGTTTCCACTCGCGTGCCTTCCAGCGCTTGCAGAAGGCGAACTCCATAGATGGAACCGGTGGCTCCCGTGATTCCAACAATCAGACGGAAAGGGCGCGCCGGCCCTTTGTGTTGCTCCATTACGAATTAAGCTCCAATCCCGATCAACGGCCAGTAGAACGGTACCACCAGCAACAGCAGCACCGAATCTATAACGCTCATGCAAAGGCCGAGCCGGAATAAATCTTTCGCGCTGAAGTAGCCGAATGAATAACCCACCACCAGCACCGCGGACTGATACATAAATATCTTCCCGCTACAGGCGAACGTCCAGATCATGCCCAGCGCCAGCGGGTCCAAATTATGCGCCAGCGCAAAGTTCATCAGTACGGGAACCGATGTTCCCAGCATAGACAGTTCACTGGCCAGAAAGAGATGGTAGGTGAACGCGGTCCAATAGGTGACGATGGTGGAGAGGAACGGGCTTCCGAGCAGAGGGGTGACCCATCCGAACAAAACGTTCGTGAGGACATCCAGGCTCTTCGTTGCGGTGAGCACCCGGCCCATGCTGATGGCCGAGCCGATGAAGATAAACACCATATAGTTCATCTTTTTCAACTCTTCTGCCTTCAGAACGCCGATACCCGGCATTAGCGCAACCAGGCCAACACCCAAACCAATGACGGCAGAGGGAAGATGATGCAGGAAATCCGTGGTCCACAGGGCGATGGCGATGAGAAGCAAGAACAGCGATTTCTTTTCGAAGGTAGTCCACTTCCCCATCTTTGCGAGTTCGTCCCGCAGGAATTGGGCGCCTCCTGGGAGGTTGTTGGTCTCCGGCGGATAGAACCACAACATCAGCCGCCATGCGACCAGGATCATGACGATATCCGAAGGCAAATACGCGAGCAGCCATTTGCTGTAGAGGACCTGCACGTGGCCGTAGTTTTCAATCGCACCACGGGCAATGATGGAGGCAGCTCCGGCGATGATTGTTTTGTCGAAGACGGAGGCCGTGTAGGTGAGGATGAGGAACATCCCGCGGCCGACGTTGCTGCCTTTGCCGAGTCCAAAGGCTTCAACCAAGCCGAGAGCAACGGTCGACATGATGATGACGCGCGGTGGGCCCGACGGGACAAGGAACGTGAGCAGGAAGTCCGAAAGGATCAGGCCCAGTAGCAGGCGTGAGTACGTTGTCCCGATGCGCACCATGATGGTGTAGGCAAGTCTGCGTGCGAGTCCAGACTTTGCCGCCATGCTCCCGAACACCATTGCACCGAGCACGAACCAGGGGGTGTCTTCGGAGAAGCCCGCGAAGGCAACGTCTACCTTCACCACCTTCAATGCCCAGAACAAGTAACAGCCGATGAGGCCCGTTAGGCCGTGGTCCGTGATTTCCAGTGCCCAGGCGATGATCATGAAGAGCGTGATCGCGATGGCGTGTTTCGCGGGGTCCGCCAGCGGCAAGGGTGAGAACCAGAATGCGACAGGGATGACGATGGACACGATCCAACCCAATTGCGTCATCAGGTTGGAGCCTGGCCCCTCCGTGATCGGTGGAGCTACTGCGACATTTGCGTCAGCAACGTTTGCCATCGACGACCTCGCTTGGAAAGTGAGGACAGAGACAGCGCCGAAGCGTTGCTCCGTCCTCTTTACTTCGTTAGTCCAGCAAATACCCGAACTTTGCGCGTGCTTTCTTCATTCCTTCCGGGCTGGGCATGTTGACCGGAGGGAATTTATCGCGCCAGTGGAACGGACGGCAAGCGTCGATGATGGCGCGCGAGTTCGTGAAATCACCAGCGGCGCGCTGTTCAGGCGTCAGGCGTGGATCGAGCGGCGTGCTCCATGCACTCTTGACGATGTCAATGGAGCTGGCGGGATCGGAGCGCGTCAGCATCGCCCAGATCAACTCGTCGAGGTTCGAGACGTCGATGTCGTCATCCACGACGATCACGTACTTGCCGGCGTAAGCGCCCACGTGGCATTGGCACGCGACGTGGCCGGCCTGGCGTGCGTGGCCCGGATACCGCTGTTTGATCGAGATGCCGATCAACATACGCGCCGTGCCCACTTCGTGCGCCCAAACTGCCGTGACGTCGGGGACGCCCGCGCGCTGCACGCTCTGCTTCAGCAGAGGCGAGCGCGTGACTGCGCGATAGCGTGCCAGTTCGTCCGGCGGCCGCTGCGGTGGACAGCCAAGCAGAATTGGATTGTTGCGATGATAAATCGCCTTGATGTCGAGCACCGGTTCCGGACGCGTGTCGCTTGCGTAATAGCCGGTCCACTCGCCGAACGGACCTTCCGGCATGCGCTTGTTGGGATCGACGAAGCCCTCGAGTACGATTTCCGCGTTTGCCGGAATCGGCAGGCCCGTGACCTTGCCGCGAACCACTTTGAGCGGCTCACCGCGCATGGCGCCAACGATATCGTATTCGCAAATGCCGTAGGGCGTCTCGCTGCACGCCATGAGGAAGGTTAGCGGATCGCCGCCGAGAACAATGGCCGTGGGCATCAGTTCGCCGCGCTGTTGGTACTTATCGCGATGAATGCGGCCATGCTTTCCAGGCGAGATGTAGAAGCCGACGGTTTTCTTATCCTGAATCATCACGCGATACGTGCCCACGTTCACCCAGTTTTCTTCCGGGTCCCGTGTGACGTTGAAGCTGCCGGTGCCGATGTAGCGGCCTCCGTCGCGTTCGTGCCAGATGGGGACGGGGAACTTCGTGACGTCCACGTCATCACCCGTCAGGATGTTCTCAAAGATCGGCCCGTCTTCCACTTCCTGGTAAGGAAGCGTCTTCAATTCCTTCAGGTACGTTTCGAGCAGCGCGTCGCCCAACTCCAGGCGATTGAATCCCGCCGGAAAGCCGAGTGTCATGTTTTTGCGCTTGCCGCCGAAGAAATTCGTCAGGACGCGAAAACCTTTCTCGCAACCGGGAACCTCATCGAAAATAACGCAGGGAGCGGAGTCGCTATGTTGGACGATCTCGGTTGCCATACCGATCTCCTCCTGCCACGACGCGCCCTTCACCACTTTAATTTCGCCAAGTGCTTCCGCCTGCGCGATCCAGTCGCGGAGATCGTTATAGGAAACTCTCGGTTTCGTGCCGTGTTCTTCAGAACCGTTCGTTGTCTCGGCGCGCGGATCTTCCGTTCCCGGTGTGACCGTGCCGATAGGATTGCTCATGGGATCTTTCACTTGCCCTCTGTTTGGCCCTTGCCAATTAGTAATATTGCAACCGCATCATTATATCGAGTCGAGAAGAAACTATTTGGGGCAGCGCGATCGAGCTGTTTTGTCGGTCGAGGCGTTGTGTTGAGGCGTTGAGGTGTGTTGTTGGTCCGTGTAATATAATGACCCAGGATTCGCAGGGCCGCAGGCCCACCCGGGAGGCTGTATGAGGAAATCACTTTGGGGCTCGAAAAAAAAGTCCAGCGTCGGTAGACGAGGATTTTTAAAGGGCGCCGCAGGTGGCGCTGCCGCTTTGGCCGTAGCGGGGTCGCAGCCAGCCGTTGCGCAAGAGCCCGCCGCGGCGGCACGCTCGGCGTCCGCTCCTGTAGCCGCGCCGGAGCGCGATCCGGCTCCGTCGGCGGAACTGCTGACGGCGGACCGGCCGGGCTCGGACTTCATGGTGGATGTCATCAAGGCGCTTGGCTTTGAAGTCATCTTCTCGAATCCTGGCTCCAGCTTCCGCGCTTTGCATGAATCCGTGGTGAACTACGGCGGGAATAAAATGCCGGAGTTCCACACGTGCTGTCACGAGGAATCGTCGGTGGGCATGGCGCATGGCTACGCGAAAATCGAAGGCAAACCGGCTCTGGTGCTTGCGCACGGAACTGTCGGTCTGCAACATGCTTCGATGGCGATTTATAACGCCTATTGCGACCGAGTGCCTGTGTTTATGATCATCGGCAATACGATCGACGCAAATACCCGGCGTCCGGGCGTTGAGTGGGCCCACAGCGTGCAAGATGCCGCGGTGTTGGTCCGCGATTTCACCAAGTGGGACGATATGCCGATCTCGCTTCCGCACTTTGCCGAATCGGCCGTGCGCGCCTACAAGCTCGCCATGACGCCTCCCACCATGCCCGTTCTTCTGGTGGCCGATGGAGATTTACAAGAAAATCCGATGGCGCCGGGTGAGAAGCCGCGCATGCCGAAGTTGACGTGGTCCGCGCCACCGCAGGGCGATGCGGCTGCGGTCGCGGAAACCGCGAAGTTGTTGGTGAATGCCGAAAATCCGGTCATCATCGCCGATCGTTGCGCACGAACGCCCGCAGGGTTAAAGAACTTAGTAGAGTTAGCGGAACTCTTGCAGGCCGCTGTGATTAATCAGAATGGCCGCATGAATTTTCCGTCGCGGCATCCATTGAATCAAACGGAGAGCCGAACCATCATTCGCGACGCGGACGTGATCCTGGGTCTCGAAGTATGGGACTTCTGGGGAACCGTCAATAATTTCCGCGACCAACTGCATCGCACATACCGGCCGATTACAAAGGCGGGCGCGAAGATGATCGCGATCTCTGCGACGGACTTGAATACCCGCGCGAACTACCAGGACTTCCAGCGCCTGCCGGATCTCGACATTTCGATGGCCGCGGATTCCGAAGCAACATTGCCTGCTTTGATTGACGCTTGCAAGAAGCTGATCACCGCGGATCGCAAGCGCGCCTTTGACGAGCGCGGCAAGAAACTGGCGAAAGCGCATCAGGATGCCCAGGAACGTCTGCGCGTGGAAGCGAGCTACGCTTGGGATGCCAGTCCGATCAGCGTAGCGCGCATGTCTGCCGAAGTGTGGGCCGCGGTGAAGGACAAAGATTGGTCGCTGGTATCGAACAACGCGTGGCCGCAACGCCTGTGGAATTTCACCAAGCATTATCAGTACATCGGAGGGGCTGGTGGCGCGGGCGTGGGCTACGGTGCTCCGGCTGCGTTGGGTGCGGCGGTGGCGAACAAAAAGTATGGCCGCTTTTCCGTCAACATCCAGAATGACGGCGACTTGATGTACGCCCCCGGCGTTTTGTGGACCTCGGCGCATCATCAAATTCCGCTGCTCACCGTGATGCACAACAATCGCGCGTATCACCAGGAAGTGATGCACCTGCAGCGTATGTCTTCGCGTCACCAGAGGCAGATCGACACGGCGGAGATCGGCACCACACTAAAGAATCCGAACATCGATTACGCGAATTTGGCAAAAAGCATGGGTGTGCACGGCGAAGGCCCGATCACCGATCCGAAGGACTTGGGTCCCGCTCTGAAACGCGCTGTCGATATCGTTGCGAAAGGTGAGCCCGTGTTGATCGATGTGGTCACACAGCCCAGATAAGAGACACCAAGGAACGTATGCATAAACTCCAGTGGACGATTTTCCTGCTCTGCGCCGCGCCTCTGTTCTCGCAGACGGCGGCCGCGCCAGCGGGCGATGCACCTAACGGCCGCAAGCTGTTTGAAAAATACGGCTGCTACCAGTGTCACGGCCGTGAAGCGCAAGGCGGGCTGGGCACGGGGCCGCGTCTGGGGCCAAAGCCGCTCCCGTATGTGGCGATTCAGAAATACATTCGCCAACCAACCGGACAGATGCCGCCGTACACCGCAAAGGTCGTGAATGACAAAGACCTCGCGGACATGTACGCGTTCCTGCAATCGGTGGCTGCGCCGCCACCAGCGAAAGATATCCCACTGCTGAATAATTAAAACTGTGAGTGACACACCCGCTTATATCCGCGATCTTGTGATCGCCAACAGAATTCTTGCGAATGAAGGTGTACTGGATGCCTATGGGCACGTGAGCCTGCGGCATCCCGAGAACCCGGAACGTTTTCTGCTCTCCTGTTCGCGTAGTCCGGAATTGGTGCAACCCGAAGATATCGTCGAGCACCACCTCAACGGCCAACCCGTGCAGCCAGACGGCCGGAAGCTATACCTGGAACGCTTCATTCACGGAGCCGTATTCGAGGCCCGTCCGGACGTAACCGCGGTTGTGCACAGCCACGCCGAAGATGTCCTGCCGTTCAGTCTGGTTCCCGTGCCCCTGAAGCCGGTGCTTCACAACGCATCGAGAATGGGTGCGGACGTGCCGCTGTGGGATATCCGCGATGCGTTTGGCGATACGAACATGCTTGTGGCAAAAATCGAACAGGGGCGCGACATGGCCCAGGCGCTGGGCGGCGCGAGCGTTGTGTTGATGCGCGGCCACGGGTTCACGGCCGCTTCGGCGACGCTGGCGGAGGCTGTCGGTATCGGCGTCTATCTTCCCAAGAATGCCCGTGTGTTGATGAACGCGATGCGGTTAGGGAACACCGGAATCGACGGCGTGGCGGCACTCACCGAGGGCGAACTCGATATGATCAACGCTGGCCCGCAACGCCACGATTTCGGGCGCGCCTGGGAGTATTGGTCGCGACGAGCCGGGTTCTAGCGTTACCTGGCGAAGTCGCGGAACTCTACGTCTCTTTCTTGTCCCGCCCCATTATCTTGTCCACGCTCCATGCGCCGCCGCCGGCCGCACAAAGGTAAAGAAAAATGAACGAGAGCAAAACGGCGGAGTCTCCGCCATTCTGCATCGGAAGGATTTTGCCGGCGCGCGAAACGTGACCGACGAAATAGGCAACAGCCATCTCGCCGCTCGCAACGAAGGCCACCGGCGACGTGAACAGACCGACCATCAGGAGTGCGCCGCCGATCGTTTCAATCCAGCCCGCGGCCATCAGCATATTCAACGTGCCTGGGGGAAGATTCGGAGAAAGACCGCCGAATGCTCCGAATACCTTCTGCCATCCGTGCAGAGAAAAAACAAAGCCGGCGATTACACGCAATACCGAGAGTAACTGCGGCTGAAACCTGGAAAGCATTCTGTCCCCCTTGCCGTTCTAGAATCCGACGTTCGCCGCGCCTTTGAGCTGTAGCATCGCGCGCGCTTCGCCGGGTGTTGCAAATTCCATGCCTAATTCGCCCAATATTCGCTTGATCTTGCGCACCTGATCGGCATTCGATTGCGCCAGTTTGCCCTTTTCGAGGAATAAGCTGTCCTCCAAGCCTACACGAACGTTCGACCCCATAATCGCGCCCACCGTCGTTAAGGGCATTTGATGCCGGCCGGCCGCGAGGATCGACCATTGATAGTTTTCGCGTCCCAACAGCCGGTCTGCCGTGGCGCGGATGTGCATGAGGTTTTCCGGATCCGTCCCCATGCCTCCCAACACGCCGAAGATCGTCTGAACGAACAGCGGCGGCTTGATCAGGCCTTCATCGAGGATGTGTGCCAGGTTGTAGAGGTGTCCCAGATCGTAGCACTCGAATTCGAAACGAGTGCCGCAGCCTTCGCCGATCGTTTTGAGGATGCGTTTTATATCCCGGAAAGTGTTGGGAAAGATGTTCGCTTCCGTGCCTTCGACGTACGGCTGCTCCCAGTCGTATTTCCAATCCTTGATTTTCCGCGACGCCGTATAGAAGGCGAAGTTCATCGAACCCATGTTCAACGACGCCATCTCTGGTTTGAGCGTCAACGCTGCGCGCATGCGTTCGTCGACGGTCATTGTAATCGCGCCGCCCGTGGTGATGTTGATCACAGCATCTGTTGCGGCTTTGATTCGCGGAAGGAACTGCATGAAGATCGCGGGATCCCCAGACGGCCGCCCGTTTTCGGGCTCACGCGCGTGCACGTGAAGAATCGCCGCGCCTGCCTCGGCCGCTTCGATCGCCGACGTCGCGATCTGATCAGGCGTTAAGGGCAGATACGGTGACATCGACGGAGTGTGAATCGACCCGGTGATCGCACAGGTGATGATGACTTTGTTCGCCAATGAATGGTCCTTTGCCGTAGGCCGAGCACGACATTGCGCTGGCTCAACTGGCCGATCATAACATGGGGATCAAGTCTTGGAGTGACTGGGGGCGGTCCGCGATGAGCACCGTGAAACGTTGGAGAAAACAAAAACGCCCGGGCGTCGTGAATCACCACGCACACCCGGGCATGTTTCCACACCGGATACTGGATTATCAGTCCAGTAGCGAAAGCAGGTACAGCAGAACTCCCAGTCCAACCAGCGGGCAGCCGACAACCAGAAACAGCACAAAGGAAATCGGATGCACCCATAGGAAACTGCCGAGTTGGACAAATAAGCCGGCGCCGATCAATGCGCTGGCCCACTTGATCTTGCGCTCGATGTGCGGGGAACTTGCTGCGGACGTACTCACATCAGGTTCGCTCATTGCTTTGCCGCCTCCGATTTCGGTTTCCAGAACGTTGCGTCCTTGAGCGAAGCAACGTCGTGAATGAATTCATGGCAGCCGCTGGAGGTGCACGATTTTTGTTCGGACTTGATCTGTTCCAGTAGTCCGGGAACCTTGTTATGCGCCGAGCCTTCTTCGAAGCGCCGTGCACCCAAGTGGCAATGCAGGCACTGCGAATTGTGGAAGGGTTCGTAGAGTTTGATGTCCTCCGGCTTCGGCGCGCCCTTCACGTACTGAACCCAGAGATGCTCCAGGCCTTTGGTCTTCGCCTTCACACCGCCGAACATCGTGTATTCGGTGTGGCAGGTGTAGCAGGCCCGGTCGCTGGGCACCTGATTGTTTTGGAAATGGCGGGCCGGAATGTAGCTGGGGTCATCGATGTACAGCGATTTGCCGTAATCTCCCATTGCGTGACAGGATAGACAGAACGTTGTGGATTGCGCGCGTTCCATATGGGTGTTGAAGCCCAGGCCCGCGGCGATCACCGGCAATGCGAGAAGGGCTACGAATGCAAGCATCTTTCCCTCGCGGGAACGAGTCACGTGCACGCGTAGCCCCACCAGCAAAGCCACAACGCCCGTCACTGTGAAAAGTGAAATCAAAAACAGTGGCGGCATGATAGATTTTTGGGGGTTACTTCGCCAGGCCGCGATAGTACTCCACCAGACCCTTGATCTGCGCGGGAGTGAACTGTTTGCCGTAGGCGTCCATGTTCTCGCCCTTGCCGTTTGCGACGACCTTTTCCATATCGGCGGCGGACATCTTCGAAACCGTTGTCCGAACGTCCACGGCCTTGGATTTCTTGCCCATTGCAGTCTTTGCAGCGCCGTCCGCCCCGTGGCACGTGACGCATTTGTTCGCGTACAGATCCTTGGCGTCGCCCTGCGCCCAAACGAAGGCGGCACCGGAGAGGGTCAACATCGTTCCAATTGCAAATTGTCTCAGGGTTGGTTTCATATCTCTTTCTCTAGATTAGAAGCTTTTGGTCCAGGCCAGTGTCAGGATCTTTGCTCCGAAGTTGTTTCCGGGCACGATCTGCTCAATATAATACGTCCTTTGGAGCTGAGCCGTCAGCCGTCCCAATTTCGGGAAGTCATAGAAAATGGAACCGGTCGCATACGGGAAGCTCATGGGGCCGTACATCGGGGCTTCACCCGCGATTTCCCCCACGCCGGTCACACGGACATAATTGCCAGTGAAGTTGATGCCCAGGTTTTTCACCGGAGTTGTGCGGATGCCGCCTGACCACACGCGATCCACGGTTTGATCCCGCAGCGCAATGTTGGTGAACGGGGAGCCTGCCGGACCACGCAAAAAGTTGACGTAGTTCGCCGCGTAGTAGCTGTCGTAGCTGAACCCTGCATAAACCGCCAGCTTTTGCGTCACATCAAAATTGAGTGTCGATGCGTTACTGCGAATTGTGTTGTGATAATCCGTCGTCAGCAGTTCGCGGTTGCGAACGATGGTGGCGTTCTCCAGATAAACGCGCTCAATCGGCTTAAAGCGGATGACCACGCGGCCACCCTTATCGATGTGCGGAGAAACGCGCGTGTAAGAGGTGCCGTTGTTGACCTGGTCGATATCCGCTCGGACCGTCAGCATTTTCGACGGTTGATAATAAGCGCTCAGAACCGGCCACACCGTCTTGATCCGCTTCGTGCGAGCAAGGTCCACCACGCCGTCCTGCAGCATGACAACATCGGTCTTCATGTACCGGACGCCGCCGCGCACCAGCAAGGCCGCAACGGGTGTAAACGTCATGTTCAGGTCGGCGGTATGCGCGCCGATCTTCCATTGATTCAATGCGTCGCCCGTTGTTGTAACGCCGTTGAGTACGCTGCGGAAATCGCCCGCGCTATCCACGGTGAACCGCGAGTAGCGGTAATCGCCAATGATGTTCCACCATTCCGTTGCCTTGTAGGTGAAGCCCTGGTCGATGACGTGATTGGGTTCGCTCACATCCGCATTTGAATTGAGGCTGACGGTGTAGGGATTGATAACGCTGGTGGATGATCCACGGGCGCTACCGGTTGCGGTCATGGCGAGCGTCGCCGGACCCTTATAGCGGTAGAACAGGTATGCGCCGCGAGCTTCCAGTCGAGAGCTGACCTTCCCGTTATAGGAGAACTCACTCACCGGAGTGCTGAGCTTGCGGGAATCCGCCCATGTCACAGCGGTCAGTAGTTCCTTGGCCGCGGTTGCGTCCGCAGTGTTGATGCTTCGCTCCGGCGAAACGGGATTGGTTAGATTGGCGATGTTCGTGAAGCGCTGGTAGCCCAACTTATAGTGCAGGTTCCAACTCTTCAGCGTGTAATCCACGCCGCCCGTCACGCGATTCGCCGATTCGTCCACCGGCGAGACCAAGTAGAACGGATTCGCGCGGGCGAAGCCGCCCCAAGTCGAAGGCGAGCCAAAGAAATCCACCGGCCGCGTCGTGAACTGAACACCGTCACGCGTGTTGCGGTAGTACTCGAAATTGAAACGCAAATTGTTCGTTGCGTGAATCAGAAGGTTGATCGATCCGAGCTTCCGGACCGTCGCCCAATCATGATTCGAGGTCAGGTTTGCGACCCCGCTCGGCACGGCCGCCGAATCGTTGCGGTTCCAATAATAACGAGACTGCCGGAAGTTGGTGCGCAGATCGTACCGCTTTGCCTTCCGGATGTTGAACTGCGTGGTCATGAAGGGGTCGCCACCGATGCCGCTGGTGGTGAGTGAATAATTGTCGGCGAACTTGTTCTTGCCCTCCTGCGCCGTGCCGAACAGGTTGAAATCAAGCAGGCGAGGGCCGCTGCGCAGGTTGAAGAGCTCGTCGAATTTCGGTTCGTATCCGCTGATATCCGTGAAGCGGTAGCCGAATGTGGCAGAACCGGTGTTGTCGAAGCCGCCGACGGAGATAGGCTTATTGCCATCCTGCGCCAGAACCAGAACGGGGAGAAACAGTGTAGTGAAAATCAGTCGTTTCATGGCATGCCTCTAGTGCAGGAAGAACTCGTCAAAGTTTGAGCCGTGAATGCTCGAATGGCACCGCGAGCAATCGCCGCGGGTTTGGAAACTTAACCGGCTATGCGGAACGTTGGCCGCGAACGGGTCCACGTGGCATTGCAGGCAAAGGAAGCGCTCTTCGCGCCTCACCAGTAGGTTTCGATTCACGCTGCCGTGCGGTGTGTGGCAGGCCGTGCAGCCCTCCACTTTCACTGCGGAGTGCTCGAAAACGAACGGTCCGCGTTTTTCCGTGTGGCAAACCGTGCAGCTTTCCCAACCGCTTTGCCGCAACGTTGCACGGTTCGATGTGCCGTGCGTATTGTGGCAATCGGTGCACTTCATGGCGCCCTCGGGAACCCGGTGGTGTGTGGGCAGCGCGAAGGCCGCGGCGATGTTGCCGTGACACTGGTAGCAAAGATCCGGCTGCTGCTTCTTGAGTAAGCTGCTCTTCAGCCAGCGTTGCTCCTCGGCCAGTTGTGGAACATTAAAGAAGTTCGATTGCGCCGTGCGCAGTGCGGTGCGCTGCGGATTCTGCCGCGACACAACCAGATGAGTCGCGTGGCAATCGTTGCAGCCGACCCCGTGCATCGCATGAGTCGAATGCTCGAAGTTACGCTGCTCGCGGCTGGTCTTGTGGCAGCCCGCGCAGCGCTCTGCGTTCTGTTTCGGATTGCCGGTAAAGTTGTAGATCAGCTTCTTGCCGGCGGCGAGCTTGGCTTCATCGTCGCCCGCGGCTTCCTGGTTGTCGGCATGGGCTTTGCCCGGGCCGTGGCACATCTCGCAGCCCACCACCGGGTCTTTGCCCGAAGGGGTTACTTTTGCGTGCGCTGTTTTCTGGAATTGAAGATATTCCGCCCTGTGGCAAGTGCGGCAGCGTTCCGCGCCGGCGTATACATCGCCCGCGACGCGCGGCGCGCCCACTGCCGTCACCGACGACGGCTCATTCGCCGACGGACGGGTCTGTGCAAAAAGGCCCCCTGCAAATACAAGGAGCGCAATGAGCAATTTCGATGGGAACTTCATTTGGTCTCCGTTTGGTCTCCGACTAAGCATTAAACTTTGGTGTTGCAACACCAAGGCCAAACTCGCCGATGCGAAACCCCTATTAGAATCAATAATATCCTGGCGGCAGCCGTTTCCACATTGGCTCGTTGGGTGTATCCGCACACCCGAATCGGCACGGTCGGGGGGGGCGTGGCACTTACAGGAACTTCCTAGATCTCCGAGAATCGAACTCCTACTAGTTAGTCTATACAGTTATTGTCTGCGGAATCTATTAGGGATTCGATTAGTACGGGGGGGGCGGGGACAGTTGTACTTTGGTCAAAAATTTCAGGAAGCGGCTTCTAACGAGGCTCGGAAGCCGTGCCCGCGCCAGACTGGGCGCTATGATGGCTCCCCGGCACCAAGTTGGATGCCGTTGCCATTCCCATTCCAGGAGCGGCGCCCTGAGCATACAGTAGAGCACCCGCGGCTATCAGAACGGTGAGATAGACAAACCAAAATCGCGCCATGGATGACCTCCAGGCGAATTGTTGCAAACGGAGTGCCGAAGACATCTATCCTGTATTTACAATAACTTAACCGCCAAGGTGGGGCGGCGTTGGGGAAGTTTACGCAGGTACTGTGGGTGTTGTCAGCGGAAGGCGGATGAAAAAACGAGCTCCGGCATGGTACTCGGGGTCCACCCAAAGCTCGCCACCGTGGTCGAGGACGGCTTGCTGCGAAAAGGCAAGTCCCAATCCGACGCCGTTCTTTTTGCCCATCGTGACGAACGGCTGAAACAGTTGGGAACGAATTTGCGGCGCGATGCCCGGGCCGGTGTCCTCCACTTTGACTACGACGGATTGTCCGGACTTCTCTGCTGAAATCTCCAGCTTTCCACCGCCGGGCATCATGCCGAGCGCATTGTCGATCAGGTTGAGGAAGACGCGCTCCATGCGCGCGCGCTCCAGCGGCAGTTCGATTTCCTCAGGCACCCGGATGGCGACCGCCACGGATTGCCCGTCTGCGGTTCCGGCGTACACATCGAACGCCGCGGTCACGACTTCCCGGAGGCGGCACATTTCCGGGCTGGTGGTCTTGCCGCGTCCCGCGTCCACCAGTTCCTGCAGCAACTCTTGCATGCGGCGCGATGAACGGTAGATGTTGCCCGCCAAGCGCTGCACCTGTTGCGTCGAGAGTTCCTCGTCCATCAGCATTTCCGCGCCGCCGTAAATGGCGGCCAGCGGGTTGCGGAGGTCATGCACGATGGATGTGGACAGGCGGCCGATGGTCGCGATGCGTTCATGCCGGATCAATTCGCGGCGATTGCCTTGGATGGAGGCGCACATCGCATTGAACGCCGCGGCCAGGCGCCCCAGTTCATCGTGCTTCCGGTCTTCGGAGATGGACTTCGGCAGCCGGTAGTCATAGTTGCCGCGCGCTACTTCCGCGGCGCCGCGATCCAATTCCTGGACCGGTTCGAGGATTCGCTTCGCGAGACTATAAGTGAGCAGCAACCCAACGACAACCGCCAGGAACCACACCACGATGATGTTCCAGCGGAGACGCGTGATCTGCTGTTGCGCGGCCTCAAACGAATGCAGGATGCGCAACTCGCCTATCGGTTTGCCCCCGACGTCCTGAAGTGGCGTGGCCAGCATGGTGTACTCCGTGCCGTTGGCCTCGATGCGCGTCAGTTCTCCGGCACCTGAGGATACCGCCTGCAAGTCCCCGTTCGCCGATGGATCTAACGTCGAGGCAATCACCTGGCCTTGTGAGACAAACCAAAAATCGCTGCCACCGGTGGAGTCCCGCAATCGCTTCGCCACGTTGTTATCCACTTCGTAGCCGGCGACCAGAACATTGAGCAAACCCATGCCGGAGCCGGACTGCACATACACCGGCGTCACAGCGATCTGATACAGGCGCTGATCGGCAAGCATGAAACCGGAGGCTTGATCGGGAAACCGCGCGGCGGCCTGACGGACAACTGGAAGATTCAAGCCGATTTCAGCACCCAAGCCCCCACCGAGCGAGGCGATTACTTTCCCGCCCGGATCGGTGACTAGAAAAATCGCGTCCTGGTTCGAGATTTGTTTCCACAACTCGGCGGCGGAATCGCGGATGGTCGCTTCGTCGCCCGTGCTGAACGCCGCGCGTACGTCGGACATACGTGAGAGTACAAGGCTAACCGAAGCAAGGCGTTCAGCCTGGGCACGCCATAGCGAATCGTAAGCGCGGAAGCTCGCTTCCAGTTCGGAATCCACGCTGTTCGACATCGCGCGCAGCGCGTTGTTCTGAACAATCCAGCCGGTGACGCCGAACAGCATCGTCAACGCGATGGAGGTGGAGAGCAAAATCTTCCACAGTAGTGTGAGCTTCGGCAACTTCATTGGTTTACTTCACCGGCCTTACTTCCTTCACTGGCTCTTACTTTACTGGCGATGGGTACATCGAGTGCCCGTCGGTGTCGTGATAATCGTGCCCGTATTTGTCTTTGTGCGGAATGGAAAGATAACCGGCTTCGGAAATTGAAATTACGGGAAGGGCAAGAGCGTCGCCGCCGATAGTGACCTTTCTTTCGGATGCCTGCAGGACGGACCCCGTAGCGCGCTCGTGAAATACGCTCAGATCGTACTCGCCCCCGGGAACGGACGGCAGTTCGAAAGAGCCGTCCCGCTTCGTCACCGCGAAATACGGTGTGGACACAACCACGATCATGGCGCTCATCGAAGCGTGGATGTTACAGAAAACCCGGACAACACCTTCGCGGGTAAAGCGCACGGCCCGCGTCGATCCAGGAGGATACAGGCCGATGTCGAACACTTGGCCGCTATAGCTGGAAAACGCATTGTGAAAAATCGGATCGAAGTTTGGGAAGTCCACCAGCGTTCCTACCGGAACGGCCAGCACGTGGGGCGTAAACGTTTTGTCCTTTTGAACGATCGTCGCTTTGCCGGGAGCTGCGGAAGGGCCGCCCTTTACGGACTTTAGAGTGATCACCACGCCCGAATAATCGCTGCGATTCCTTACGGCCGGATCCCGGGAATCGCGCAATTCCACCTTGCCTTTGACCGCGCCCGCGTTTGCCGGCAGTGCCGCAACGGTAGCGATCAAGCCAAAGTAGACGACGTTAGAACAAATAAGCCAGCGCGAAATCATAATGGTTGTTCAGCCGTTCCGGAGTGTTCACTCTCTTTGTTCGTACCTGAGAAGCTTCAAATGCCGCCACCACATTCGAAGCAATGCGATATTGGATGTTCCCTGCGTAAGCTAAGTTCCGGGTGATGCCGCCGGTCAGAAGGTCCGCCGCCCGGTTGCTCTCCTGCCCGGAGTGCGCCTGGAAGCTCAAGCGCGATGTTGCCTGATAAGAAACCTGCATCCAGCCACCCGCCGCCCGCACCGCGACGGGGTGATCCTCTCCGAGGAACGTAAAACCCTGGCGCAATCCGCCGATGCCCGCCGTATTCTTGCCGCCGAAGAACGTACCCGTAATTTCGACCTTACGTATGGGGCGCAGCATCCAATCGATGGAGAACAAACGCGAGGGAATCGACGCGCCATCCACGTGCGTGTTACTCGTGTGGAATCCTGGAGCGATTTCGAAACGGGCGCCCCCGGCGAACTCCTTCCAAAATTCGAAGCGGCCCTCAATGCCGGGCCTGGAGGATGCGAGCGAGGCTGCGTACTCGTCACCCGCGCTGGCGACCGGCTCATTGGTTTGATAAACGCCGCCCTGGGCCTTTAAACCCGCCGATTCGCCAAAGTGAAAGCGCTGCTCCACCCGCACCTGTGGCTGCCACAGCCAAAGGTTGCCGGCACTGGTAAGCGGGGAAAAGGCAACCTGCGCGAGCGATGTTGGATCGCGCGGCGCAATGATGGGCTTGTCCTGCCCGAACATCAGGCTGGTGTTTTTCCAATCGGCGGAGACGGTGGCTACGCGCAACCGGATGGTGTGGTTCAGAGACGAATTCGGATTGCCGCCCCACAAATCGAAGTGGGCCGCCGCGTTCAGCCGTCCTCCGCCCCAGATCTGCGGGCCTTGATACGTCAAGCCGAGGAGTGTCTGGCTGGGACTTGCGCCGCCGTTTTCCACCGTGGTTCCTGTGCCGGCAACCATTGGATACTGTTCGCCGTTGTTGGCGCGTCCGTTGATGTACGCGTTGAACAGCACCATTCCGGTCAGCGTGACGGGCAGCTTCTGTGCCGATTCCACTTTGATCTGCGAGAGATCCGCGATCTGTCGTGTGTTGACAGCAACCTGTTCGGCGATGGGCGGACCGGACGGAGCTGCGTCCTCTACCGCCGCGGGTAGCGATGCCGGTGTTGCCGTGGCGGCCAGCGCCTCCGCCGGCGTGCCGTTTCGGGCGCCAAGCTCTGAGCGCAGTGCGCGTACTTCCGCCGCCAGATTCTTGTTTTCCTGCTCCAGTCGCTCCAACCGGTCCAGAATCTGCTTCATTTCATTTGACGACTGCGCCGGCAAAACCGCAGGCAGCAGGAACGGCAGGGACAACAATAATCGAGAGTGTTTACGAAGCATCGATCAATTGCTCCAAGAGTGCGCGGACTTCCGCAGGTGAATACGGCTTCGGAAAATACGCATTCGCGCCGAGACTGGCCAGACGCGCGGGCGTATCGGGATCGGAATCGCCGCTGAGTACAAGAATCGGCAGCGCCGAATACTGAGGCATGGAGCGCACGGCTTCGATTAACTGAAAGCCGTCCATGGCCGGCAAGTTCAAGTCGGTCAGCAGGGCCGAAATATGGCCATTGCGCAATCGGGTCAAGGCTTGCTCCGCAGTGGGAACAACTTGTACGTCGACGTCCTTAAGCCGCATCAGCGCCACTTCCAGTGCGTCGCGGCAAATATCGATATCTTCAACCACCAGGACCGTGCGCTTCATGACTACCTCTATGGAAGGAAACGATACCCAACGCCGTGTACGGTCAGAAAATGGCGGGGAGCGTTCGGATCGGCTTCCAATTTTTGCCGCAGCCGCACTACATGCGCATCTACCGTGCGCGTGTTGGGAAAAGACTCGTATCCCCAAACGGAATTGAGAATCATATCGCGGGTCAGCGGCCGGTCTGGATTTTGCAGGAAGTAGGTCAGCAGATTGTACTCCGCGCGGGTAAGTTTCAGGTCTTCCCCTTTTTTGAGGACCACCCGGCGCGTAAGATCCACTTCCACTTCGCCAAATGCAACAACCTTCGTTTCCTCCGATGAGGACCGGCGCAGCAGCGCACGGATGCGCGCCAACAGTTCCCGCGTGCCAAATGGCTTCACCACGTAGTCGTCGGCACCGATCTCGAGCAACAGCACCTTGTCGAACTCGTCGCCGATGGCGCTGAGCACGATCATCGGCGTCTTCATTTCCGCGGCCCGGACCTGTTTACATACCTCCATCCCACTCAATACAGGCATCTTAAGATCCACAAGGATGAGGTCTGGTTTCAGCGTGAGGGCCTGTTTCAGACCGCTTTTGCCGTCGGCAGCCAGAGCCGGGCGAAAGCCTTCCTTCTCCAGCATGAGGGCGATGGTGTCGCGGAGTGCCGAATCGTCGTCAATGACAAGGACGGTTTGCATAATAGTTGCGGATACCGCTTGATTGTATCGAACGACCGTGTCCGGTCCTTGCAGTACGAGAGTTGTTTACAAGAATTTTACAATTCCGTAACGACTCGGGAGGGCCTTGAACAGTATTCTGATGCCAGTTACGGGGAAAGATAGGTGGCGGGCCGTCTCGCTTAAACGGCTCGTCACCTTGTTTTTTCCGTGCGATTTTTTCCGTGCGATTTTTTCCACGCGCGGGGCGATTGGCACTACTTCCTACCAGCCGTCCATCCGGCGTCCAATCTGAATATCCTGTTTCGCGCCTGCACTATCGCCCACTGCCACTTTTGATCGCGCGCGCGCAAAAAACAGATGCGGTTGATCTGGCGCCAAGATGATGCACTGATCGAAATCCGCGATCGCTTCTTTGTGCTGATTGAGAAGCTGGAAGGTGGATGCGCGCTGGAAATAGTTGTCCAAATTCGGATCGTTTTGAATGGCCTGGGAGAAATCCGCGATGGCATGTTGCAGATCGCCTTTCGCCCGATACGCGGTGGCTCGCGCGTTGTAAGGACTGCCAAGCTTTGGATCCAGCTCGATGGCCTTGCCCGCGTCCGCGATCGCTTTATCCCACTGCTTCAATTCCAGGTAGGCGAAGGCGCGCTCGGCTAATGGATGGGCGTCTTTAGGGCGCGCGGCCACGGCGAAATTGAAATCAGCAAGGGCGTTGTCGGAGTGGTAGAGCCCCACTTTGGCGCGAGCGCGCATCAGGTAGGCGTCGGAAAAGTCAGATTGCAGATCGATCGCCCGATCGAAGTTGAGAATTGCCTGCTCGAAGCGCGTAGCTTTTGCCAGCCTCACCCCGGCGTCATACGCTTGCTTGGCGAGAACAGGATCCGTGGTGCGTTTGTAAATGTACCAGGAGCCAAGGCCGAGAACGAGTGCGGCCGCGGTGATTCCCAGGATTAGCTTCGTGCGCCGGCGCTCGACATCGGCGGCTGTAACCGGTACAAATTTGGTGGGATCGGGAACCTGCGGAGCGGTCGGCGAACTGTCCAAAGTATCGGCCATCGCTTCTATCATAGAAGATTGAGATCATGATTTAGCAGCCTTCCCTTGGTGCATTGCGCCCGAAGGCTGGATCGCTAGGAACGGCAACCCTTTGAAAAAAGTACAACTCATCACCGACGGCGCATGTTCGGGCAACCCAGGACCGGGCGGCTGGGCCTACATTCTGCGCTTCGGCCAGCACACGCGTGAAGCTTACGGTTCGGCTCCGCAAACGACAAACAACCGCATGGAGCTGAGTGCGGCGATCGAGGGTTTTCGCGCCATAAAGGAGCGTTGCGAGGTCGAGGTGGTCACCGATTCCGAATATGTGAAAAATGGCATCACCACCTGGATTCATGGCTGGAAGCGCAACGGGTGGAAAACGGCATCGAAGAAACCCGTGGTCAATCAAGACCTTTGGATGGAACTGGATCACTTGGTCGACCAGCACAAAGTCCAATGGACGTGGACCAAAGGGCACGCCGGCCACGAGGACAATAATCGCTGCGATGAGTTGGCGACGCGCGCCGCGCGCGAGCAGACCTCGTTACCAAGCGAGATTTAGTGGGCGAGCCCCGCGCCGCTTTCCCAGGCTTTCGCCAGTATGGGTTTTACGATGCGGGCGAACTCAGGATAGGCCGGGCCGTCTGGACGGAAGTGCAGACCATCGGGCAAGAATAGATTTGCGCGAACATGACCCTGCGCGTCGAAAAGCACCGGGTTCAAATCCACAAAGCCGGTGTTCTTCGTTTGCGCGCTAAATTTCTTCATTTCCGCATTCACGGCTTCTACGACGTTCCAACGGTCCTGCTTCTCGGGAGCCTTTTGAATGGCCGTGTAGAAGAACCACGTATTCGGGAGCTTTTCCTGGAGAATCTGGACAAAACGCTTTGTGCGCTCGACGATGGGTCCCGCTTCTTCGCCGCCGCTGATATCATTGCTGCCGCAATAATACACAACGATGCGCGGCTTGTAGGCGAGCACCAGGCGGTCGATGCCATACAGCATGTCTTGCGTGACCGTGCCCGCGATAGCGCTGTTTAGAACGGGTAGTGGAGCCATCTGCTGCCCCAGTTGCGTCCAGAAACGAAAGATACTGCTGCCGACGAACACGATGCCGCCGTTCTTCGGCGTTCCCGTAGGCTCCTCCGCCACAAGCCGACGGCGTGATCCAAGGAAAACTAACGGGAGTGCGGACGTGAGAAGATCTCGGCGCGAGTATCGCATGCAGCTATCCTATACCGTTTTCGAAGCGTGCCGAATTTTTAGAAGATGAAAGCCAAGCCGCCGCGCAAGGTGCGGGGCGAATTCGTCAGAATGGTGCGTGAGCCTAAGCCGCCGATAGGAAGGTAACCCTGAGCGAGCAAGTTGCGCAGCTCCGCGGTCATCTCCATGCGCCACGGCAGAAAGGCCGGCAACGGTTGACGCAGGAAGACATTCACGCCCACGTCCTGGTTGGTTTTCTGCGTGAGGAAAACGTGCGACGGCAGCATCGTGTTGAAATCCGTCCACCCGTATGTCGCGGTGATTTTCGTTCCGGCTTTCGGCACCACGCTCGAAGCGCGCACGGTCACCCACATGCGCTGCACCGGGCGAATTCCCGCCCGGAGTTCGCCGGCGTCCGCATAACTTGTTGCGAGCCCGTCGGCCGCCAGAGCGCCCGTTCGTCCGGCTGCAACGGCCACTTCCAGCCTGTCACCCAATGTCTGGGCCACCGATGCCGAATAGCCGACGCGCTGATAAGAGCCCACGTTAAAGATACTGCCTCGCGAGCTGAGATCGGGTAGAAGATCGGCCGCAGGCAGCGTCGCAGTAGGGCCGGAAAGCAGGAAACCCGCATTGGAAACAAGTTCGCGGTACGCGCCGGCGGAGTACGTGCGGCGGCCTTCCACTCGCTCGTAGCCAATTTCGAAGTTTTGCGTGCGCTCCACGGCAACATGTGAATTCGAAAGTGTCACGCGAGGCATTACTGCGAGCGAACTCAAGCTTTGGTCTAAGCCACTCGCTCCTTCACTGTCTTTCGCCAGAATCTCCGCGGGAGGCGCGCCAGAGCTATAGCCCACACGCACCCGGCCTTGAGCGCCGGCGTCATAGGTGGCCCGGATGAAGGGGCTCGCATAATTCATGCGGTCAAAATAGGAGACGGACTGGAAATCAAAACCGTAGTCGAGCCGGATGTTGTCGGCGATTTCGGTCCTATCAACGAACGCCAGCGACATCGTTCGCAAAGCTGGGGCGCTGTCGGTACCCAGAGTGACTCCGGCGCCGCGCGGCACTAAGTACAACTGATGCATGGTGAGAATCACTTCCGGGCTTGAGCTGTCGCCCGTGCGGGAATAGCTGGTCCGGAACCCGGCGGCCGGAAGCGCCGAGGTTCCCGCATATCCGACGTTGCCGCTGAACTGTACACGCGAAGTGCCGGCGATGGAAGTGGCCAACGCGAATGCCGTTCCCAAGTCCTGCTGCGCGCCGCGAGTAAAGGATTGGCCGTCGCCCGCGGAAAGCTTCACGAGGCCGGTTGTGTTCGAAAACGCCGTCTGCGAGTGCTCCGACGAAGACGTCCCCGAAGGATTCCCCAACTCAGGTGCATACCGCATGATGGAGCGCGTCGATTGGGAGGAGCGCAGCACCCACTTCCAATCGTCGGTCATCAGAGTTCCGCGAATCGTGGCAGGCGAAGCGAGATCGACTGTGCTGAGGACGCTGGATAGATTAATGTCCAACCGGCTCTCGGAGTTCGGCAACACACTAATGTTGCGCCTCTCGGCGGGAACGAAACTAGCCAGAACCACGCGGAGGGAGTAAATGTCCGGCGTCAGCGAATCGAAGGCAAAGCGGCCCTGTTCCGAAGTGAAGCCGCGGCGGACCAACTCCTCGTAACGGTTGTAGAGGTAAACGTTTGCCCCCATCTGTGAGATTCCAGAGGCATTTCGTACCTGTCCCATGATTTGTCCGGAGAGCCCCGCCGGGGACGCCGCGATAGCGAATCCCGGAACACAGAGGGCGCCAAACAGGACACAAGATGTGCGCAATCGGGCTAACGGCTGGGCCATACCTAATACCCGCTGACCGGCTACCTTGCCGGTCTCATCTTCGTAGCCGGCTGGGGAGCCGGGCTTGCATCGATTATCCGGCTTACGTCGCCGGTTTGGATCACCCCTAGCCAGCGTCCTGGCTGGGGCCACTGGCTATGTTACCGTAAACGCGGCGGACGGTGTGAGGGTCTGATTCCTCTTCTTGTCCACCACCTTCATCTTCAGCGTGTACTGCCCAGGCTCCAGGTTCTTGAGGGGCAGTAGCTTTTCAATCACCAACTGAGCCGCGCCACCGGACATGGCGCTAAGCTCTTCGGTGAATTCAAACACCTTCTCGTTGCTGCCGCTCTTGACGATTTCGTATTCAATCGTCCCATCCGGCTTCTTCGTCTTCTCGTCGGCCTCGAAGTTGTACAACTGCATGTAAATGCCAAGCCGCTCATCCCGGCGGAAGGACTCACCCAAACGCGGGCGCACTTTCGAGGTGCCAATCACAAACTGGCCGGTGCCGATGCTCTTGGTGGGCACCTTCTCGAGCACGTCGGCCAGGATCAGTGAACTCTGGGAAATCTTGTCGTCGTCCAGGCGAGGAACATCCAGGGCGATCTCATAGTTCGTCGTGTTGCCGCCCACGATGTCCTTGGCTGCCACATTCAGACGATACCGGCCCGGAGGCAGCGGGATCGTCTTTTGATACATCGAAACGCCTTTCACCGATTCCTGTAGCAGGTCGGCGGGAACGTCCACGGCAACTGTATCCTCAAACCAGTTCACCGGACGGCGCGTCATGGAGGTGATGCGGCCGTAGATGTTGACGGTGGCGGTTGCCAGGCCGGCCTTCTGCTTGAACTGCAGATCCTTGCGTTCGAACTGAATGGTGACGTTCGTCAGCACCGAGTTTTCCGTAATCGGGATATAGTCGGCGCGCACGCGCATCGGAAGCAGGTTGTATTTGATCGTCGAGTTGACGGCCGCTTCCAGATCCTTGAATTTCACCGGCGGCGGAGCCTGCAACTTGGCCAGACGCTCAATGCGCTGGAACTGGTTCATGTTGTTCGGAAGCGCCATGCTGCCCGTTCCGAGCCGCGTGCCGTCGGTGCGCTGGAAACGTGCGGTCTTGTCGCACTGGCCCGTCTGTTCGCACATGGTCAAGCCGGCGCCCGGAACCATGGCGAGCGCGTCCTTTTCAGAGGGATCGATCGTCAGGTGGAACTCGCCGGTCATCGTGGGATCGACGAATTCAATTTCCACGTTGGTGCCGATGCTATCCAGATAACGGTAACGCCACTTTTCGAACGGATAGGTGCTGGTGGTGCCGCCGCCTTCTTCGATGGGACGCTGGTAGGTGCCGCCTGCATTGGTTTCCGTTTCATCGGCCGGACCGTACTTGATATAGATCATGCCGCGGTCGCTCTTCCAGCCGGGAATGCCCGATGCGTAGTGCTGGTTGGCGTAGGCGATGCGGCGGTAGTGCTCTTCGCGGTATTCGTTTTCTTCGGTGTCCGGAGACGGGTCGCGACGCAGCCAGAATTGCTCAATGAACTGTTCTTGTTCTTCGGCAGTCTGCAGACCCTTAAAAGCCTTTTTCTCGTCGTCGGCAATGATATAGCCGACATCCTGCTCCAGCCACTTCTTGAACGGGGACTGTAGTTCCTTGCGCAGCTTCTCTTCTTGCTGCCGCTTCTGTTTATCCGTCATCGGCTTGGCGACGGTCTTGTCCTTTTGCGCCGACATTGGGACAGCTGACAGGGCACACAATGCCCCGAAAGTGAGTAACCATCGTAATTGCATAGCTGGAACCACCTAATACTGAGTCTACTCTCTTATCATCGACGGCGGCAATGGGGTCCGGGTTTCGCGGGAACGAGGGAACGGACCAAGGAAGTAGGCGTCTGTGGTTAGAATAGTTCTACCGTGCCAGACAAAGAGAAATCCGCGGCGAGCGCCGAAACGCCGGCCACGTTTGAGGCTGGGCTCCACCAGTTGGAATCCATCGTTAAAGAGATGGAAAGCGGCGATTTGCCGCTGGAGCGCGCCATCGAACTGTTCGAACGCGGCATGAAGCTGAGTGAAACGTGCCGCAAACAGTTGGAAGACGCCGAAACGCGCGTGGAAATCCTCATGAAGCGGGCCTCGTCGCAGGGCGATAAGCTCCAGCCGCAACCGTTTCGTACGGAAAAGAACTGATACAGGCTAAGGCCCTGGTATAGCCCTGGTATAAAGGCTAAGGCCCATGGGCCAAGCCGATCCAACAGGCCAATGGAAAAAGGCCGAGCGAAGGAACCGCGCCACATTGGGCATGGCGCAAATCAAAGGCGCAGACGAAACGCGAATTAAACATGACACTTGCTGAATACATGGCCGAACGGCAAAAAACAGTGGATGCCGCGCTGGACCGCTGGACCCCTCCGGAGACCGAAGATCCGCCGGTGATTCACAAGGCGATGCGCTATAGCCTGTTTGCAGGCGGCAAGCGCGTTCGCCCGTTGCTCGCCATCGCCGCGGCCGAAGCCGTTTCCGACGCTCCGGCGGGCATCGAAGACGCCGCATGCGCGCTGGAGATGATTCACACCTATTCGTTGATTCATGACGATCTTCCCGCGCTCGATAACGACGACCTGCGCCGCGGCCGCCCCACCAGCCACAAGGTTTTCGGCGAAGCGATGGCGATCCTCGCGGGCGATGCTCTACTGACGGTTGCGTTTGAAGTGTTGGCGAAGCTGCCGGGAGTGAGTGCCGAGCGCCGCATCGATCTGGTACGGGAACTGGCCACCGCATCGGGCACCGTCGGCGGCATGATCGGCGGACAGGTGAATGACATTGAGGGCGAAGGCAAGCATCCGACGGCCGCGCTTCTCGAATCCATCCATCGCGCTAAGACCGGCGCTTTACTGCGCGCAAGCGTCCGCTTCGGAGCGATCTACGCCGGAGCCGATGCCGCCCAGCTGGCCTCGCTCACGGACTTCGGCACGCACGTGGGCCTCGCGTTTCAGATTGTCGACGACATTTTGGACGTAGAGCAATCTTCGGAAGCACTCGGCAAGACCGCAGGCAAAGACGCGGCGCAGCATAAGATCACCTTCCCGGCCGTGTACGGCATTGAGCGTTCCAAGGAGATGGCCGAAGAAGAGCGCCTCGCCGCGCATTTAGCTTTGCAACCCTTCGGTGCAAGCGCGGAGAGGTTGCGGGAACTGGCGGATCTGGTGGTGCGGCGGAGCGCGTGAGGGGAGAAGCCGGTGCGCGGGCAGGCGCACTAGCCAAGTAGCAAAAGGATAACCGTCACTAGGTTTTCTGTCTCAGCTATGGGGTGTAGTCATCCGCCTGTCCGGGTTTTCCTCGAAGCCTGCGTCCCCGCGATTTCAATTTCGACCTCGCAGCCCGATCACAACCTTGCCGTCCATTTGATCGATTCGACGTTTGTTGAGGCACGCAGAAAACGCAGTCGCACCCATTCCATATGATGGCCAGGCGCGCCCCCTCCTCCTCAGTTCCTCCCTGAAGTACACAACGTCGCCTGCCAGTTGGTCCCGGGAAAAAACAAACGCAACCTCTCTGATGTCGCGCATGATCGACGCGCGGGCCTCTTCCTCATTGACCGGACGGGTCGGCTTCCCAAACTGGCTGACGGTACTCGAGCGCCGAACGAATTGCAGTGCACCTCCGATATAGGGCGCACAGGCTCGGATCAAGTCCGGCATGACCTGCTCTTCAGGGAAGGGCTTGGCCGCCGCCACTTGCAGCGGTGCCGCAGCCAACCGCGCCGAACCCAGCATGGCGACAACGAGCGCCACCGCGATCGCTTTCGCAAGCCGCGCCCGCACGTACCAATCTTGATTGGTTGGTGTCATGGACGCCCCGGAACGCAATGAAAATAGTACGGCTCGCCACCTCTCTCAATGACTATGCTGTCAATGCCCTTGCATGCAGCTTTCCAGACTTTGCGCGCGATCTTGCCTTCAGTCCCGCTAATCAGAAGATATGGGGCCGGCTTTGACTTGTCTATCCAGGCGTTCATGTTGTTCATGTTTGAAAACGTCGGCTTGCAGTCGACCCCTTCAACGCACCAGGCCACGGCGATCCTAAACGAACAGGTATTGAGAATGGCGTCCTGCGACCCGTTGACACCGTGCTTGTCCTCCAAGCAGCTCAATGCGTCTTCGCCTACGTTTTCGTTGGTGCGGTTTATTTCGGCCCTGATGTCGGCATCTGTTGGCGAGGGAAGGTTTCCCTGCAAGACCTCATCGAGCACCTCCCGGGCCTGCTGGTCGAGCGTGGGCCGAGATGGCGCGGGTGCTGGGG
>JBEBFS010000039.1:0-37443 GCA_040081855.1 Bryobacteraceae bacterium | reverse complement strand
CCGCCCCTGTAAATCCTTCAAACCACGGCCTCTCCCACCCCCTGAGGTGGTCTACTTTCTCTCCGCCCCAGTGGTCTAGTTTTGCTCCGCCCTTGACACATCCACGACATTGCTGTTGTGGCTCGCGATTTACTCGGTCGCGACTTCGGCAATAACGCCCGTGGGAAATTTTCTCTTAGGACTCGAAAAAGTAGGAGTGCAAGCCGTCACGCTGACTGCCGGAGCGATCGTGCTTATCGCGCTCAGTATTGTCTTGATCAAGCCGTACGGCTTGAACGGAATTGCATTTGCGATGGCCGCCACCGCAATTCTTGTCACTGGTGTAGCTCAATTCACGCAGGCTTGGATCATGACCCGCAAGCGGGACGTCCTCGAATTTGAAGTCGCACAGCAGTCTGCCTGCTGAATCTGTGCGCTGATTTACGCGTACCTTTGGAGGGTGCATGAAACGAAAACTGATGCTTTTGGCCTTTGCGATCACCGCATATTCCCAATCGGTGACCTTCGACGGCAACAAGGACGACCGCAACGAACAGGATCGCGCAGCCCGCGCATTCTATAGCCGCTATACCGCCAGTGCGTCCCGAGAATCGTGGCAGCGTCCGTCACTGGTCATCTCGGCGCTGAATCTGAGTCCGTCCGAATTGATGGCTGCATTTGGGGATTCGGACGCATATTTCACCAGACAAATGACCGGATTGACGAGCAACGTTTATCTTGTGAATTCCGGCCGGGCACTGGATGCGGCTACCAAGGAGTTGCCCTTCAACGTGATTCCGGTCAACGGCGACGTAACGGCGCTGAAGTCCAAAGGGCGCCCTGTGGATACGGTCTTTGTCTATGACACTCTAAATACCATTCCGGACCATGTTGCTTTCTTCCGGTCGCTGACAGATCTGCTGAAGCCGCAAGGCCGCGTCGTGGTGATTGATTTCTTCAAAGGCACGCCGCCTGCTGGGCTGCCCCCGGAGCAGCGCAACTCCGAAGCCACCGTCACAAAAGAAATGGCGGCTGCCGGCTTTCGTCTCGATCAGAAGTTCGAGTCCCTGCCGTTTCAGTTCTTCCTCATCTTCAAACGCTAATGGTCGTTTCCATCGCGAAAAGCGAATTTCATTCGGAGGATCCCCATGTTTCAACCTATACCCAGGCCATGTCCCGTCTGCCGGCTCGAACTGTCGTCAAAGTTTCTCACGCTTCACAATCTACCCGTGAACGGTCTTGCGTTGTATTCCAATGCCGAGTCGGCTCGCGCCGCTCCAAAAGCGGGAGTAGAACTGGCGTTTTGTTCGCACTGTGGAATGATCTACAACACCACGTTTAACTCGGCGCAAGTCAACTACGACAACACTTATGAAAATTCGCTGGGACACTCATCAGTGTTCTGCGAGTACTTGAACGAGCTTGCGGGGCATCTCATCCAGTCGTATTCGCTTTCCGGAAAAACGGTAGTTGAAGTGGGATGCGGAGACGCCCAGTTTCTCAAGCTGCTCTGCGCAGATGGCAACAATCGCGGTTTTGGCTTCGATCCCAGCCTTGCCCAAAGCTACGAAGCGGAGTCCATCTCCCTGGTGAAGTCCGTTTATGACGAACGTGCGGGCGGAACTCCGGCGGATTTCATATGTTGCCGTCATGTGCTGGAGCATCTGGAAAATCCGCATGAACTACTCCATGCGATGCGCGCCAACCTGACTGAGGGGAACAACTCGGCAATATATTTGGAAGTTCCGAATGCGATGGCGGTGCTCACCGGTCCCACGGCCTGGGATATCCACTATCAGCATTGCAATTACTTCACTTCGACCTCTCTTTCCAGCCTTCTGGAGAGTTGCGGATTTTCTGTGCTCCGCATGAGCCCCACGTATGGCGGACAATTTCTCGCCGTCGAGGCATGTCCCCGCCGTTCATCCGCCCCAAAAGCCTCGCAGAACAGTGGTGATATTCAAAAGGTTGGACGCGCCGTTGAGCGCTTTCGGTGGAAGTTCCGCGCCGGCGTCGAGGAGTGGGCTCGTTTCCTCGAATACGCACACGCGGAAGGCCGAACGGTTGTGCTTTGGGGCGCTGGCGCAAAGGCCGTCACCTTCATGAACACGGTGCCGGGAGCCGAGCGTATCGCGGCCACGATCGACAGTAACCCTCGAAAGAGCGGCACGTTCCTGCCGGGCACCGGACATCGGCTTCTTGCCCCGGAATCACTCGGCTCCATTGGAGCCGATGTCATCATCACCCTCAATCCGCTTTACGAACACGAGATCAGGAGAATGGCGCAACGAGTGGCTCCGGGCGCTGAAGTGGTGGCCAAACCGGCAATTCCGATCTGTTCACCATTGCCCGGCGAGCGAACCATGGCCGCGGGTTTCGCGAAGTAGCCGAAATGAATCGAATCTGCGTTCAAAATATATTCATCGCTGGATGGCTCTGCATTTCCGTTCCTCTATTCGGCGCGACACTGGACGTTAAAGCGCTCGGGGCGAAGGGCGACGGCACCGCCGACGATAGCCAGAACATCGCGCAAGCGATCAAAACTTCGCAGCCCGGCGACGCAATTCTCTTTCCAGCCGGCAGCTACAAACTACTCACGAAAGTCGTGCTGCTTCCGAACCGCCGTTATACCGGCCAAGCTGGAGCAGTGATTTTGGCCCCGGCGAATACGTTCGCGTTTTCGGTGCCCAACGGACGCGACATCGCCATTGATAACCTGGTGTTCAATGGCAGCGGAATAGAGTTCGTCAGCACCAGCGGCCCGGCGGAAAATATCACAATCCGTTCGTGCGTTTTTCAGAACATCTTTAACGACTCCCCCAACTGGACCACCCATAACGCATTGTTTATCTCCGGCGGGATGGCCCATTCCGCGATCGAGAGTAACCGATTCACGAATATTCTCGAAGCCGGTAAGATCGATCCGACGGACCGCACGGCAAATGCAATCCAGGCGTGGGATCTCAGCTCCGTCTCCATCGCTGATAACGTTTTCGACACGATCAATCAAGCAATATCCATCCACTTCGACGGCGCAGGGCCGTATGAGAATGTAGCCATCGTGCGCAATACGGGTGTACGAATTCACCGGATGGGGATCGAAATTCAGGGTGCCAACACCGTCGGACTGCTTGTCGAAGACAATTCCTTCAGTGCTTTTCTCGCGCCCTTCTGGAACACCTTTGGATTGTCGATTGTCGCCGATGGTGGGCGCTCCACTGTCGTGCGCGGTAACCAACTCACAGCCACCGATCCATCGACCAGCCGGTACGGTTACGGTATTGAGGTCAGCGGCAAGGATACTCTCGTCGAGGCCAACATTATTCGAGGATTCTTCTCGACAGGTATCGCCATCGGAACATCCCAGGGGATGAACATCCGGCAAAACACTCTGTGTGGTTCGGCCGGTGCTACAGCCATTGCCTTCGAGGCGGATTCTCAGCCGGGGACGACAATGCAGTCCAACACGTCCCAACTTGTCTGCCCTTAGCAAGTAATTAAGTTTACCCAACTGATCGAGAAATAACGTCGTCCCCTCATTACCCGTTACTTCAGTTATTCCCCTTCTTTGCAACCTCTCCCAAACCCGCCCCGCTCGTAACCGTTTCGTTCCAACAACTTCTCAGAATCGCCACGCGTTGATCTGATGAACGGATCGTCACGTCTGTGGCTGTTTCCGTGAATCGCTTACTCGGGCATCTCCTTTCCTGTCTACACGTGACGGCAGGTTGCCGTGCAAGATCGGCGCGAGAGCATCAAAGGCCGGGGTGTGCGCGGTTTCGATAACACGACCGTCACCCGCGAGTCGCTGGATGACCAAGCGCGATAGGCCCTGGTCGCCCTCAACGACGAGAGTCCTCGTAATTCAACATGGATACACCTATTGACGACTCGCCTCGTTGTCTCTTATTCGGAGACTTTCGCCTGATCCAAGTCGTCCAAGTGCCTCATTTTAAGTACTTCGATGCAGCAGTCTCGTCGTCTCCCGCAGAACGACCCGCCCATAACGTTGCGCACCTCCCTTTGATCCCCCGGCTTTTTGCTTTGGCCTACTACGTGCATACTAAGCGGCTACTAGGTGATTTCGCCTAGTTTTTGGATACAGAGCAAAGCAGCGACGTCCTCGCGGTACTCATCCCCGACGAGGCGCCAGTGAAGCGGCCAAACATATAGAAGATGTACGCAACACTTTCGGAGGATCAATGGCCAGTCTGGTGACGTACCCCCCTAGCGGGCACCTGAATAGCGCGGTTCCTATACCCGCCACCCGTGGAATAACAATTTTACTTGCGTCTGTCCAGGCGCTTTTTCGCGAAAGCTTGAAGAGTGTGCTCGAATCGCGTTTCGACGACATACACATCCTGGAATCCAGTAGCTGTAGCCGGCTCAGCAAAACCGTGGAGCACTACCCTGTTGATGTCGTCTTGCTGGATTGCGATCTGGGCGATGCCGCTCTGCAATCAGTTCAATGCAGCACGATGCAGGAGCTGGGCATTCCGGTGATCGTGATCGCGAGTGCGGTCCGAAACGCACTTGCCAAGCGTTTGCTGCACGCCGGCGCGGTCAGCGTGGTGTGGAAGCGCTCCAATACGCAAGACCTCATTACGGCGATCCGCGAAGTGATCAAAGGACAGGACTGGCCACACGTGACCGCATCCGGTCAAATAAGGTCATCCGCCGTGCCGGAGTGGGAAGATCTGACCGAACGGCAGTCCCGAGTGTTCGATGGAATCCTGGAAGGCCGCGCCAATAAAGAGATCGCCGCCCAACTCTCGGTGTCGGAGTCTTCGGTGAAGTGCACCGTCCGTCAACTGTTCTCCAAGTACCTGGTTCACACGCGCGCCCAGTTGGTAAGAGTAGGCGTCGAGGGTGGCCATATACTCGATAGCCGAGGCCCGCACCAGTAACCTGCAGGCCGTCGCCGGAATCGCGTTTACTGCTTCGGCCCAATACCCTCGGTGATCTCGATATAGGTTCCCCAGGGATCGGTGAGAAATGCGTTCTTGGTGAGGCCGTTGTTCACCACCTTGGGTTCGGCATCGAACTTGATGCCGATTGCTTGCATCCTTGCAAATGTTGCCGCCAAGTCGGGCACATCAAAACCAATGTGATCGAGGGCGCGGCCTTTCGTCGACTCCTGCTTTTCTTTCGCCTCGCCGAATGTCAGAACCCCGCCCGCGACGGTGCCCGTTCTGTAACGGCCGCGCGTGCCGGCAGTGCCCGGTACACCCGGGGTTGCTCCAAAGGCGCGTTCGTACCAGGATTGAACCTCAGCGGTGACTTCGGGTTGGAAAGCGAAGTGGACATGCTCAAACTGAATGGGAGCGGCGATGTCCTTGTTCTCCACAATCTCCAGGCTTAGGCCGTCCGCGGTCGTCATGCGATACTGCCCGCCTCCCGTGGGCTTGTCCACTTTGTATCCGGCTGCCTCCATTTTGGTAGCGAACGCCGCGCGGTCTTTTACAACAAAGCCCACGTGATTCACCACCGAGCCCACCGTTCCGGCCGACGGCTCCATCTGACGCATTTGAATATAGACGCCGGGGAATTCCACCAGCTCCAGGCCGCCGTTCTTGATCGTGTGGCCGCCCATTTCGACGAAGAACTTCTTCGCCGCCTCGGTGTCCTTCACGCGAATATGCAGATGCCCCATGGACACGCTTTGATTTGGTCCCAACTTCGCAAGTTGTGCTGAGGCAGGCATCGCGAGGATCAATGCCAGCGCTAAGCTGGCGGCGGTGAAGGTGCGTTTGCTCATTTTTCTATCGTCCTGCTTTCGTCGTCTGTTGTCGAATCGAATTTTCACCGAAAGGTATGACAAAGGGGGCAGATTGCTCTGCCCCCCTTTTCGCTGCATGTGAAACTTTAAGCTTTCGCGGAAAGCTTCTGTTGCATGGCACTCAGGACCTTCTGCGGCGTAAACGGCACGTGCCGCATGCGGACTCCAATCGCGTCATGCACGGCGTTGGCAACCGATGCCGGAATCACAACCACCGACGGTTCGGCGGCGCCCGATGCAGGAAACTCTGGGCGATTGATCATGACGGCGTCTACTTCAGGGACCTGCTTGAAGCGAATGACTGGATGAGACACCCAATCCAAACTCTTCGCGCCGGATTTATCGAAGACAACCTCTTCCATCAGCACGCGGCTGATGCCCTGCATCACGTTACCGTCCAGCTGTCCGCGGAGGCCGTCCGGGTTGACGATCAGACCGCAATCGTGGCCGATGGTCACCTTCTTCACGGTGATTTTGCCGGTGGCCTTCTCCACTTCTACTTCGGAGATGGCGACGATGATGGTGCCGATGCGCTGCGCGACGGCAATACCGCGGCCCTTGGCGATCGGTCCCGGCGTTTCCGGGGCAGGCGAAGGACGCGGCGTCCAGCCGGCTTTCTTTGCCGTGGCTTCCACCAGCTCCGCAACGCGTTTGCTCTTGAGGTGCTTCAGACGGTACTCCACCGGATCGACACCCATGCCGGATGCGATTTCGTCCATGAAGGATTCGCTCGCGAAGACGCGTGGCGGTTCGCCGGGCGAACGCAGCGCGCAGGTGCGGATCGGCGAAGGATCGTCTTGCGGCCACGGGATGGTGCGGCCGATGACCCGCTGGTTATCAATGTCGTACGTTTCACCGCCGCCGTTGGCGCCGTTCGGATTGCCGAGCAACTTGGTCTTGACGCCGATCTGACGTTCCGCCAACTGTGGGGTTCCTTGCGATTCGCTCCACGGGAAGCCGCGGTCGATGTATTCCCACGCAATGATCTTGCCGTCAGCATTCACCGCCGCCTTCGCGGTCTGCAACTGCTGCGGACCTTTCGGCGACCACACGTGTTCGTCTTCGCGCATCCACTGCACGCGAACGGGTTTGCCAACCGCGCGCGAGAGAACCGCGGCGTCCTCGGCGGTATCGTCCGCCGTCAGGCGGCCGTAGGATCCCGCGCTTTCATTGAAGTTCACAACCACGCTGCGCTTGGGAACCTTCAGCAGGCTTGCGATGCGGTCGCGCGTGGTGAACGGACCCTGCGCGCCGGTCCACACGGTGGCGCCATCGGCACGAACGTCGGCAACCGAGCAGCAGGGACCCATCATGCCGTGCATCTGAAACGGCCAATGGTACGTCGCTTCGAACGTGCGCGTGCCCTTGGTCATATTTGCATCCACGTCGCCTTTGTTCACGCCCGTGGCATCGCGTGCGCTCTTCTGCGTGGAGAGGTAAGTGGCCACATCATCGCGGGTGAACGGAAGTTTGTGTTCCGGCTCGGGCCAGGTGACCTTCAACGCCTTTGCGGCTTGAATCGCAGCCCATTCGGTCTGCGCCACGACGCCAACGAATGTTCCTTCCCTGACCACTTTGACGAGGCCCGCGATGTGACTCACGGAGCTGTCATCCACTGTCGGCGCGCCGGAGATCACGTTCCGCGGACGCACCACACGCCCGTGCAACATTCCGGGGACGCGCACGTCTGAAGTGAACTTGAATTCGCCGGTCAGCTTCGCGGGGATATCCACGCGGCGGATCGACTTGCCGACAACCTTGTAATCCTTGTAGTTCTTCGCCTTGACTTCCGGAGCCACCACCATCGCGCCCTGGATGCCGTTGGCCGTGATCTTCACGTTGAACTGCTTGCCGCCGATTAATTCCCCGTAGGTGACCTTCTTGCTGGCATCGGCAATCACGCTGACAACACCATCGGATACTGTCAATTTGTCAACGGGCGCACCCAATTTTGGGGAAGCCAGTTTCAGCAGTTCCATGCGTGCGGCAGCCGCGGCCTGGCGAACCTGCGGGCCCGCACGAGCCACGGTCTGCGAGCCAGCCGTGCGGCCCTGATCCACCGTCTTCGCCGTATCACCCATGACGACATGCACTTTTTCAAAGGGCACGTCCAACTCCTCGGCCGCGATCTGGCCCATCGCCGTTTCAATACCGGTGCCGATGTCCACTTTGCCAGTGCCGATGGTGATCATGCCATCCGGCTTCACCGAAAGCCACGAATCGAGCAGACTGGGATCGAGATAATCCGGATTGCCGTACGGTACCGACGCCATACCGTCCGGTACGCCGGCGATACCCGGGATTTCCTGCTGCTGGGCGAGGGTCGCCACCGGCTTCAGGATGTTGAATCCGACGATCAGCGCTCCAGTAGTTTGCAGGAGCTCGCGGCGGGAGATTCCGCTGTTGGTCTTCTTTGATTTCTTCAACATGGTTTTCTCCTTTACGCCTTGGCCTTGGCCGGCTTCATCGTGGTCGCCGCGCGCTGAATGGCCTTGATGATGCGAGGGTGCGTGCCGCAGCGGCATAGGATCGGGTCCATGTGTTCTTTGATTTGATCGAGCGTCGGGCTCGGATTCTTATCGAGCAGCACTTTCGCATTCAAAAGGATTCCGTTCATACAGTAACCGCACTGCACGGCCTGTTCGTCGATAAACGCCTGCTGCAGCGGATGCGGCTTCGCGGAAGTACCCAAGCCTTCGAGCGTCGTGATGGCTTTTTTCTCCATCGTCCGCACCGGTGTCACGCACGAGCGAACCGCCTTGCCGTCGACGATGACGGTACACGCCCCACATTGAGCCAGCCCGCAGCCGAAGCGCGGCCCGTTCAGTTCAAGATCGTTGCGGAGAACATACAGCAGCGGCGTGGTTGGATCAACATCCAACGTGCGCGCCTTGCCATTAACATTTAGCGAAACTTTGGCCATGCGATCACTCCTTGAAGTACAGCCAGCGAGGCCCCTACCGGAACATCGAACCGGAGCAAATAGCTGCCCCAGGTCAGGGCCAAGCCTTTGCTCGGCAAGGTTAACAAGCCAATGGGACCAAGGCAAGCCTCTCGTCAATTAGTTGAATAAGGGTCCTTGGCCCGTCATCCTCCTCCACTCAGACTGAATTCAGTCAAGCCTGACTATTCTGCATAGACATCTTTTGGGGACTACCTTCGCACAGGAACACTTTCGAAATAACACGACAAGGGGTATAGTCAATTAGTTGACTAGAAAGTGCGAGCCCGAAGCAGGGCAATGGCGGGGGACGTCACAGCCGAAGGGGCGATGCCATGAAGAAGGACCTTGCAACAAATTCGCTGCAGCGCGGACTTGAGCTTTTGTCGGTGCTCGCGCAAAAACCGGGTGGTCTGACGAACTCTGAGTTGAGCCGCCACCTGGACATTCCACGGAGTACCTGCACTTACATCCTCACGCGGATGGAGGCGGACGGCTATATCGTTCGCAACACGACTACGGGGCGTTACAAGGTGGGATTGAAGACGCTGGCGTTCGCACGTGCGGCGCTACGTGAGGTCGGCTTTCATTCGCTCGCCGAATCGTCTCTTTATAGATTGGCGCAGGAAACGCGGCTGGCGGCTATTCTGGGCGTTCTCGAAGGGGACCGCGCGTTGATTATCGACCACATTGAAAGTCCTGAGTTTATTGAGGACATGGCCGAAAGAGGCCGATCGAGGTGGCCGCATTATCCCAGCCGTGACCTTCGGGATGCCGGTTCCCCACTCCCGTTGCATGCCTCAGGCATTGGACGAGTGCTCCTCGCCTATCAGCCCGAAACGGCGCTGAAGGAGCTGCTGAATCGTATTCCGCTGATTAAGCTGACGCCGAAAACGACGGTATCCAAGCAGCAATTGCTGGAAGAGTTGGTGCAGATTCGCCAGCAAGGTTACGGGCTCACGGATCAGTTGGCGCACATGGATGCGCAAACCGTCACTGCTCCCATTTTCGATCCGGAAGGGAATGTCCGAGCGGCAGTCAGCGCGGCGGGAAGCCGCACGTTGCCTGCCTTCCAGGACGTCCCGCGAATTATCTCACTGGTTCAGGGGGCGGCACGGGAAATTTCGAAGAAGTTGACACAACCGGCCGCTGCGGACCGGGACCCGGATCGACAACTAACGGTAGCAGCGCCGGTGAAGAATCCAAAGCCAAAAACAAAAAGGAGAGCCGCCGGTTAGCGGCTCTCCTCTTCGTGTCTTGCGTCAGGGAGCAAATCGGTTAGCGTGAGGCTTTTGGTGCAGGCGGTGGAGCCGCAGGCTTCGCAAACTTCGAAGCATCCACGGCTGCATTGGGCTGGACGTCGGTTAACTCCAGCGCGACGCGCCCATCAAACCAGCTCGACGTGATCTTAAAAGGCACTTTAATGCCGGCCACGTCGCGGTAATCCGCGTAGTCCACCTGTGTCGCGGCAAGACCGATAACCGTGTCGGAGAAACGCACCTGACGTGTCAGCAGTCCGGTGGCGTTGTCGAAGTATAGATTAATCGGCCAATGCCCGTCGGCCGTACCTTGCACAACCTGCATACGCTTCCCGCCGATGTTGCTGGGGAATATAGTGCGCCACTGAGTGAGGGCCTGTTTGATCTGGCCGGGGAAGAGCAACGCGGCATCCAGCTTTGCCCCATTCAGATCACCGCCGGCAAGTTCGGCTACGGGGATCAGGCTGATGATGGCGGGCGAGGCCTGCCACGCGCTTTTGCCATCGGTGACGGTGGAAAGATTCCCAACGGCTCCGTGCAAAACAACGGCGCGCTGATTCGGCGCCTTTGCGTACAACTCGAAGGGGTATTCCGAATCATCCGCGTAACCGCGATACTTGCCCTTCGCGACGACGCTGGTCAACTTGGAGAGATTCGCGGCGCCACCAACCGCTTGAATGTATTTGTCGAGAATGGCATCGGGCGCCATGCCACGGGGCGCTTGCGGCATCAATGTATCCGGTTCCGACGTGAGCGGCGGGCCATAAATTTCCGCGATGCTCGGCGTGAGCAGCGGCTTATTGGTGCCGCGATGGCACGAGTAACAAGTGACGACGCGGCGGCCGGCGAAATACGATTTGTTGATGCCGTTGACCATTGCGATCATCATGCGCGAACGCTGCTTAAGCGGCGTTTCGTCGGCATACTTTGCCCAGTCGCCGCCGCTTTCCGGTACGTGGCAATCCACGCAATTCATGCCGAGCGACGCCGACAGGAAACCCATGGTGGCCATGAATTCTTCTTGCGAGATGCCTTTCAATGCCGTGACGTTCTTGAAGATTTTTTCGGACACCATCTTTTCCGCCGCGGCAGAGTTCTGAGCTGGGCGTGTCTGCGCTGGCGCGACGGAAACGCTTATGAGGACTGTTAACGCGACCACAGGGAATCGGAAGACCCTGCGTCTCGATCCGAAACTCATTGTTACCTCCATAAGGACTAGAAAAAAATATGAGAAAGCGCAAAGGCTTTCTTGGGAGAAATAATGGCGCCTAAAAAACAATTAAAAACTGGGATGCGCCCGCGTTGAAATGTAACAGGCATTCCGCAAACGGAGCAAGCGACGTGGCAATTAGTTGAACATTCGCTTGACCCTACTTTTTGATCGACGCTACTATCGCACACGGTGTTTTCATCGGTGGGAGTGCTCTATTCCCAATCCTAGCCAGATTGAATTTGAAAAAAGGGGAACAAATGAAGGTTTGGACAAAACTGAAGTTTGCCTTGGCGGCGGCCTTGTTTGCCGCGTTCCTCTGCGCGCCTTCGTATGCGCAGGACACAACGGGAACCATCCAGGGAACTGTAACGGATAGCTCCGGTGCCGCAATTCCGGATGCAGCAGTAAAGGCAACGAACACGGCCACGGGTATCAGCCAGACGGCGACTTCCGACGCACAGGGCCGGTACAGGGTGGCGCAGTTGGCCATCGGACCATACGACGTACAAGCGGAAAAGATGGGATTTCAGACCACGGTCCGCAAAGGCGTCAATATCACAGTAGGCAGTCAGCTTGTCGTCGATTTCGCACTGAGCGTCGGCGAACTGACACAGTCGGTGACCATCGAAGGCGCCGTGACGCAAGTGGAAACCACGTCAGCCGCGATTTCGAATCTTGTTTCGCAAACGCAGATTCGCGATCTGCCGCTGAACGGACGCAACTACGAGCAATTGATTCTGCTCGCACCGGGCGTGCAGTCGGTTGGTTCCACCAGCCGCACCGTTTTCTACGGCAACTCCAACAGCTTCTCGGTATCCGGTTCGCGTCCGAACGGACAGGCCATTCTGATGGACAACACGGATATGCAGAACGCATGGAACCGTGGTGGTGGTTCGGGTGTTCTCGGATCGTCGATGGGTGTGGATGCTATTGCTGAGTTCCAGACTTTGACGAACACGTATGGCGCACAGTTCGGCGGAAGTGGCGCGGTCGTGAACTCGGTTAGCCGCTCTGGCACCAACCAGTTCCACGGTTCCGCTTACGAATTCATCCGCAACAACTACTTTGACGCGCGCAGCTTTTTCTCAGCCCAAAAAACTCCGTTCCGCAAGAACCAGTTTGGCGGCACCTTCGGCGGGCCAATCAAGAAAGACAAGATCTTCTTTTTTGTGAACTATGAAGCCATCCGGCAGGCCTACGGCCAATCGCAGCCATGGAACGTTTTGGATGCCCAGGCTCGTCAGGGCTTGGTGCCCAACGCGCAGGGCGTCTATGGACCTGTCGGACCCGGCGCCAACAACGGCATCTCGGCAAAGATGCTTCCGATTCTTGACTTCTACAACAAGAATTACCCACTTCCCACAGTGCCGATTCTTCGCGCTGGACTGCCCACCGGAACTGGCACCTACTTTGCCACGGGCACGCAAACCGGTACTGAAAACTACGGCCTTGCCCGCCTCGATTATTCCATCTCGGATAAGGACGCCGTCTTCTTTCGTTATTTGGCCGATCAGGCGCTGCTGACGGACCCGCTTCCCCAAGCCGCGGCTCCGGGCTGGCCCTACATAGGGAGCAACTTCAATTGGTTCGGTACCCTCGAAGAGCGCCATATCTTCTCGCCGACGTTGATTAACAACATGCGTTTTTCCGTCTCTCGTCCGAAGCAGAATTCGGGTACCGATATTCGCTATGGCGGCGCATTTGCCACCGCCGGTGCGGGTCTTCCGGATACCCGTATGATCGTCACGGGCTTGAGCAGCCCGGCGCTTGGTCCACGTCAGGATGATCCTGTCGAGTTCCTGCAGAACAAGTTTGCTTTTGGCGATGACATTTTCTGGACCAAGGGTCCGCACTCCTTCCGTTTTGGCGGCTCGATCACTCGCTTGCAGGAGATCGGCATGCTTGGCCAGCCCGGTGGTGGCGCCTGGACGTTTACGAGCATTTCGAACTTCCTGCTCGGGACCGCCAGCCAGTACAACGGCCCCATTCCGTCCACGAAACTCGCCGACGGCAGCACGATTGCGGGCACCAATCCGCGCCGTTACTTGCGGACCAATGCGTACGTTGTGTATGTGCAGGACGATTGGAAACTGCGCAGCAACCTGACCGTTAACCTCGGCTTCCGCTATGAGCCGACCAGCAACCCGTACGAAATTCGCAACAATTTAACGGCTGTTATCCCGATGCCGTTGCTGTTCCCGAACGCAACGCAAGCCACCGGGTTCACGCGCATCCCGAACACGACGATCAACAACCCGTCGTTGCACAACTTCGATCCGCGTATCGGCATCGCATGGGATCCTTTCAAAGATCACAAGACCTCGATCCGCGCCGGTTACGGCATCTTCCGCACTGTGCTCGGCTTCCGCGACTGGTTCGGTGGTTCTTATACGGTGACACCGCCATGGGCCAGCGTGCAGGCGCTGAACGCTTCCTTCCCGGACACGACGACCGGCACTCCGGTGCAGTCGCAGGTTCTTGGCTGGAGCCCGTACAACTGCTGTACTCCCTACAACCAGCAGTGGAACCTGTTCCTGCAGCGCGAACTGCCGATGAATACGCTCCTCACCATCGGCTACGTCGGTTCACATGGAGTCCACCTGATCGGCTACTACGACATGAACACGTCCAAGCCGGTCGTCAACTCGGCCTTTAACTACGGCCTGAAGTTCGCGAGCCTGAACGCCAACGGCGGCATCACCTATAACCCCCGCATCAACACTAACTTTGCGCAGGTGCTGGCGATGACCACCGATACGACGTCACACTACAACGGCCTGCAGATGAGCTTAAACAAGCGCTTGAGCCACAACGTGCAGGCGCAGGTGTCTTACACTTACTCGGCCTGCATCGATCAGGCGTCCGGCTCCACCGGCATCGACAACAACTACGGTTTCCAGAACCCTTATGACCGTAGCGGTGACACCGGCTGGTGCAGCTATCAGATCCGCAACAACCTGACAATGAACGGCGTTTACCTGCTGCCTTTTAAAGGCAACAAGCTCATTGAAGGTTGGCAGATCAGTGGCATCATCAGCATGCGTGATGGTCAGCCGCAGTCGAACGTATTCACGTCCGTGCCGATTGCGTCCACGGGCCTGAATAACAACCGTCCGAACTACGTCGGTAGCGCTCCGGGCTGCAACAACAACCCGGTGAATGCGAATCCCAAGCAGGGCAATGGCGTGTTCTGGATTAACACGGCGTGCTTCCAACTGCCTCGCGTTGGTGAACTCGGCAACGCGGCGCGCGGCCTGGTGGTTGGACCCAACTTCCGTAGCGTGGATATCTCGCTACAGAAAATGACGAAGATCACCGAGCGCTTTAGCGCCCAGTTCCGCGCGGAGTTCTTCAACATCCTGAACCGTGCGAATTTCGCGCAGCCGAGTGGCGGCCTCTTCACGCAGCCGGCCCGGCTGGATGAATCGTTGCTGAATAACGGCGCCAGCTTTGCTGGTACCGCCGGACAAATCACCACACTGAACGGTGATCCCCGCCAGATTCAGTTTGGTTTGAAGTTGATGTTCTAAACCCCTGACGCGGCAGGAGGCGCAGGACTTGCTCTCCTGCCGCGTTATTTTAGTGGCTTATGGTTCCCCGGTCGGTCTTGGGGAAGGAAGTGGAAGTAAAGGACGCTTTCATGAAGAAGATTGCAAAAACGATTTTGGCGTTGGCGCTTGGCGCGTTCACCCTGACACTGCCCGCAGCCGCTCATCACGGCAACGCGGCTTATGACGAGGGCACCAAAGTTACAGTGAAGGGCGTTGCCACCGAGTGGATTTTTGAAAATCCGCACACGATTCTCAAGTTCGATGTGAAAGATGCGTCGGGTAAGGTCACGCATTGGGTTGCCGAGACCGGCAACGCGACGGGTTTGGCACGCCAAGGTTTCACCAAAGACACTGTGAAGCCAGGCGATGCTGTTACTGTCACGATGATCCCGGCAAAGAACGGGCAGCAGGTGGCTCGCATTCATCAATTGATTCTGCCGAGCGGGGAATCACTAGGTTCGGACCGGCCATAGTCACGGTCAAGCCGTGCTGGCCGGTAAAAACAGCAGTACGTTTAGTCGCAGCCAGGAAGGACATTTTATATGAAATATCTCGCAAAATTGGCATTCATTACCATCGGTGGTGTATTTGCTGTCTCGCTGCCCTTAGCGGCGCACCATGGAAACGCAGCCTACGATGAAGGAACCAAAATCACCGTTAAGGGCGTGGCGGTCGAATGGATTTTTGAGAACCCGCACACGATCCTGAAGTTCGACTCGAAAGACGCTTCGGGCAAGGTTACTCACTGGGTAGCCGAGACCGGCAACGCGACCAGTTTGGCGCGCCAGGGCTTTAGCAAAGACACTGTGAAACCTGGTGATGCCGTTACCGTCACGATGATTCCCGCAAAGAACGGGCAGCAGGTGGCTCGTATTCATCAGCTGATCCTGCCGAGCGGCGAATCCTTGGGCTCCGACCGTCCGTAAATCCGCTGATTCCGCATACGCCGTTTCATTAGATCATTCCGGGGACAAGCAGCCATATGGCCGCTTGTCCTCACTCCAGGTGTTTGCACCTGCAAGAGAAGGATTTGAGAAAGAAGGATTTTTTGATGCAAGTGAAATTCGCCTTTTGGGGCTCCGCTTTGATCGCTGGAATGATCTGCGCGCCGTTGGCCAGTGCGCAGAGTGCCACTCCGCAGCAACCGCAAAGGATTCGCGACGGGTGGGGTAAGGCCTTTGTCCGCCCCCAGCGGGGACCCGGCACCGGCCCTGCGCCCAAGCACGATATCAGCGGAACCTGGGAACCAGAGACCACCGGTTTCTCCCCCTATGGAGCGATTGCGATGCCCTCGGATGGAAAACCCGAGCACGCCCTGCCTTTCACAAAAGCCGGCGAAGAAGCATTCAAAAAGAACAAACCCGGTTTTGGAACCACGGAGGTGGCCGCTGCCCTGACGAACGATCCCGTCAACCAGTGCGACCCCCAAGGCATGCCCCGCCAGGATCTCTACGAACTCCGCACCACCCTGATTATGCAGAACGATAAGCAGGTGGCATTGCTTTATACCTACGATCAAATGTGGCGTGTGATTTGGAACGACGGCCGTCCGAACCCGGCGAATCCCGAACCACGCTGGCTGGGCTACTCGACGGGCAAGTGGATGGATGACACCACGTTTGTTGCCACCACCAACGGGCTCGACGAACGCACGTGGGTGGATAACGCGGGACGTCCGCACAGTGACGAGATGGCAGTGGAAGAGCGCTTCCACCGCGTCGATAATGAAACGATGGAGTGGACGGTTACGCTGACGGATCCGAAGTATTACACGAAGCCCTGGGTTGCGGCCGACAAAGTCCGGTTCAAACTGATGCCTGCGGATTTTCATATTGGCGAAATGATTTGCTCGCCGACGGAAATCTCTCGTTATAACAGCCTGGTTGGGTCGCCGGTGGCGCATTGATTTGATTCGCCGCACGGAGGCTTGGAGAAGACGGAGGCTTGGAGAAGAAGGATGCAATCGACGTTCAATAATTCGGCTTTGATGAAATCGTTCGCGGCCCTGGGAAGGAAGCGGCCCATGCGCCTCGCGACCGTTCTTGGGACTGTGGCGCTTGCGTTTGGTCAGGAGCAATCCGCGCAGCCTCCGGCACCTGCAGCTCCCTCTTTCCGCACCGTGGAGCAGCAGTATAAAAACATCAAAGTCATGACGGGCATGCGTGCCGATCAGATGAATTTAGGCATGCACGGTCTGGTCACACAGTTGGGCGTCGATTGCGTTCATTGTCATATCTGGGAAGAGTGGGAGAAAGACGTAAAGCCGCCGAAGCAGATTGCACGCCGGATGATCACCATGGTCCGCGACATGAACCAGAAGTACTTCGGCGGCGCCCAGGTTGTTACGTGCTACACCTGCCACCGCGGCCAACTGCATCCGGTAAATACCACGATCCTTCCCGATACGATCGGGCTTCGCAAGCCGGGCGATCCGGTTCGTGCACTGCCCACGGAAGAAGAGGTGGTCCCGAAACCCGCTTACCCTTCAGTGGAATCGATACTTTCCAAGTACGTGGAAGCTCTTGGCGGGGAGGCCGCGGTCCGCAAAGTGAACAGCCGCGTGATCCGCGCCAAACGCGATCTGCCGAGCGGCCCCGGCGGCCTGATTGTCGTTCCTGCCGAGGTGGAGATCTATCAAAAGGCCCCGAACCTCGCCGTTATGATTCAGAAAACGGAGAAGTTCACCATCGCGGAAGGCTTCGATGGCTCCATGGCCTGGGCGCAAGCGGCGAACGGAAACGTAAACAACCTTCCCGAGCCGGATCAATCGCGTGCAAGACGCAGCGCGAATGTTTATGAGCCCATCGAGTTGCAGAAGAACTACGATTCAATGACCGTCACGGGCCTCGAAAAGGTCAACGGTCGCGATTCGTATGTCGTCAGTTCTTATCCCGTGGGCGATACCGTCGAGAGGTTGTACTTTGACGTCCAAACTGGCTTGTTGAATCGGAAGTGGACCAGCCTGCCAACGTCCCTCGGTCTGTTTCCTCAGCAGATCGACTACGACAATTACCGCAAGACCCCGAGCGGCATGATGTTTCCATACACGATTCGCTCCATACCCGGCACGGCGCGCGTTGAGCCGACCATCAACTCGACCATCGAGATTACGGACCTCAGGGAAAACGTGAACATTGAAGCCAGCCGTTTTTCGCGGCCCACGCCGCCTCCGAAGAAGTAAAACGAACCAGACTAAGGCGATTCGTCCGCAGCGGACTTGATTTGCGGATAAGCTGCCAGCGGAGCCCCGGTCCCGATCAACTTGCGGGCTGCCTCTGCATCGTGCCGTATACGTCCGGTGTCCACGCCTTCGCAACGGGGCAAATATGCTTCCAGCTTGTGGATGCCTTTCGTCAGTTGGCGAACCGCGCCGAGGGGATTCCCACGCCCGTAGTGATAGAACCCGACGGAAATATGAATCAACGCCTGCAAAAACAGCCGCAACGCGCCGCGTTCCGCTACCCAGGCTTCTTCCAAAACTTCATGGCAACGGAAGAACTCGCCGTTATTGAAGAGCCGGATTCCTTCCGCCAAATGAGCGTTCATACCGTGCAGGAACTACTTCTGGTTTCGGTAAGGGCGTGCCGGAAATTTACGACTTCTGAATGGGCAGTTCGCGGATTCGCTTTCCGGTTGCCGCAAAAATAGCGTTGCAGATCGCCGGTGCGATCGGCGGCACGCCGGGTTCGCCGATACCGGCGGGCGGCGCGTCATTTTTCAAGATGGTTATGTTTGTCTGCAACGGAGCTTCGCTCATGCGGGCAACACGGTACTGATGGAAATTGCCCTGCTGAATCATGCCGTTTGCTGAGGTGATCTGGCTCATCATCGTGAGGCTGGTGCCGAAAACGGCGGCGCCTTCGAACTGCGCCGTGGCGCGCTCAAAATTCACCACCTTGCCGGCGTCGACAACGGTATCGACTCGTGGAATGCGAATGTTGCCCTTGGCGTCCACTTCCACTTCCACCACGCTTGCGACGTACGTCAGGAAGCTGCGGTGCACGGCAACCCCAAAACCATGTCCGTTACCCGATTTCTTCTTCGCCCAACCCGATTTGTCCGCAACCATTTCGAGCACGCGTTTCACGCGGGCCGTATCAAGAGGATAGGGATTTGGACGGTTGCGTGTCTCCTGGGGACGGAGCTCAATTTCGCGAGGGCTGCCGATCAACTCGAGCAAATATTCCACGCGATCGCGCCCGGCCTGCGCGGCCAGTTCATCGACGAACGAGTGCACGCCGAATGCATGGAAAACGTTGCCCACCGAGCGCAGCCATCCAATGCGCGTGTGTGCTTCCGCTTCGCCATTTTCGGTGCGTAGATTCGGGATCTCCCACGGCACATCGGCCCATCCCATCATGCCCAGCCCGCCGTAACGCGCTTTCACGTCGTTCTGCGATCCGATGGGCGGATACGCACTACGGCCCAGCCATGCCGTCGGACGGCCTTTCTCATCGACGGCGGCTTTCAGATACATCGCCGCCACAGAGTGGAAGTAATCGAAGTGCAGATCGTCTTCGCGGCTCCAAACCACTTTGACGGGCTTGCCGATTTGCTTCGAGAGAATGGCGGCTTCGGCACAGTAATCGGGCTTGGACTTGCGCCCGAAGCCGCCGCCGAGCAGCGTTACATGACAGACGACATCTTCCTTCTTGATCCCGAGCGCCTTGGCTACCGTGTCCTGCACGGCCTGTGGATTCTGCGTCGGCGCCCACAACGTCACCTTGCCGTTTTCGAAAGAAGCGACCGCGGCGGGAGGTTCCATCGGCGCGTGCGCCAACTGCGGAACGTAGTATGCTGCTTCGTGCGTTTTGGCGGCTGAGGCAAACGCTTTGTCCACGTCGCCTTCATTGCGTTCCACGCGCCCGGGTTTCAGAACCGTTTCTTCGAGCAGCTTGCGATACGCAACCGAATCATGCGCTGCGTGCTCGCTCTGGTTCCACTCCACCGACAGTTTGCCCCGGCCGCGTAACGCCGCCCAGGTGTTGTCCGCGATCACCGCGACGCCGCCTAACGCCTGGAATCCGTAAGGCGGAGCGTATGCCGGAATCGTCGCCGTCTGCGAAACACCTGGCACTTTCTTCGCCTGCGAATCGTCGAAACTCTTCACAGTGCTACCGAAAACCGGCGCGCGCTCAATCGACGCATAGACCATGCCCGGAACGCGGGCGTCCTGGCCGAAGCTCCCGTGCCCGGTGACGATGTCTTTCAAGTCCGCCGTTTGCACGGGTTTACCCACATAGCGGTATTCGGATTCCGGCTTGAACTTCAGTTCGTCAGCGTTGGGAACCGGTTGTTTCGCGGCCAGCGCCACCAGTTCGCGGAAATCGGCAGTGCGTCCGGACTTCTCGTGCGCCACGGCGTGATTCTTCACACGGCACTCGGATGCCGGCACATTCCAATTCGCGGCGGCGGCACGCTCCAACATTAGGCGGGCCGCCGCTCCGGCTTCGCGAAGCGGTTGGTAGAACTCGCGGATCGATTTCGACCCATCGGTGTCCTGCGAGCCGTACTTCTCATTGCCCACCGCCTGCACGATCTTCACGCGCTTCCAATCGGCGTCTAGTTCTTCGGCGGCGACAGCTGGCAGAGACGTCTTGATGCCGGTGCCCATCTCGGAACGGTGGGCGACGATCAAAACCGTACCGTCGGGTTCCAGGCCAAGATAGACGCTCGGATGCCAGGCGGCTTGATCCACCGGGTAATCCCCGGCGGCGCTTTGCGCGAACACGGGAACACGCGCGGCAAGCACGAAGGCTCCGGCGGAAAACATCGTTCCGAGAAACCCCCGGCGGTTCACCAGGGAAACGCTGTTCGTGGCGGTCGCTTTCGTAGCGGCTGATTTCGTGGACTTCATGCTTTGCCTCCCGCCGCCCGTTTGATGGCGGCCCGAATCCGTTGATAGGTTCCACAGCGGCAGATGTTGCCCTGCATGGCTTGTTCAATGTCCCGATCCGTCGGCCTGGGCTTGTCCTTGAGCAGCGCCGCGGCTTGCATAATTTGGCCGGATTGACAGTAACCGCATTGCGGCACTTCGAGTTCAATCCACGCCGCTTGCAGGGGGTGGTTGCCTTGCGGGCTCAATCCCTCAATAGTTGTGACGGACTTGCCTTCGAGCGTCTGCATCCGCGTCTGGCAAGCGCGCGCCGCCCGCCCATTCACGTGGACCGTGCAGGCTCCGCACAGGCCCGCGCCGCAGCCGAACTTCGTTCCATCCGTTCCGATGACGTCGCGTAAGTACCAAAGCAGGGGCATTTCCGGATCGCCATCGAAAACTTTGGCGCCCGAGTTTACCGTAAGCCGGATCATAGAAATCCTTTCCTCTTAATTGTTGCCCACGCTACAGAAATGCGCGGTCTACATGCGGACGGGAAGACCGTGGCGGAGCTGGATTGCGAATCCTACGATTCGCAGACGGAGATCGCTTCAAGGCGAGCTGATTCCAGCGATAGTTCGAGCATAGCGCAGGCCCGCCGCGCAGATAGCGCAGGCACTGAAACCAGAAACCCCCGGAAGGAGCGCAAAGCCGTGAGCGGTTTCGCACAATAGCGGAGCGGAAACACTCCGGCCGCCGGCGAATCTCCCGACAAATCAACCCTTTGTAGTGGAGGATCAAGTGCTGTAAGCTTTGTGAGCCGGTCAGGGCCTCGGTCCGGGCCGTTGCTGCGTCAGGATTTCTCATTTAAGGAGTTCCTTATGGCAACGAAAAAGAAGGCCGCAAAAAAGCCCGCCGCGAAAGCAAAAACGCAAAAACGGCAGCTTGAGATTATGATCGCCAAGGACGGTTCCGTTCCCGAAACGATCCATTTATCCATCGCGAAAAGCAGCGGGGCACAGTGGAAGTCGGAGGACCGCAAGAACGAGTGGGAAGTTTTCTTCCTGTGCGATCCCTTCGACCGCTCGATGACCACAAATCCCTCTACCGGGAAAACCAAAGTGTTCGCCCTGCACAGGCGCGTGGTTGCCGGTGACCAGTTCAACTATCACGTGGTGGGTCCATTACATCCGCGCAAGGGGCAGAAGCGGGTGTCGAACCTCGGTTCGATTCTGATCGAGGCCTGATTTACGCAGGCTGCGTTACGGGCGCGGGAACTTTGGGCAAGGCGATGCGAAACACATTGCCGTTGGCGCCAGACTCGGTGAGCGTCAGCGATCCGCCATGCAGTTCGGTGATCCAGCGGGCGATCGCCAGTCCGAGTCCCGCGCCTCCGCTTCCCCCAGCGGCGGAACGGGAGCGCTTTTTGTTCAATCTATAGAAACGGTCGAAAATGTGATCACGATGTTCCTCGGGAATCGGGTCGCCCGTGTTGTGAATATCGATCCGCAACTGGCCGGGGTCCCGGTCGTCGAACCGCACCTGAATGTTGCCTGCTTCCGGCGTGTATTTCACGGCATTGTCTAAAAGCAGAAGCAACAATTGCCGGATCAATCCTTCATCGCCGCGATAGAGAAGCTCCGGAAGTGTGGGTGCGGAAACGGCGATGTGCTTTCGCTCCCCCAAGATGCGTGCGGCGCGAACCGTCTCGGTGACTACTTCATCCAGATAGAACTCGTTGATCTCCGGCCGGTAAGCGCCGGCATCGGCAAGCGCCAGAGTGAACATGTCCTCAACGATACGTGACAACCGCATCAGCTGTTCATCGATGGTCGACAGTGCGTCGCGATATTCCTGGACCGAACGCTCGTTCGAACCTAAAGTTACCTCGGCCAGGGAGTGCGCGACGTAGAGTGGTGTACGCAGTTCATGCGAGGAATCGGCCATGAACTGCTTCTGATTTCCGAAGGATTGTTCGATGCGGTCCAGCAATTGATTGAAGGTTGCCGCCAGCGTTCCTAATTCGTCGCGGGCGTCGGCTCCTCCCACTCTCTTGTTCAAATTTTTCGAGCTGATCTGTTTCACTGCTGCCGACATGGCGACGACCGGAGCCAGGCTCTTGCGCGCCAACAGGTAACCGGCAATGGCGGCTGCCGCCAGTGCCAGAGGAATTGCCAGATAGAAGGCTCTGCGCAGACTCTGTAGGTCCTCAAGGACCGGTGTCAGGCTGGACTCGGCGATGAGCGTGTACATCGCCTTAGTTCCGAAAGGCATGGTGCGATACGCTAACCGCCACGGTTCGCCGTCGCGCTCCCGCGTTTTGTAGGTGATAGTATCCGGATGCTCGGTAGGAACGCCCGGAATTACTCCGTTCGCGCCGGGCTTGGATACAACCAAACGCGAACCTTCATAGACAGCTGCCGCGCCTGCGGGGAAGGAGTTGCGGTAAACCATGTCCATCACCAACCGCAGCGAAGCCTCGGCGGCTTCCTTGCGACCGTGTTCAACGAACTCATGGCGGACGGATGTGTCGAGCACCGTAATGGCGGCGTCGAGATCGCTATCCAACTTTCTATAGGCATCGTGCGAAAGGCGTGCATAGACGCCGGCGCTTAGGCCGATGAGCACCAGCGCCAAAATGCCGACGTACCAAACCGTCAACCGGAAGCGAACCGATCTAAACATGAGCCTTCTTGACCATGAGCCTTTTTAACGACAATTCCCTTTACGCATGAATCTCAGGCTCCGAGGACAGCATATAACCTTCGCCGCGGCGAGTGTGTAACAGACGGATGGGGCTTCCTGAATCCAACTTCCTGCGCAGCCGCTGTATGTACACCTCGATTAGATTCGAGAACGGATCGTACGTTTCTTCCCAAACGTGCTCGGCGATCTCCGCTCGGCCAACCACTTCGCCTTTGCGCAAAGCCAGATATTCGAGCAGCGCGTATTCCTTGCTCGTTAAAGGAATCGCGGAGTCCCCGCGCTTCACCTGATGGGCGCGCGTATCGATGGTGAGATCGCCCACGGCAAGTGTCGCGTTGCGCAGTTCCGGTCCGCGGCGGAGCAGGGCGCGAATATGCGCCAGCAGCTCGCCGAAGTGAAATGGCTTGGTGAGGTAATCGTCGGCGCCGCTATCGAGGCCCACGATGCGGTCGTTCACTTGAATCCGCGCGGTGAGCAGCAGCACCGGCACTTTTAATCCCATTTTGCGAAGGCATCGGCAAACTTCCAGCCCGTCGATATCCGGGAGCATAATATCCAGGATGACGATATCGTAATCGTTAAACGAAGCCTTCTCAACAGCCTCGCGTCCGTCGCCGGCGATATCCACGGCGTAAGACTGCTCACGCAAGCCTTTCGCCAGGATCGCGGCTGCGTCCGATTCATCTTCGACGAGCAGAATTCGCATGGATGGTCCCTGCGTATTCATTCTGCAACAAACCCGTTTCGCCGTGCCTTACTCGTGTGCCAAGGCCAGCTCCGGCGCTTTCTCCGCCTGCTCCGCAGTTTGAGGGAGGTAGATGGTTCGCGAGAACCACGGATAAACAACAGGCAGCACCAACAGCGTCAACAACGTCGAGGTCACCAGCCCGCCGATGACCACGGTGGCCAGCGGCCGCTGCACCTCGGCGCCCGCCGAGGTGGCCACGGCCATGGGCACGAAGCCGAGGCTCGCCACCAAGGCTGTCATCAATACGGGCCGCAAGCGTGTTGCGGCGCCTTCCAGTACGGCCTCTCTCATGGGCATGCTCTGCTCCCGCAGCAGGTTGATACAGCTCACCATCACGATGCCGTTGAGCACTGCTACGCCGAACAAAGCGATGAAGCCGATCGACGCCGATAAGTTCAGGTTCAACCCGCGCAGCCACAGAGCCGCAATGCCGCCGACGAGCGCAAAGGGAACATTGAGCAGAATCAGCAGCGATTGCTTCACCGAGTGGAACGTGGCGAACAGTAGGCCGAAGATGATCAAGAGCGCCATCGGCAGGACGATCATCAGGCGTTTGGTCGCGCGGTCCTGGTTTTCAAACTGCCCCCCCCACTCCATCGAATAGCCGGGCGGCAACTGCACCGTGCTTTCCATCTTCTTGCGGGCGTCGGCGACAAATCCGCCCAGGTCGCGCCCACGGACGTTGGTCTGCACCACCAGGCGCCGCTGCCCGTTTTCACGAGAGATTAACTCGGGTCCGGGGACCACTTCGATCTTGGCGAGCTGGCCGAGACGAACGCGTTCGCCATTCGGAGCCGACACCAGAATTTCGCGTAGGCTCTCGGGGTCCTGCCGGTAGGAGGCGGGCAAGCGCAGCACGATGGCAAAGCGGCGCTGGCCTTCGATCATGTCATTGATCACTCGGCCGCCGACAGCGGTTTCTATCGTTTCGCGGACATCGGAAACATTCAAGCCGTAGCGGGCGAGTTCCGCGCGATTCACTTGGGCTTGCAGTTCGCCGATGCCCGAGGTGATTTCCATCTGCGCGTCGGCGGCGCCTGGGACGGAGGAGACAGCACGCAGGCTTTGCTCGGCTAGTCTTTCGAGAACTTTTTGATCTTCACCAAAAATCTTCACGGCCACGTCGCCCTTGATGCCGGAGATCGTCTCATCCAGCCGCATGGCCATCGGTTGCGTGAAGTTGTAGGAGACGCCGGGGATCTTCGCGAGAGCCTCGGCCATATTGTCGATCAGCTCTTCCTTGGTCTTTGCGTTTTTCCATTGATCGCGCGGCTTTAAGCCGATATATTCGTCGGCAAGATAAATGCCCATCGCTTCCGTCGCAAAGTCTGGACGGCCCAAAAGCGTTACCACGCCGGTCACTTCGTCAAACGATCTGATTGTTTTCTCCACTCGCGTACTCAATGCGATGGAATCCGACAATGAGATGCCGGGCAGCTTACGGGTTTCAATCAAAATGGAGCCTTCGTCCAAGCGAGGCATGAACTCGGTGCCGATCCAGGCGAGCGAGCCGACGCTGACCACGATGAGGCTGAGCGCGACCGCCACTGTCGCGATCGGACGCTTCAACAAAACTTCCAACAGACGAACGTAGGCGTTGCGGATGCTGTCGAACCAATGCTCCGAATGTTCCTTCACGCCTTTGCGGAAGGAGATGGCCATCGCGGCAGGAACCACGGTAAGGGCGAAGATCAGCGCGCCGATCAATGCGGAGCAAACCGTAATCGCCATGGGCCGGAACATACGGCCTTCCAGGCCTTCCAGGAAGAAGATGGGCAGGTACACGGCAATGATAATGGCGACCGCAAACACGATCGGGCGGCCCACTTCCATGGCGCTTAGCGTGATTTCTTCCTCGGGGTGGAACTTGCCATCCCCGCGCGGCTTGTGCAGGCGCCGCATGGAGTTTTCCATCATGACGACGGCTCCATCGACGATCATGCCGAAGTCGATCGCGCCCAGGCTCATCAAATTGGCGCTGATGCCGAAAATGTTCATGCCGATGAAGGCCACCAGCATAGACAACGGAATGACGGCGGCGACAATCAGTGCAGCGCGCACGTTGCCGAGGAACAGCAGCAAGATCACCATGACGAGCACGCCGCCTTCGACCAGATTGCTTTTAACGGTGGCGATGGTGCGGTCGATGACCTCGGATTGATCGTAGAAAGCTTTGATCTTCACCCCGGCGGGCAGAATGATGGAAGCCAGCTTCGCCTTGGCACGCTCAATCACGCGCTTGCCGTTTTCACCCTTCAACATAATGACGATGCCGGAGACCGTTTCGCCCTTGCCGTCATGCAGAGTTGCGCCCTGGCGCTGCATTGCGCCAACGGAGACATGCGCGACATCGCGGACCAGCACGGGCGTGCCTTTCCGCGATTCGAGCACAACGTTTTCCAGATCCGCGGGTGATTGTCCGCGTCCAATACCGTGCAAGGCGTATTGCTGGGAGGCGTGCTCAATGAAGCCGCCACCGAAGTTCGCATTGTTCTCCTGGAGGCGCGAAAAGACATCGCGCAACGTCAGGCCATAGGCTTGCAGGCGCGAAGGATTCACTTCCACGATGTATTGTTTGGTCTCGCCGCCCCAGGTATTCACTTCGTTGATGCCGGGAACGGTGCGGAGCTGATTTTTCACCTGCCACTCATGCAGGGTCTTCAGATCCATTGCGGAGAGTCCGCCGCCGTCGATGGTATAGCGGTAGACTTCGCCGAAAGCCGTCGCCACGGGTCCCAAGCGAGGTTCCAGGCCCTGCGGCAAGCGGGAGCGGACTTCCTGCATGCGCTCATTGACCAGTTGACGCGCGAAGTAGGTGGGCACGGAATCGTCCAGCACCAGCGTGACGATGGAGAGATTCAGCTTGGACGTCGAGCGGATGCCTTCCGTCTTGGGTATGCCCATTAGTGCCACTTCGATCGGGTAGCTGACCAACTGCTCCACTTCGGCCGGCGCCATGCCGGGGCATTCGGTGATTACGGTCACCTGGTTGTTGGTCAGATCCGGGAATGCGTCGATGGGCGTCTGGAACATCGCCCACACGCCTGCGCCGATCACGAGGACCAGACCGAGCAGAACAAGGCCCCGATTTTCGAGATGAAAGTGGATGATTCGATTCAACATAATGGCCCTTACTCGCCTTCGGTCAGCGAGGCTTTCATGAATTCGGACTTCATGATGAATGCGGCGTTAGTGACCACTTCTTCGCCGGGCTTGATGCTGCCGCTAATTTCGACATCGTGATGCGCAAGAGAGTTGGCGGTTTGGACGGGGCGCACTTCAAAACGATCCGGCGCCACCTTCACAAACACTGAGGATTGCCCGCGGATCTCCTGCACGGCTTCGGCCGGCACGGTAATCACAGGGGCGCTGCTGCCCAGTTCGATCTCTGTTGTGGCGTACATCTCCGGTTTCAAGCGGCCTTTGACGTTGGTGAGCTCCACACGGACCTTCACCGTGCGCGTGGCCGGGTCCAGTACGTCGCCGATCTTGCCGATGCGGCCGTTAAAAGGTTCCGTGCCATACGCTTGCACGAAAACACGAACGGGCATGCCCACGCGCAGCTTGCCCAGGTATTCTTCGTTCAATTCCGCGATCGCCCACAGGCGGCCGAGATCGCTGATCAGGAATTGGTCTGTCGATGGTGTCACTACGGTGCCGGGCGTTACGTTGCGGGTGAGGATGACGCCTGCGGCCGGGGCGCGCACGGGGATTAAATCTTCTTCGTCACTTGGAGCGTGACCTTCGGCGTCTAACTCCAGTCCCAGAACTTCCGTGATGTGACTGCGCGAGCGCTCCACTTCCACTTCGGCGTTCTTTACGTCGGTCTCCGCGTTGCGGAGATCGGTCTCGGTGCGCTCCAGTTGTTCGAGCGAACCCGCTTTAAGATCGTACAGACGTTTCGCGCGATCGCGGACCTTGGTGTTGTAGTCCACAAGACCTTTGCGGCGGGCCAGTTCCGCCATGGCTTTCATGAATTCGGCGCGCGACTCGTGAATATCATGGCTGTGCATGCGCGCCAGAATCTGATCCGATTTCACAACGTCGCCGACATTCGCGTAGATGGTCATGATGCGGCCCTCGGCGATGGAGCCGACTCGCCACGTGCGATTTTCATCGTTGGTGAGGCGCGCCGTGGAGCGAACCACTTCGGGCAGTGGTTTCGCCGAGAGCACAATCGTCTCGACGCGCGATTCCTTCTGGACTTCGGGAGACATGACCACAATGTTCGACTCGGTGGGATCCTGCGCCTTTGTTGCAGCCGCCTTCTCTGGCGGGGACGCCTCTTTCGAGCAACCGGCAAGCGCGATGGCAAGAATTACGAAAGATAGATTTTTCACGGATTGACCCCCATCGCTGTCTCCAGCGCGACAATGCTTTGCCGGTATTCCATTAGTGTTGTGGCGTTCAGAACTTCCAGATCGATGCGGACGCGCTGGGCATCCAAAAGCCGCAGCAAATCAGCTCCGCCCTCGCGATAGGCCGCGTTGGCGATCTGCGCCGATTCCGTGGCCCGCTGGCGCGAGGTGGCCAGCAGATTTTGCAACTGGCTGCGCCTATTTTCGAGTTCCCGCTCCGCCGTGCGCAGTTCGGCGCGAACCACCGCCTCGGCGGCTACCAGAGAAGCCCGGGCGGCTTTTTCTTCACTGAGCGCCGCTTGAATGTTGCCCTGGTTCTTGTTGTTGATGGGCAACCCGAACTGTGTGGTGAACAGCAGGGTGTTGTAGCCGAAGTTGCGCTTATAGCCAAATCCCGCCTCAATGTTCGGGCGGGCCAGCGAGCGTTGCACTTTCAAATTCGCAGCGGCTAATTCGATTCCCTGGCGTGCCATCTTCGCTTCGGCACGCTGATCGAGCGCAATTGCTACGTCAGGCAACACGGAAACCGGAGCCATCTCGAGCGGCGTCGCAAGCATGATGGGCCGTATCTCGAGCTCGCCCATTTCTTTCAAGAGACCGATGCGCGCGCGCTCCGCCCCCAACTCGGCCGAGGCGGCGGCGACCGAAAATCGATCGGCTTCCAGGCGCACGCGAAGCAGTTCGGATTCGGCTAGAGCACCCTCTCTTACGCGGATCTCGTGATACTCGATCGTCTGACGGAAGTTGTCCTGCTGCTCCACCCAAAGCTGCCGGATACGTTCCGCGCCCGCAGCGGCCCAGTAGGCCTGCTTCACTCGCGCGGCAATCTGTTTCTCAAGCAGCTCTCTTTCGAGCGTGGTGAGCTTTTGGGCTTCCTGGCTGGCCTCCACGCGGCGTTGACGCTTATTGCCTGTCTCGATGGTTTGCGTGAAGTAGCCGAACTGGTCGGAATTTACGGAGGTGCCAATCGGGTCCGCGCCCGTGATGCTCCAGTTCTCACTCTGCATGTAAATGATGGGGTTAGGTCGCAGGCGAGCCTGTTGAACCAGGCCCCCGGCGGCGGCGATTCGCTCGGTTTGCGCGGCCAAGAGCGGGTGGTTTGCTAAAGCGCGCCGTACGGCTTCGTCAATGGACAACACCTCTTGCCCAGCCAGAGGAATGGCGGCCACGAATACCAACAGCCTTAGGAATGCGTTCATATCCGCTCTCAGAGTAAATAAAAGTAGATAAATCGCCGATAAACGCGTCCAACAAATTAGGTATGCCGTTCGGCTTCTACGGTTTTTGCCGCGCACATCGGTGCGATTGCGGGCAATTCCAGCTGACGGGAAATGGATTCGGCGAGCTTTTCCAGCACGACGATACGTTGCTGGGACCTAAGTCCTTACGGTGCAATCAGTTTGTCAGTCTATTGCGAGTTGCTCGATCGCTCGTTAGGAATTTCGGTGGGGCTGCGGTGAGAGAACGCGATCAAACGGAGCTTTGTCCGGCGAGCCTAGCCGTCGCGTTGGCGAGGGAAAATATTCGCGTAGCGCAAACGCCGGAAGGTGGCGGCGGCTTCCGTAGCGAGTTTGGGAACGATTTCGAATGCGCACGCCGCGGCCTCAATCTGATCGCGGACCATCGGCTCGCCGGCGAACAGAGCTGCGCAACAAAACATCGTCAATCCCGCGCGTGAAAGCAAATACAGTGTGCCCCCTTTACTTGCACATCGTCAAAATCGATGTATTGTATCGACACTATCTATTTGTAGATGAAACGAAATTTCCATAGATTAGGGGTGTGACAAACGGAGACGGAGTCGGGACGAGCGCAGCACTGGCGGCCTGAAGCCCAAACCGATAACTCAAAACAAAAGGAGCAAGAGACATGAAGACGACATTCGCGGCAATGACTGTGTTTGGACTCAGCCTGGCGTTCCTGCCTCAGGCCAAAGCGGACGGTTGGAACAAGCGGACCGTGCTGACCGTGCACAAGGCGATTCAGGTCCCGGGAGCGGTTCTCGAACCAGGCAAATATGTGATGAGTCTGCACGATATCGGCGCCCGTAACATCGTGCAGATCATGAACGAGCAAGAAAATGACGTTATTGCGACGATGCTGACGATCCCCCACTATCGCAACCGCGCCACGGACAAAACGGAGTTCCGTTTCTGGGAAATCGCCGAAGGGCAGCCGAAGCCGCTGCGCGTTTGGTTCTATCCAGGGGATGTGGACGGGCGTGAGTTCGTTTACTACAAGGGGTTTGCGACTCGCATAGCGCAGGCTTCACACAGTGATGTACCGGCCCTCGAATCCGACGCTAAAACAGAGGCGGCGCTTGAGAAAACCAGGGTGGAAATGGTGACCGAGAAGGGGGTGGAGAAGGCCGCAGATCTGCCGTTGTACGCAAAGAGCGATTTACCGAAGAGCGAACTGGCGATGGTGGATCAATCAATTCAGGGGCGAACCGAAAATGCACCACCGGCAACTGCCCCACCGGCCGCGCCGCCACATGATCAACTACCTGCCACAGCCTCGGTTCTACCCTTGGCGGGACTGGCAAGCGCGGCCGCCTTGTGCGCGGGAATGGGATTGCGCCGGATCGCGGGGCGAATGTAAGTTGTGCGCGCGACGATGGTTCAGGGCCTCTGACACTCCGGAGCGGAGCAGAGGCCCTGGAAGTCTTTGTGACGAGGTAGAGGTTAGGGAGCGGCAAAATGAGCGCATACGCAAGTTGGGCCTTGGGCAAACGAGATTGGACGAAGCGCGGACGACGAGCGGTTCTGCTTGCGACCGCGTTTGCCTTTTTTCGCACGGGCGTATGGGCCGCGCAGCTGTCGCCGGACCAGCCCGCGCGTGCAGGCGATGCGTTTCGCATCGTAAGCGACACCTCGCTGGTGCTGGTAGATGTGGCGGTGAAGGATACGAAGGGCGGCTTCGTTCGCGGTCTGTCAAAAGAAAAGTTCTCGATTGCCGAGGCGGGAGGCAAGCCGCGCCCGGTGACATCCTTCAGTACAGGCGAGCAGCCCATTACGATTGGTTTGGTGGTGGACCGTAGCGGTAGCATGCGGGACAAATGGCAGGAAGTGACGCTCTCGGCGATCCGTCTCGCGTTATCCGGCAACAAGAACGACGAGTTCTATGTGGTTACGTTTGCCGATGACGCGGCCTTGAACCTCCCGCCCCGAATGCCGTTTACCGACAACGCGGAGGCTTTGCGACGCGCGCTTGTCGACATCAGCTTTGGGGGAAGAACGGCGCTCTACGACGGGTTGACCAAGGCGCTGGAGCATTTGAAGGACGGCAGGCACGAGCGCAAGGCGATCGTTCTGATGAGCGATGGCGGCGACAACGCAAGCTCGGCGACGCGCGAGGCTGTGCTGGAGGCGGCGGAGAGTTCGCTTGCGACTATTTATACGATTGGGATTTTCGACGAAAGTGATGAAGACGCGCGGCCGCGATTCCTGAAACGTTTGGCGCGTGTTACCGGGGGCGAAGCATTTTTCCCGACGCAGTGGGACCAACTGCCCGCACTTGCGGCCCAAGTCGCTGCAGACATCCGTTCCCGCTATACACTAGGATTTTCGCCTGCCGACGACCGGATGGATAACTCCGTCCGCAAATTTAAGATCTCCGTCGCCGGGAGCAGAGGACGTTGGAAGGTACGGTCACGGACTCACTACGTTGCCTCCTCGCAAAATGGGGTGGCGACTGGCAGGGTGGTCCGTTGAGGAAACACAATGAAGTTACAAATCGACACGCGGCTGGCAAAATGGATTCTTCGCAGCACCAGCTACGCACTTACCTGCGGCGGTCTCGCGGGTTTTTTGTGGTTTGGCTACGGCTACGCCGACGGATTGCTGGATGAAAGGAAATCCGAACGGCTTTTTGCCGAGCGTTTAGCGCAGGCAAGGAACTACAGGACCGAAGGGAAACAAGCATCCGCCAAGAACCTGGAAAGCACCGTTGCAAGCAGCGAACGGGCGGGAACGCCCGCCGGCAAAACCAAGGTCACCAAAGTTACCGCTGCCGTGGCGGAAGATGCAAATCTAATCGGCAAAATTGAGATTCCTCGGGTGAACGTCTCCGCTGTAGTCCGGGAAGGCGTGGACGATTACACACTGGGGCGGGCGGTTGGACACGTGCCTGGCACTGCGTTCCCGGGCAAAGAGGGCAACCTCGCGCTTGCAGCGCATCGCGACCGATACTTCCGCGGCTTGCGAAACATTAAGATTGGCGATGAAATCCGTGTGCGGACAGCAGAGGGGTTGTATCGCTATTCCGTCGATTCCACTCGAATCGTCGCGCCCACCGACGTGAGCGTGCTTGATCCGACGCCCGAGCCGTCCATCACGTTGATCACCTGTTATCCGTTCACCTATATTGGACCGGCACCCCAGCGCTTCATCGTCCGCGGCCGCAGAATTGATGGCGCCACGAGTGTTTCGGCGCGGAACCAGCCCACGACCGTGTGGGGTGTGGCCCCGGACTCGCCGGGAATGTAACCTACATTGCTCCACCCGGGTGCGATCTCCAATGGGGTCCTTTAATCTCCAAAAGAAAAACCGCCGCGCGAAGATGGGCGCAGAGAGCGCCATTGCAGGGAAACGGCGCGCTCGGCGCGATCCAGTGCATGGATGACGGCGGCGGAAAGCGAGTCCTCCTGAGCGCGGACGACCAGCGGTGTATGGAAATTGCACGTGATGCGCACGTCGCAGCCTCTTTGCGCGGGTGGTTTGGGATTCTCCCATAAGCGCACGGAAACGCTGTGGATGTACCCGTTGAAGCGCCCAAGGGCAAACTGAGCCCTCCGCTGTACGAACGCCAACAGTTCCGGGGACGGTTCGATGCCCCGTACGTGTACGTGAACCCGCATGTTTTCTCTGCCGAACCCACTCTCTGACGGGCGCCGCCGCGTTGCAACCCATTGACGTCCGTGCGCGAAGTAGCCGCGGGGCGCTTCCCCAGCTGCTTCCATTTTCAGAGTATTTGACAGCATCGGCAAATAGAAAGAACCGAGGGTACACATCGAAATATACGATGTATACTGAAGAATTGGAGGTAGGCGCATGGAATGGTTGAACTACCATCACCTTCTTTACTTTTGGACCGTTGCGAAGGAAGGGAGTATCACGAAGGCGTGCGATAAACTGTCACTCGCCCAGCCCACGATCAGCGGGCAACTCCGGCAACTGGAAGATTCCTTAGGCGAAAAGCTCTTCTCTCGCGCGGGGCGTGGACTCGCCCTCACCGAAGTAGGGCAGGTTGTGTACCGCTATGCCGAAGAAATCTTCGGACTCGGGCGCGAATTGCAGGACGTTCTGAAAGGACGGCCGCGAGGGCGCCCGGTTAGACTGACGGTGGGCATCGCCGATTTTGTGCCGAAGTTGATCGCCTACCGCATCTTGCGCGCGACGCTCTCGATGCCTGAGCCGGTGCAACTGATCTGTCATGAAGACACGACGGACCGCCTGCTGGCCGATCTGGCTGAGCATCGTCTGGACGTTGTGCTCTCCGACGCGCCTGTTTCGCCGCTGGTTCGGGTGAAGGCGTTCAATCACCTATTGGGCGAATGCGGCGTCACGATGTTTGCGGCACCGGCGCTGGCAAAGAAATACGCGAAGAATTTTCCGAAGTCGCTGGACGGCGCGCCAATGCTCTTGCCTATTGACGGCAGTAGTCTGCGGCACGCTTTGGAGCAGTGGTTCGAAACGAACGATATTCGCCCCAACATCGCGGGGGAATTCAAAGATAGCGCCCTTCTCAAAACCTTCGGGCAGGAAGGGATCGGCGTTTTTCCTGGGCCGACGGCGATCGAAAAGGAAGTGAAAGAACATTACAAGGTGCAGACAATTGGGCGGCTGGCGGATGTGGCGGAACGGTTCTATGCGATTTCCGTCGAGCGCAAGCTGAAGCATCCAGCGGTGATTGCCATCTCCGAGGCAGCGCGCGAACGCATTTTTGTGTGAAAAATGAAACATCGCTGCGCCGATCAGTACCATCAAAAGAAGTAGATGCATTTCCGGACTGCAGTTTCTTTTCTCCTCTTGGCGACCGCTCTCGTTTTTGCCGTACCGGCTAACGCAGAGCCCGAGGATTTCAGCGAACAGGCGGCGACCGAGACTGGCAGTGAGTCCGGTACGGGTGGCCAGGAGCCGGAACGGATAGAGAACACGACACTTTCGCCGCTTCCGGCGGCAGTCACCGGATACCGGCCGCTCACAGGCAAGGAACGCTGGCACCTGTATCTGAAAAACGCGTATTGGAGTCCGATGTCGCTGGGGCGTTCCGCGGGAGCCGCGCTGGGCGGGCAGTTGGCCAATAACCCTTATCAGTGGGGGCAGGGCATGGAGGGTTTTGGCCGCCGCCTTGCCGATCGTTCCGCGCGTTTTGCGGTTCAAGAGAGTTATCAAGCTCTGGGCGCTGCACTTCTGCAACACGAGGTTCGTTACATCCCCAGTAAGAAGACCGGTTTCTTCCCGCGCCTTGGTTATGCCATTGCGGCGAACTTCGTTACGTATGACCGCAACGGACATCGCACGCCACACGTTACACGGTTAGGGGCGGTAGTGGGAGCGGAATTCACCGCGGATCTTTGGCAGCCAGAAGGATATCGCCACGTATCCGACACGATGCGCGGGGTTGGTGTGCAGTTGGGTACAAGCAGTGCCTTCAACATATTGCGCGAGTTTGCCCCGGAAGTAAAACGGGTATTCCGGCGGCGTTAGCTCGTCGCTTTCTCCTTTCGAATCGATATTTCCTTTCCTCGTAACCACTTAAGCCCGATTCCCTTGCGGCTTATGGGCTCGATAACGAAGTTGAATTAGACACCACCGGAATTTGGGTGCTAACGTAAGGAATCTCGTTCGTCTCCTGACCAGTTTTCAGGGGACACGGCTTTCGTTCCCGCCGATTCACTAGCCCTACTGTCTGGGCAGCTACACCATACTTCTCTGCCAATCGCCTGGGTCACGCGCATTGGGCAGATTTCCAAATCGTTACTAACGGGTGAGGTGTCTGAATGACGTTATACCATTGCAAAATAAACAGGTCCGTACCAGTGGCCGCCCCAAAGGGTGGGCCGGAGGCCTTGGTTCGCTGGTTCGGACGGGGAATTTCCACACTTTTGGCTGTCACCGTGATGGCCGTGCTCTTTCTTTCCACTGCGATAGCGCAGTCCACCTTTGGTTCGTTCGTCGGTACGGTGAAGGATTCGTCCGGCGCGGTGGTTGCCGATTGCGTCGTCACGTTGACGAACACCGGTACGTCGGCCACGCGCACGACGATTACCGATAAGGACGGCAACTACGTTCTGATCAACATCGATGCGGGCGCGTACAGCATTTCGATGCAAGCGCCTGGTTTTCAGGTAGCCAACTTCCCGAGCCTAAACTTGATGTCGCGCCAAACGGTCCGCATTGACGGAACTTTGGGCGTTGCACAGCAGGTGGAAACGGTGAACGTGAGCGCGTCAAGCGAATCAGTGATCACCACTGAAGTCTCGAGCATCGCGGAAACCAAAACGGGCCGCGAATTGTTGGATCTACCGGTGGCCATTGGCTCCCGCGCGGCGGGCTCTACCAGTCCGATTTCGACTCTAACGACGCAGGCTGGCGTGCAGGTGGATAATGCCGGCGGCCTTTCGGTCGCGGGCTCGAAGCCTTCCATGTTGTCGGTAACAGTAGACGGCATCAGCACCATGAGCGTCCGCACTAATGCGGCTGCGGCCGAACTATTCCCGTCGTTTGGAACGATCGCTGAAATTCGCGTGAGTGAAATTAACAACGCGGCGGAGTTCGGCGGCGTCAGCGATATCACTACGGTATCGAAGAGCGGCAGCAACTCCTTTCACGGCGGCGTTTACGAGAACCTCCAGAACACGTCTCTGAACGCGCGGAACCCATTTGCCGCCGCGCGGAGCAAAACCATCATGAACAACTACGGTGGCTTCGTCGGCGGTCCAGTGATCAAGGACAAGACGTTCTTCTTCGCCAGCTACGAGGCACTGAAGCTCCCGCGCCAGCAGTTCATCAATCAAAGCGTTCCTTCCGTCGCGCTCCGTAATGGCGACCTATCCGCCTATTCGGGGACGATCAAGGACCCGCTGACCGGCGTACCGTTTACCAATAATCAGATCCCGTTGAACCGGATTTCGCCCGTGGCGTTGAATGCCCTCCAGTATCTGTTCCCGCTGCCGAATACGGGCGCGCCGAATGCGATTGCGAACAACTATTCGCTCAACTTGCCCGTTCCCATCAGCAGCCACCAGGGCGATTTGCGTATCGATCAAAACATCAGTTCGCGCCAGACGGCTTTCATGCGGTTGACGTATAAGGATCGTGATGTCGCCAGCCCGCCGACCTCGGCCCAGTCCGTAACCACTACTGTGGGCGCTGCCTATCAGCCCGAGCGCGACATGACGATCGCTGCGGCACATAACTTCGTTGTGACTCCGCGTATCGTCAATGAACTCCGTGTTGGTCTCAGTGACGTTTACATCCTGACGTCCACCGATGCCAATGCCGCAGATTTGGTGAAGAAGATCGGTGTTGCTGTCCCCGATCCTCCGGGCGGCAGCGCGACGCCGAACTTTGTGATCAATGGATTTCAGAACACCACGACAGCGGCCAGTTCCATCAGCCGTTCGAAGACCATTCAGTTGCTGGATAACGTCAGCGTGAATGCCGGCGCTCACACGTATAAGTTCGGCGGCGACATCCGCATGCTTTCCGCCTACTTCAGCAACGTATTTGCCACAACGCGAGTTGGTGCTTACACCTACAACGGTTCGATCACGAACTCGATCATCGGTAACCCGTACGCCGCTTTCTTGCTCGGCGTTCCAGACCGCACGCAGGTTTCGAGCGTGCTCAACCCGGACTCAAACGGCCACTCGACGCACTATGCGTTTTATGCCCAGGACGATTGGAAGGTGACTTCTCGCTTGACCATCAACTACGGTTTGCGTTGGGAATATCATCCGCCGTTCACGGATAAACTCGCCAACATCGCGGTGTTCCTGCCGGACTACTATTCCGTCGTGAACGGTGTGGGTGTCCGCGGCGCGGTTGCCGTGGCTGACGCCGGAATGAATCAGGTGCATCCGCTGTTT
>JBEBFS010000183.1:0-2833 GCA_040081855.1 Bryobacteraceae bacterium | reverse complement strand
CCGCCCGCCGCCGGAATCATCTGCCCGCCCGAACTCAGCGAATAGCTGCAGTTCGCACTCAGCGTATTCGCCTGAACCTGCTGGTAAATTTGGCTCAAGATCTCCTCGGCGGTCTTCGACCGGATGCTTACGCTATGGGCATCCATGTCCCAGTATGCGTAGCCAAAGGCAAACACGCCTTGAATCCACGGCATACCGGCAGCGGCCAGCGCCATGGCTTGGTAGGCACGCGCCTGCGCGTCATAGCTGCTGAGAATCGCGGGATTATTGGGAACCAAATGGCCCACATCAGTGTCTTGGTTATAAAACCCTGTTGCAGACAAATTCGTGGAATTGAAATTGAGCGTCAGGATGAAAGGTTTATGGAAGCGGATCGACAGCGGCAGAAAAGTTGAGTTCAGCTGCGATATCGCGGCGTCGTATAACGCCTGAACGCTATCAGTTGCCGTGATTCCCGCCGGAAATGAAATTGGACCGGCTAGATAATCGAGGTCCGCATACCAATCGAATTCGGGCTGAGCGTTAACTTTCTCCGATTCCAGTTTGCCCGTGTATCCGCTGGCCCGAACCGCGGCGATTAACGCCTTGTACTTCGCGTTGATATACGCTTTTGTAGCTGAGGTTTCGTTCGGCCAGCCGGTGGACTTTACCTCCAGGATTTCCACGCCTTCTTGTTGGGCAATCTTCGCATCGTGAAGTAAGTAACTCTGAAATTCTCCGAAAAACTGGTCGATCCAGGCGATTGTGTGGATGCCAGCGAAGCTATTTGCGGCAAGGTCCGATCGGAGATCTACATTGAGACCCACCGCCTTGGCCTGGCGGATATATCGCACGAGGTCCTGGTCGGGGGTGGAAACCCCTCCTCGATCCAATCGCGGGCCGCTGTTGCCATCGGACAGAATACGGTGGGAAAAGACCCGCACCCACTGAGCATTCTTACTCTTGATCCGCTGGACACTCGGAGCAACGAGCGGAACGAGCGGCCTTACCCAGTAGTCTGTGAGGAAAATGCCGGATTGGAAGGGAGTTGCCGCTGAACGTACAGAGACGGGGCGCGTGATGCCTGTACTGACCGTAGTGAGCGCCGGTTCCATCATTTGCCCCCTCCACTGGACCGTGTCGGTCGAAGCCGCGCCGCTTGATCCCACGGCAATGGTCCGATAGATCGGCGTTCTGGAATCGCCTAGTGTCACATCCGGATCCCGGTCCCCCCGTTGGTATCGGTAGCTCAACGTCGTATTTGCGTTCGCATAGATAACAAACTTCGCAGTATTGGGACCGGTGCTCCACATCCGGAGCAGGGAGAAACCGCCATTGACGTCGCTAGTCGTCACGTAGAACTCCACCTCCGACGTAGGAGATTGCAAGTTCAGTGTGACCGGCACCTGCTGGGGCGTCTTCCACGCCGCCACGGTGTCGTTGAATGTCGCGTCCCCGCTGAAGCAAATCGGCCGCGTCACAATCGCGCCACCGCCTGCTCGCTCGTTATTCTTCGCATAGTGCCCCACTGTGTAGATATAGTTCAGACAGGTTCCGCTGCCCACCTGGACCGTATACGTCCACCGGTTGACGCCCGCGGGCGCCATGTCGATCATCTGCGTCGAGTCCACAAAGTTGGAGTATTGGGTATCAGCCATTCCCAGCCGGAACGTGTCGCCGTAGATACGCACTTTCGCGTCGGTCGGCGTATCGCTGGGGACCGTGACATTGAAAGTTAGGGTGCTCATTACGGCGGTGGTGAGCGCGATGTCTTTTGTGACCGTCCCGTCAGCCGGGAATTCCGCTGCGACCGTCGTGGCTCGGTATTCTCCGTTTTCCGCGTGAAAAGTAACGTAGCCCGGACCGGCGGGAACTCCGGGAATCCAGTACACTCCCTCGGTATTCGTTTCCCTGCGCATCGGACCAGCCGTGACCAAGATGCCCGTCAGTGGCTTCCCTTGCTCATCAGTGACTCGCCCGGTAATCGTTCCCGTGGTGTGATCGAGCAGCGTGGTATCCGTCCACAGCGCGATGACATCATTCACCGTCGCGCCACTCGTTACCACGACCTCGCGAAAATGGAACGGCGATAACAGGCTGCTGGGCGATGAATCATAATCGGCGTACCTCTCCCGGACTCCAAAGCTGTCATTCCTGTTGTAGAAATAGCGGAAGATGGTTCCCTGTGGCGCGGATACTGTCGCCTGCCAAGTATCCGTGGTGCCCGAAACCAGAGTGAAGGGCGTATGCACCACGTTCACGGCGAACGTCATTCCGGACCAGATCCAGATCTTGTCGTTCACCGGCGTATTCGACGGCACCTTCACCCGCAGCGTCATCGAAACCGTCGGCGGCACCGACGATTGCGCCCATCCGCGGACCGGCAACAACATCAGAATCATCCACAGTAAATGCGCACAATGACGTTTCGTTTTCATTCGGCCTCAGGGTGAAGATTGAAACAGTATATTCCATACAGCATAAGCCGGATCGCGGAGTGCATTGCAAACGAATTCGCGCTCGTGGCGCACGCACTCCTGCGTGCCGCGTCGAGACTCGTCTCGACGCCTGCCGTGCAGCTGGGACCCGCCCGTCCCCACCAATCCACTCCCACGACACATCAGGAAAGCAGGGGGGCGGAGCTTCGTCCCGGCGCAATAGCTCCATCACAAGCCGGCAAAAACAGAAATCCGCCGCAGTACCCACAACATCCCGAAAACTTCGGCCCCAAACGTGAAACCGTCCTGTACTTTGTAGGCAAGAAGCCGGGTGTTGGTCTTGCACAGAACCGGCCACCAAAGCTCGGGTATTCATGACTCTGCCCGATGCAGTGTGAACACCTCTCGCAAGGAGG
>JBEBFS010000182.1:0-2846 GCA_040081855.1 Bryobacteraceae bacterium | reverse complement strand
CTTAACCTGACAAATATATCATTTTGGAACAGAAGGCTGTTTTTATTAGATAACAATTCAACTTTACTCTTGTACCAAAAAAATTACGGGCTGGAGGCCAACTAAAAATATTACTATGCAGATATCAAGACATATAATGCGTATTCCGGCACACTCGAACAGTTGATCCAGTCCATCCGAACAGTAGTTTTGCATAGCGAAGCTGGACATATGACATCATACGTTTAGTGTTCGGATGGAGTCAAGTTTGACCTTGTCTTTCTCATTGATTCTCCCTTCAAAGGTATCCTGTGAGCATTATGGACGATCCTGTCGAGGATGGCGTCTGCAGTGGTTGGCTCGCCGATGCGTTCATGCCACTTTGTCACCGGATACTGGCTTGTTATCACGGTGGACTTGAGACCGTGGCGGTCTTCCATAATTTCAAGGAAGTCCCTCCGTTCGATATCGGTAAGGGGTTCCATCACCCAGTCGTCGAGAACGAGGAGATCGATCTTTGCCATCCGGTTAAGAAGTTTGATATAACTTCCGTCACCCCTGGCGATCTCCATTTCTCTCATAAGCCGAGTTGCCCGATAACGGAGCGCGGTAAATCCATCACGGCACGCCTTATCTGCAAGAGCCTCTGAGAGGTAAGATTTCCCGATGCCTGTAGGCCCTGTGATGATTACATTCTGATGGCTCTTGATCCACTGGCTGGTAATGAGAGACCTTATAACCGATTTATCGAGTCCACGTGGATGACCGTAGTCTATGTCCTCTACTGTTGCTTTTAGCCTCAGGCGGGCTGCCTTTAATCTTCGGGTAAGCTTCCGGTTCTCTCTGGATATCCACTCACGGTCTACGATCATGGCGAAGCGGTCCTCGAAGCTGAGGCTGCCCGTTGAAGGCCGCTCCAGTTGTTCCTTGAAGGCGGCAGCCATTGTATCAAGCCGCATCTGATAAAGTTTTTCTGCTGTCTGATGAACCATTCTAAGTCCTCCCTTGCTTGTTTTAGGGGTATGCCTTACCCCTTGTCTATTACCTTTCGGCGATTCCGGGTCAAATGACAAAGCCATTTTTACTTAAAGTACTGTTCGCCGCGGATATTGTCATGCTCTATGACTACAGTCACCTCCTTTTGTGGGAGTGCGATCTTATCGAGATTGTTCTGAAGGATCGACTTCACGCTCTTGTATGAACATGCCTTAATGGCAAGTGCCCTCTTTGATGCTGCCTCAAGCCGTTCTGTAGAGTATTTTTTCCCGAGGCTCAGGATTCCCATGCAGGATCTGAACCCCTGCTCCGGGTGCTGCTTTGCGGACATGATTGTTTCAACGAGGCTCGCTGTACATGGTCCGGTCTTCTCTGCCCAGCTGATGATCCTCGATGGCGTCCACTCAAGATATCGCTGGTGAGATTTCGGTCGGTGTTCATTAAGCGCCGTGAACTTGCCTTTCTGATAACTCCTTTGATGGGTGACAATGCGTTTGCTATGGTAGAGCACCTCTAACGTAGTTGAAGTCAGCCTTACTTCGACATGCTTTCCTACTAACTGATAAGGTACGCTGTAGAAGTGGCCGTCCACCTCGATGTGATAGTCAATATTAACCGTGGCCTTCTTCCATTCGGCGTATTGGTATCGTGTGAGAGGCAACGGCTTAAGCGAGGGCTTTTCGATCGTCTCAAAGAGTTCTTTCCTGCTCGTATTGAGCTTCTTGAATCTGCGGGTGTTTAGACGTTCAAGAAGTTCCAGGATTCTTTCGTTTACTTCGGCAAGGCTGAAGAAGGTATGATTCCTCAGAGCCGCTGTTATCCAACGGGTCACTAAAAGAACACCGGCTTCGACCTTTGCCTTGTCTCGTGGTTTTCTTGCACGTGCCGGGATTACCACGGTGTCATAAAATTCTGCCATCTCCCGATAGGTTGGATTTATGTCAGGCTCATACCTGCATGCTTTGGTTACCCCGCTGCGTAAATTGTCAGGGATCAGGATTTCTGTAACACCGCCAAAGTATTCGAAGGCCCGTACATGGGCGCTGATCCAAGACGGCAGATCCTGTGACGCCACCGCCTCAGTATAGGTGTAATTACTTGCCCCAAGCACCGCAACAAATACCTCTGCCTCTGTAATCTCTCCTGTGGAAGAATCTACGATTGGTATACCCTTACCCGCAAAGTCTATGAACATCTTCTCTCCGGCGCGATATTCCTGCCTCAGGCTCAAATCCAGAGTCTTTGCCCATCGACGGTATAATTCGCAGAACTGACTATGCTGATAACCCTCCGGATGCTTCTCCTTGTACTCCATCCACAGCAACTGCAGGGTTACACCCTTTTTGCGGAGTTCCCTGTTGATCTCTTCCATAGGCGGCATGCAACGATGGGGCAGGTGTTTCAGGGGTTCAGTCGGAAATACAAGCGCTTCGATTGTTGTATCATCAATATCATCGGGCAAGGGCCAACTCAATCCGGCCTTTTCCGCCCGACGAATGTAGTCAACTACCGTGCTCGGGGATACGTTGCAGGCACGTGATATCTGCCGCTTGCCCAGCCCCAGTCCCCAGTGAAGCCGTAAAATCTCTTTTGTCTTTCGCATGGATAACCTCGTAGCCATTGTTCCTCCTTGTAATTCTTTTAAAGAAAAACAATGGCGTATCTTTTTGGAAATTATCCAGCTTCGGTATGCTTTTCGTCAGCGGAGTTTACTGCTCACGTTCCGGTGATGACCTTAAAAGTGTTCGAGTCTACCCCGGAATCAGTGTTCGGGTAACTCCGGATTAGGTGTTCGAATGATTCCGGATTGGGTGTTCGAGTGGGTCCGGCGCCAGCACCCAATACTGTTCGGCATATATATTGCTTCATGC
>JBEBFS010000038.1:0-37722 GCA_040081855.1 Bryobacteraceae bacterium | reverse complement strand
CCGGGGACGGGGGCGCCGAACTCCGCACGTCCAGAGTTTTCGTGATCTTGCCACGATTCATATCGCGCTGCGTGAGCTCTTTGGGAACATACAGCGGAATGGAGCGCCGAAGGTCAGCGACAACCAGCGGCGTCTCCCGTATGGGACTGTTCTCCGGCAGTGAGTACATGCCGACGAGTGCCACCACGTGGAAGAGGAACGATCCGGCAGCGGATAGGGCAATGCGGCGAGGCTCAAGCGGCTCACGCCACTCGCGCAGCAGGTTTAGTTCGAGATCGCCTGAAGGCGTCGCCATGTCGACTCAGTTACCTTACGGCCTGATTGGAATTAGGTCGGTTCAGCAAGACCCTTGCATAAAAAGACGCCTGCCGATGTTGCAAGGTTAGCCCACACTTGCGATACGGTATCCGAACCGGCAGGAGGCCGGCTAAAGACCGCCCAACGTATGGCTTACCAGCTTTGCGTGCTCCTCGATTCTATCAAGGATAGACGTTGCCACCTCGAGCGCCGCAAGCGCCTGAACGCCGGTGACAACCGGTTGGGTACGATTCACGATGCTGGTGAAAAAATCTTCCAGCTCCAGGCGAAGGGGCTCGTCTTTGGGCGCGGTCAGCGGAGTGAAGTCGATCGCCATCGGGGGGTTCACGCGGAAGCGGACCGCATCCTGGCGGCTATAATCCACCGAAATGTATTCGTGCGGCTGGAACAGGCGCAGCTTGCGTACACGTTCCGTCGATACGCGGCTTGCCGTGAGATTCGCAATACAACCGCTGGGAAATTGCAGGCGGACATTCGCGATATCCACCTTCTGCGAAAGGATGCGAATACCCGCGGCACGAACTTCGTCAGGCATCTCGCCGGTGAGTGCGAGAACAATGTCGATATCGTGAATCATCAGGTCGAGCACCACATCGACATCCAGGCTACGCGGCGAGAATTCGCTCATGCGGTGGATTTCGAAAAACAGCGGCTTCGTTATCGCGGGCTTCAGTGCGATGATCGCGGGATTAAAGCGTTCGAGATGCCCCACCTGCAAAATGCGCCCGTTGCGGGCGGCGGTCCCGGTCAGTGCGCGGCCGGCTTCGACGGTATGTGCGATCGGTTTTTCAATCAGCACATCGAGCCCACGCTCCATCAGCGCGCAGCCAATTTCAGAGTGCGTGATGGTGGGTGTGGCAACAACGGCGGCATCAGAATTTTCGATCAATTCGTCGAGCGACGAAAATAAGCGACAACCGTGCGTCTTCTGTGCGTCTTCGGCGCGCTGCGGGTTGGGATCGAAAACACCGGAAAGTTCCGCATGTTCCGACTGGTGAATGACGCGGACATGATTGCGGCCAAACGCGCCCGCGCCAATGACGGCAACACGAGGTTTAACGGAGTTTGTTCCGGGGGTTTTTTCAGGATGAGGGGTTTCTTGGACTGTGCTCAACTTAACTCTCACTTCCGCGGGCTAGTTTCCGCCCAGCAGGGATTCCAGTTCCGGTGTATGTGGATGTTCGGCGCGCAATTCGATCATGGCGAACTGCAGGTCGCGATGATCCACGGAAGCTTCCACCAGCGGCCGTTCCGATTGGGAATCCATCACTACCGTAAACGGCTCGCGGGACGGCTCTGGCAATCGAACTCGTAACTCGAATTGATCCCCTTGAACTTCAATATCGGCGGAAGTGCCGCCAATACTCATGCGGACCTTGCCCGGGGGAGCGTTCTCCGGGCGCCATCCACGAAGTACCATTCCAGACACTGGAGCGAGGGGCGTTACCTCAATTTCGGCGTGCGACGTGACCCAGCGATCCGGAAAATATCCGCCGCGATTCGCGCCGGGCAAAATATATCCGGTCAGGGGAGCGGTTGCCCGGTGCAGCAACTGCTCAATCATCGTGTTCTTCGAAACAATCTGCGCGCTCACTTCCAATTCGCGCTTGTGATAGAAGCTCAGCCAGAGATCGCGGCGGCTGATGAGTTCGCCGATTTCATGCACATCGCTTTCGGTAAGCGTGTAGCCGGGCAGGATGTGTTTCGGCAGAGGCCTCTGCACGTAGAACGTCATGTGTGGCGGAGCCACTTCTTCGGCGGGACGCGTTTTCGTGTAGAGGTAAATGGAAATCGATTTGCGCGACAGATGCCGCTGATCCGGCGGCAGTTCAATGCGAGGAAAACCGTGCCAGGAGATCTCGTTCGTTTCAAACATCACCGCTCGGTTGAACAGCGGATCGTACGCCTTGATTTCGTCATGCTCTGGATCGCGGGGATTCGAATGAATTTCAATCGCGCCGCCCCATCCGGTTTTCCAATCCTTGTTCAGGTAAACAATCAGGTTCAAGCGGCGGTGCAGGCCTTGGCCTTCGTCGTAGTTGAAATCGACGTGGACATCCAGATCCTGCCCGTGGAGATTTTCGTGGGTTCCGCCGCCGTACATTTTGGGATCGGGAATCAGGTCCGGAATGCCGGACATGCGGCTCACCAGCTCAAGAAACGGCTGGCTGCCAATAATCCCGTAAAGGCTTTGGTAGGCCGGACTGATTTCGCGGATCTTCGTGTTGACGGCCTTGCCACGAACCTCACCCAACTCGTTGCGCGCCAGTTTGGGATCGAAGCTCGGAAACTGTTCCAGGAGCTGTTCGGCGAAAGCCGGCTCGAAAAAGTCGTCGATCATCCAATGCTTGAAGGGTTTGGCGTTCACAAACGCCTCCCGGTGATGGTCGGCTTCCCCAATAACCTTGGCGGAGATGCCCTCTACGGTTTGTCCGGTGCTGGCGGAGTGGACGGAATCGTTTGTAGACATAGATTCAGGGGCCGGGCCAAGGTCCGGGGCAGTACTCCTCGTTCAAGGATACTCTAACGGAATCAACGAGAACCGCCGAAATTAGGACGTTGCCTTATTCCTTCACAAGGCGGTGGTCTAGGTCCCGTGGCTGGAGTCGCGCGGCCGCTCTGCTATTGTATTCGGCTCCCCTGTTTGGACAACATTACAATTTCAAGTTTTACGGGGAGGACGAGGGGCTAAAGAACCTCGCCGTCCAGACGGTACTGCAAGATAATGCAGGGTTTATCTGGGCTGGCACACAGAACGGCCTGTACCGCTACGACGGCAACCGCTTCACGATGTTCACCAAGAGAGAGGGGCTGCCGGGCACTCGCATTGAGTCATTGCATGAGACTGCGGACGGCACCCTTTGGGTGAGCACAGACCAGGGCCTAGCTCGCCGGGAGCAGGAAAAATTCGTCGCCGTGCCGATTCGTCCCGCCGGAGGTATTAACGGGCGGCAGGCGATCGCGTCAGACGCATCGGGCAGGCTGTACATCGCGACCGAGAGCGGGTTGGTGCTGGGCATGCCGTCGCCTGAGGAGTGGACCTTCACCGCGCTGCCTGATCCGAAAGGTTCCGCGCGTCCCGCGTTCAGTGCGTACACCGACGTCTCGGGAATCATTTGGTACGGCTGCGGGTCGAGCCTGTGCACGCGGAAGGGAAACACCGGCAGTGACGTGAGCGCGGAGATGGGCTTGCCCGAGGACCGCTGGGAAGCAATCACTGGCGATGTCGACGGGAATCTGTGGATCAGGAGCAGCAATGCGCTGTTTCACCGTGGGGCCAAAGCCGGGCGCTTTGTTGCCGTAAACGGCGTGCCGGATTCGAAGAACACGTATCCCGCTCTGGCGCTGGATGCGGTTGGCCATCTATTGGTTCCCACGAATCGTGGATTGGCGCGGCAGACGGATTCGGGCTGGGAGATTGTGGACGCCGAACAAGGCCTCACCACCAACGACATTTCTTCCGTTATTCGCGACCGCGAAGGATCGATTTGGATTGGGCTGCTGGGTTCCGGCTTGACGCGGTGGCTCGGCTATAACGAGTGGCAGAACTGGACATCGCACGATGGCCTGAGCCGCGAATCGATTTGGTCGGTTGCGCGCGATGGCACGGGCCGCGTTTGGGTGGGTACGCAGTTCGGCTTGAACTACGCGGACGAATCCAACCTGGCGAGCTCTTCGGACGGGAAAACGACCTGGAAGCCGGCGAAGGTGGATGGCCTGGAGATGGTCCGCGCGCTTGCGATGAATCCGGATGGCACATTGTGGATCGGCGGCGAACCGGGTGGCCTGCGGCAGATGAATCCTCGCACCGGGCAGGTGCGCATCGTCAAAGAATCGGATGGCGCGGTGCCCACCGGCGTGCGTTCGCTGCTGGTGGATCACGAAGGGCGGCTCTGGGTAGCGGCGCAATCCGGACTCTACCGCACTGCCGGGCCCGTGTTCTTTGGCAAACCGCTTCGCCTGGAACGCCAGGTTCCGGAGGGGACACAAAATTTCGAAGCGTTTTCGAAGGTGATCGAAGATCGCAAAGGCCAGGTGTGGGTGGCGGGCGACTTGGGGCTGGCGCGGTACGCGGCGGGCAATTGGGCGCGGTACAAAGAGCGCGACGGCTTGAAGGCGAATCAGGTGGCGCACATGGCGGAGGAGTCCGATGGTTCCATGTGGATCGGCTATCGCGATGCGCTGGGGCTTTCGGTGCTGACGTTTGACAGGGAAAAGCCGCGTCTGGCGCATGTCACTACGGCGAACGGCCTTCGCTCCGACAAAACACTTTTTTTGGGATTCGACTCGATGGGCCGTCTATGGAACGGTACCGATCATGGCGTGGACCTGTTCGATCACGGTGCCTGGCTGCATTTTGGGCGTTCCGACGGCTTGATCTGGGACGACTGCAACAGCAACGCTTTCTTTGCCGAGCCGAATGGCCGTGTGTGGATTGGGACCAGCCGTGGATTGTCGAGATTTCAACCGCCGGCGTCGCCTCCACCGAACATCCCGCCGCCGGTTGTGTTCACCATGATTCGGTTGGGCGACAAGGCTTTGCCCCAAAACCATCGTGTTCCGTTCGCGCAGAATTCCCTGCGAGTCCGCTTTGCGGCGTTGACCTACGTGCAGGAATCCGCCGTTCTATACCGCTACCGTTTGTTAAACACGACGCGCGAGTGGATTGAAACAACGGAGCCCGAACTGAACTACCTGAAGCTTCCGCCGGGCGATTACACGCTGGAGGTGGAGGCCCGTAACGCGCAAGGGACCTGGAGCGCTACACCGGCGCGGCTTCAGTTCGAAGTGCTGACGCCGTGGTGGCTGGCGTGGTGGTTCCGGATCCTGGGTGGAATCCTTGCCATCGGATTAGTGCGGTTGCTGTGGACGCGGCGCACGTACAGGTTGGAAGACGAGCGCCTCCGCCTGGAACAAGCTGTGGTGGAGCGCACGCGTCAGCTTTCGCAGGAGAAGCAGCGCGTGCTTGAAGAGAAATCGCGCACCGAGCATGAAAATGCGATTGTGCAGCGCCAGAATCGCGAAATCGAACGGCTTCTCAAAGAAGCGCAGCAGTCCAACAAGTTCAAGAGCGAATTTCTCGCCAACATGAGCCATGAAATCCGCACGCCAATGAACGGCGTGATCGGCATGACGGATTTGGCGCTGGGAACCGAACTGACACTGGAGCAACGGGAGTACTTGGAGTTGTCCCGGCTATCGGCGGTGTCCTTGCTCGAATTGCTCAACGACATTCTGGATTTCTCAAAGATCGAAGCGGGACGGCTGGATCTGAATCTCATCGATTTTTCGCTGCGCGAGTGTCTTGCGGATACGGGCAAGATGCTGCGCCTGGCGGCCGAGAGCAAGAAGCTGTATCTGGATGTGAAGGTGGACGAGGCAATCCCGGATCTGTTGATTGGCGATCCGCACAGGTTGCGGCAAGTGCTGACCAATTTGCTTGGGAATGCAATCAAGTTCACCGATAGCGGCGGTGTGAGTATTCGTGCGGCGATCACATCGGCGAAGGCGGATGAACTGATGATTCGCTTCTCGGTGCACGACACGGGCATCGGCATTCCGCCGGAACAGCAAAAAGTGGTGTTCGAAGCCTTCCGGCAGGCCGACGGCTCAACGACGCGCAAATACGGAGGCACGGGCCTTGGTCTGGCAATTTGCGCAAGCTTGGTCGAGATGATGGGCGGGGCGATTCGCGTGGAAAGCGAACCGGGCAAGGGCAGCGCGTTCATCTTCACCGCGCGGTTCCGGCAAGCACCGGTCAGCGAGTCGATGAAGCCCACCGACGGCCTCAGCCTGCAAAACATGCTGGCGGTGGTCGGCAATGCGAGATGGAAGATGCGCGGTGGATTGTCCGTGCTGCTCGCAGAGGATAATGCCGTGAACCAGCGGTTGGTTTCCCGGTTGCTCGAAAAGCGCGGGCACACGATCACCGTTGCAAATTCAGGCCGGGAAGCGTTGGAGCACGCGGAGACTCAGCAGTTCGATGTGATCCTGATGGACGTCCAGATGCCGGATATGGATGGCCTGGAGGCGACGGCGGCGATTCGGGCGATGGAAAAAGGGAAGGGGAACTACACGCCGATCATCGCCTTAACCGCGCACACGATGAAGGGGGATCGAGAACGGTGCCTGGCGGCGGGCATGGACAACTTCATCAATAAGCCGATCGACGCAGCAAAGTTTATCGAGGTGCTGGAATCCACGGTGCCGCCCGAAGGCCGTGAACTGATGACGGTGGATACACCGGAACCGAATCCTGCTGAGATTCCGGTTCCGGCGGATGAGTCTCTCTAACTACTTCCCGGCAGCTACTTCTTGTTGTTGGCGGCCGCGGCGGCCATCATTTCCTGCATCTGACGGGTCAGGTGGGGGGTGATGCCGATCATACGTTCCACGAGCATCAACTGGCCGCGATGGTGCATTTCGTGCTCTTTCATGCTGGCCAGCATGTCGAAGCGCGTGCGCGCCGGCGCGCCGGGATGCGGCATTTCGACGGACTCGGCCAGGAAGGATTCATCGAGTCCTTCGAGATAGGCGCCCACCTTTTCGCCTTCCACGGTCAATAAGGCGACAACTTCGGCCTTGGTGCGCGGCTTGGCCGCTTCGGCCGTCATCGCGCCAAAAGCGGCCATGAAATCGAAACCGGCAAGGGTGGACAACTTCTGCTGGTGAATCTGCATCTGGAGACCAGTGGCAAGGGCGATGTGCACCAAAGCTTCTCCGACGGTGCGCACGCCCGGGGCAGGAGAGAAACCGTACTTGTCTTCGGGGATCTCCTGCGCGATCTGAATGGTGTTCTTGCGGACAGTGCGGAAGCTGGCCGCCATGTCCTTGGGTCCATAGTAAGTCATAGGGAATAGTTTACCGCGCGGGCTGTATAGTGAAACGGAACAAGCCCATGCGACACCCGGACGGATTTGCCGACACCGATCCGCGCGCGATGGCAGTGTGGATGGAACTCTTGCGGAAAAAGACTCCGGGCGAGCGAATTGAATCGGCGCTCCAGTTGACCGATTTGGCGGTCAAGCTGAGCGAAAGCGGCGTGCGCCAGCGTTATCCGCATGCCACCGACCGCGAAGTCTTTCTACGCGCGGCCGCATTGCGCCTACCCAGGGATTTAATGATTCGCGTTTGCGGCTGGGACCCGGAAGCCGATGGCCACACCATCTGAGGCGTTGGCAAAGATCCTGGAAACGCTGGATCGCATGGAGATTCCCTACACCGTTGGGGGCTCGGTCGCCAGCTCTGCTCATGGCACCCTGCTAAAATCGAAGTTTCCCCATGGAAATCGATAAAGTATACGAACCCCAGCGGTTTGAACCGCATTGGGCTGAGTGGTGGGTCACGAATCAGACGTTCCGCGCGAACGCGCGTCCTGTGGAACCAGGGAAACAACGCGAGCCGTATTTCTCGCTCGCCATTCCCCCGCCCAACGTCACCGGCTCCTTGCATATGGGCCACATGTTCGAGCATTCGATCATCGACGCCCAGATCCGCTGGCGGCGCATGAAGCGGGAGAACGGCAAAGCGGTCAACGTTTTGTGGCTTCCGGGCACCGATCACGCCGGCATCGCCACCCAAATCATGGTGGAGCGCCAACTGGCCGAAGAAGGCCTGAGCAAACGCGACCTTGGCCGCGAGGCGTTCGAAGCCCGCGTGTGGAAATGGAAGGAACAGTACGGCGGCCGCATCGTCGAACAGATGAAGCGCGCCGGTACCAGTTGCGATTGGTCGCGCGAGCGCTTTACCCTTGACCCCGGCCTCTCCCGCGCCGTTCGCGAAGCGTTCGTCCGCCTATATGAAAAGGGTCTGATTTACCAGGGCGATTACATCGTCAACTGGTGCCCGCGCTGCCAGACGGCGCTCTCGGATCTGGAAGTGGAGCACGAGGAAACAGAAGGCAGTCTGTGGCACATCCGCTATCCCGTAAATGGGATGGACGAAGGGATCGTGGTGGCGACCACGCGTCCGGAAACGATGCTGGGCGATACTGCCGTCGCCATCAATCCGCTGGACCCGCGCGCGAAACGCCTGCATGCGGCTTCGCTCAAGCTGCCGTTGACGGATCGACTGATTCCGATTGTGCTCGACACGATGGCCGATCCGCAGTTCGGCTCGGGCGCGGTGAAAATCACGCCCGCGCATGATCCAAACGATTTTGAAGCCGGCAAGCGCCACGATCTGCCAAGCATACAGGTGATCGGCGAAGACGCGAAGATGACGGCCGAGGCGGGCCAATATGCCGGACTCGATCGCTACGCCGCCCGCAAGAGGGTGGTGGCGGATCTCGAAGCTTTGGGGCTGCTCGAAAAGATCGAGAAGTACAAGCTGAATGTGGGCAAATGCCACCGCTGCAAGACTGTTGTGGAACCGTTGGTGTCCAAGCAGTGGTGGATGAAGATGAAGCCGCTCGCCGAGCCCGCGATCGCCGCGGTGGAAAACGGCGACATCACTTTCGTTCCGGCCAACTGGTCAAAGACGTACTTCGAATGGATGTACAACATCCGCGATTGGTGCGTTTCCCGCCAGCTCTGGTGGGGCCACCGCATTCCGGCGTGGCATTGCGCCGATTGCAAGGGCGTCACGGTGTCGCGCGAAGACGCGACGGTTTGTTCGAAGTGCGGATCGAAGAACATTCAGCAGGAAACTGACGTGCTGGATACGTGGTTTTCGAGCGGCTTGTGGCCGTTTTCGACGCTCGGCTGGCCGGACAAGACGCCGGACTTGGCGGCGTTCTACCCGACGACGCTGCTGGTGACAGGCTTTGACATTATCTTCTTCTGGGCCGCGCGCATGATCATGTTCGGCATTGAAATGATGCGCGAGCCGGGTCAGGAGATCAAGGACGCGGTTCCGTTCCGCCAGATCCACATCCACGGCCTGGTGCGCGACGCCGAGCGCCAGAAGATGTCGAAGACCAAGGGGAACGTCATCGATCCCCTGGTGCTGAACGAAAAGTACGGCACCGACGCCGTGCGCTTCGGCCTGCTGGTGGCTGCGGCTCCGGGCAATGACATTGCGCTGAGCGAAGAAGTGATCGCGCGCGGACGGAACTTTGCCAACAAAATTTGGAACGCGTCCCGGCTGCTTTTCAGCAAAGAAAAGGGCGCTGCGTCGCGGACGTCGCTGGCCGACCGCTGGATTGGCGCGCGCTTAAATGCGGCAGCGGAGAAAGCCAACGAAGCGTTTGCGCTTCATCGCTATCACGAAGCTGCCGACGCGGTTTGGACCTTCTTCTGGGATGAATTCTGCGATTGGTATTTGGAGTTGAAGAAAGCCGATACCGATTGGGGCTTCGCCTATGAAGTTCACGAGAAAGCCCTATTGTTGCTGCATCCGCTGATGCCCTTCCTGACGGAAGAACTGTGGCACCGCCGCGGACATGAGACGTCGATTTCGCTCGAAGCGTATCCGCAGGTGGACGCGTCGCTGGAAGATGCGGAAGCGGAGCGCGAGATGAAGCGCCTGACGCGGATTGTGGCTGATGTACGTCTCCGACGAGCAGACGGAAAGCTGGATCGTAAACAGCAGTTGACTGCTCGTATCTATTCGGACAATTGGGCTGAGTTCCTCATGCACAACCTAAACGTGATTGAGCGACTGGAGAACGTGACTATTACGCTAAAACGCGGCACCGATCCTCGCGTGGGTGCGCTTGAAGGTGGGGGATTGGCGACAACAGCCCTCATGGATCCAATTGGTCCAAATGGCGCACTAGAGACCGTATGTTTTATTGAACTCGATCTTCCGAAATGGGACGGACCTAGTGCCGAACAGAAGGACCGCCTCCGCAAAGACAACGAGCAACTCGAAAAGGTGATCGCGAATTCGAAGCGGCAGCTTGAAAACGAAGCGTTCGTCAGCAAAGCTCCGGCAAAAGTGATTGAAGGCATGCGCACGAAACTTGCCGAGTACGAAGCGCAGTACGCCAAAAACAAAGCCGCGCTGGGCGAGTAGGATCAGGCGGACCCGTTATGTCGATGGATCTCGATTGGGTCCGCGCCAGTCTGCCTTACCGGCGCATTGAGTGGTTCGCTTCCATCGATTCGACGATGACCGTGGCCGCACGCCTTGCCGGTGAGGGCACGCCTTCGGGCACGATTGTTGGCGCCGATGAGCAAACCCAGGGCATCGGCAGGCATGGGCATTCGTGGCATTCGGAGCCGGGAGCGGGGCTATACGTTTCCTTTGTATTGCGCCTGCCTTTGGGGGCCGAGGCGATTCCGCTGATCATGCTTTCGCTTGGCATTGCCGCCCGCGACGCCATTGCGGAGGCTTCGGGACTTGCTCCCGATTTGCGCTGGCCGAACGATGTTCTCATCGGCGGCAAGAAGTGCGCGGGAATTCTCGCGACCAAGGAAGGCGATGCCATCGTCGCGGGCATCGGGATCAACGTGGGCCATCGCGAGTTCCCGCCGGACATCGCCGCGCTGGCCACATCGCTCATGATCGAAGGTGCGGTGGCTTCGCGCGAGGCCGTGCTGGTCGCGCTGGCGAAGCATGTCGATGAGGTGATCGAGATTCTTAAAGCGCAGGGCCCCGATGCGATCTGCGGATTATTCGCGCGTGCTTCCAGCTACGTTTCCGGGCGCCGCGTTCGCGTGGATCAGAGCGACAAGGTGATTGAAGGTGTCACGCGCGGCCTGGATCCGTTCGGCTTTCTGATTGTCCGGCAGGATAATGGTAAAGATGTGACGATCCTCGCCGGCGGCGTGCGTCCGGCGTAGAGCAAGCCCGTTCATGACCCAGATGCAAACCAATCCGAAAGAGATCACCGGGTCCGGCACACCGCAACCGTTTCTCCTGCGCACGTGCGGGGCTGAGGACGCGGATGCGTTGGCGCTGGTGGGCGCGGCAACGTTCCTCGAAACGTATGCGGGCGTGCTACCCAAAAACGCGATTCTCGCGCACTGCCAGAAACATCACTTTGCCGAACGCTACCGCGAGTGGATGGCGGAACCGAATGTCCACATCGCGATTGTCGAGGTGCATGACGCACCCGTGGGTTACGCGGTGGTGTGCCCGGTGGATGCGTCGATCGGCGGGCAAGCGGGCGATATGGAACTGCGGCGTATTTATCTGCTGCACCGTTTTCACCGCACCGGTATGGGGAAGGCGCTGATGGATTGGGCGCTCGAAAAAACCGCGGCCCTTGGTCACCGGCGTCTGGTGCTGGGCGTTTATCCTGGGAACACGCCCGCGATCCGGTTCTACAAACGAATTGGGTTTCAGGAAGTGGGAGAGCGCTGTTTCCAGGTGGGCGAGCTTTTGTTTGTCGATCCGGTGCTGGCAATAGAGATCGGCTCGGAGACGCGTAATACGAAATAACCCATGCTGCTGGCACTCGACGTAGGCAATACGAACATCACGATCGGCGCATTCGAAGGCGCCACGCTGACGGGCCGCTGGCGGCTGCGTACGATTCGCGAGCAGACGCCCGACGAGTGGGGCATTCTGATGCGGAATCTGTTTTCGCTTTCGGCGCTCGACTTAAGCAAGGTGAGTGGCGTCGTCATCTCAAGTGTTGTTCCGGCCGTCGATCAACCGCTTTCGGCGATGTGCGAACGCTATTTCCAACGCGAGCCAATGTTCATCACGCACACCACCGACATCGGGCTGGTGAATCGGTACGATAATCCGCGCGAGGTGGGCGCCGATCGCTTGGTGAACGCAGTCGCAGGATTTCACAAGTACGGTGGACCCTGCATCGTGGTGGATCTGGGCACCACCATCAACTTCGACGTAGTCTCGCACGATGGAGCGTTTCTGGGCGGCGTGATCGCACCCGGCATTGGAATGTCGATCAGCGGCCTGTTCTCAAAGACCGCGCGACTGCCGATGGTGGATTTCCGCGCGCCGGAAAAGGTGATTGGCGGCAACACGGTGGGCAGTATCCAATCGGGCCTGTATCACGGCTTCCTCGGATTGATTGACGGCATTGTCGAAAAGGTAGCCGCCGAGCTTGGCCCCGACACGAAAGCCATCGCGACGGGCGGGCAAGGCAAGCTGATTGTGGAAGGCTCGCGTCTGGTGAAAATTTACGACGAGGAACTGACGCTCGAAGGCTTGCGGCTGATCTGGGAACGCAACCGCAAAGGTTAGTTCACACACCCGTCGAACGCATGAACTATTTCAACTATTTCACGGAAGTGGAAGACCATTTTCAACGCGTGCGCGGCACGGGTTTGTTTCTGCTGTCTCCGCTCGATTGGGCGCTGATTGAGGCGTGGAAGAACGCTGGCATTCCACTGGAAGCCGTGTTGCGCGGTATCGACGCCGCTTTTGAAAAATGGCGTTCGCGTCCCGCGAAAGCGCGCACGCAGATGGTGAACTCCATCGCCTACTGCGCGCAGGCCATTTCATCGGAAGCGCAAGCGATAGCCAACGGCACGCCCGCGAAGCCGGCAAAAAATAACGCTCCGCCGTTCTCGATCGACGAAGTTCGCGCGTACCTGCAGCGCAACGCCGATGCCGTCCGCAAAGCCGGTGTTGAGGATGTCGCAGCGTCGCTTGAAGCGCTGGACCTGGATGCACTTTACAACGACCTGGAGCAATTGGAGCAGCGCCTCACTGCGCTCGAAGAAAAACTGGTGGGGCGGTTGAAAGCAAACGCGAGCGACGAGGCGTTGTTCGAGGCCCGCCGCGCCTTGGATCAGGAACTAAAGCCGTATCGCGGCAAGATGAGCGCGGATCAGCTGGTGATGCTGGAGAAGCAGTTTCTGGAGCGCAAGCTTTTGGCTTCTTCGGGTCTACCGCGCCTGAGCCTGTTCTATTTGCACACGTAAGCGCCGCTACACCCAGCCGCGCGCGGCATAGTAAATGATCTTGACGGTTTCCTCGAGCAGTTCCTGGAACACGCCCCAGCGGTGGCGCCAATCGCCGAATCGCTTGATTGCATCGGGAAACGGACGCGGGCGCACTTCGACACCTGCTTTGGCAAAGGCATGGTGGGCGCGCCACATGTGGTAATCGCTGGTCAGCAGTACGTAGGGACCCGGCACTTTTTTCAGAACCTCAGCGGTGTAAAGCGCGTTTTCGCGGGTACTGTGCGACCCGTTTTCGAGGAAAACAACATTCTTCGGAATGCCCCCGGCTTCGAGAAACGATTGCATCGGCCGGGTGATGGCAGAGTCGCCGCTGAGGATGATCTTGCGCACGCCGCCATCCAGCCAGATGCGGAGCGCGTATACGCTGCGCCAGTAAGAAGATTCGCCGATCACGCCGTCGCCCACGAAATCAGCACCCAGCACAATGAGCACCGGGCCCTGCGGATCATTCCACGGACCCGCGAGCATTCGTGCGTACCAACGCGGAGGAGCTGCCGTAACCAGCAGCACCAATAGTCCCGTGACGATAAACAGCGCGCGGAAGAGGCGTTTGAGTCGCACCAACATCCACTGTCAACTATATCGTTTGCCGACCCTCCGGCACCGGCGCGTGACGGGGAGATGGCCGTGCGCATTACACTAAAAGTTCACCCACCGTTTGCCGCGCGGCCCACGCCGTCCGAGCACCCACGGCGCGTGAGGCCCGAAAAGGAGACACAGACAACGCGATGAAAATGACGGTCCCGCTGCTCGATTTGCAGGCGCAGTTCGCCCCGATGCGGGAAGACATTTTGCGCGAAGTTACGCGCGTCATTGATTCGCAGAGGTTCATCCTGGGGCCGGACGTGGAGGCGCTCGAAAAAGATATCGCTCCCTACTGCGGCGCGACGTACGCGATCGGCTGCGCGAATGGAACGGACGCGTTGTTTCTCGCACTGCTCGCGCATGGCATCGGGCAAGGCGACCCCGTCATCACGACCCCGTACACGTTCTTTGCCACCGCGGGCGCTATCTCCCGTATTGGCGCGCGGCCGGTGTTTGTCGATATCGACCCGAAAACATTCAACCTGGATCCGAACCAATTGGAAAAGGTGCTGCGCGTAACTCCCGGAGCGAAAGCGATTTTGCCCGTGCATCTCTACGGTGGCGCTGCCGATCTGGACCCCATTTGCAAACTTGCGGCGGAATGCGGTGTTCCTGTGATTGAAGACGCGGCGCAGGCGATTGGCTCCGAATACAAGGGCCGGCGCGTGGGCGCAATTGGTTCCATTGGTTGCTTCAGTTTTTTTCCGAGTAAGAATCTTGGCGGGTTTGGCGATGGAGGCTTGCTCACCACCAACGACAAGGCGCTGGCCGATAAGCTGATGGCCTTGCGCGTTCACGGAACTACCGGCGTCTACATGCACGAGTGGGTGGGCATCAATTCGCGCCTGGACGCGTTACAGGCGGCGATCTTGCGGATCAAGCTGCGGCACCTCGACGCCTGGACCGAAGGCCGCCGACGCAACGCGGATCTGTATCGTGAGCTGTTGAACGACGGCCCGGTGCAGACTCCCGCGCCGGCCCATTATCAAACGCGGCACATTTATAACCAGTTCGTGATCCGCGCGAAGGACCGGGACAAGTTGAAGAGTTATTTAGGCCAGCAAGGTATCGGCACGGCCATCTATTATCCGTTGTCTCTCCACTTGCAGAATTGCTTTGCGTACCTGGGCTATCGGACGGGCGATTTCCCGGAGAGTGAAAAGGCGTCACAAGAAACCCTGGCTCTGCCGATCTATGCCGAACTGACGCGCGAGCAGGTCGAGTCCGTCAGCCAATCGATTCGGGCGTTCTATCAGTAGACGGCTCTGCGCAACAATTTCTTTACAATCAATTGGCATTATCCTAGCTGTCTTTTTTAACGATTCCCGGCATACTTGGGCGTACGTTCCTCCGACGGGCCGGGATTCCGCACTGCACACGTGAGTTCCGGCCACTTTCCGTTCCTGGAACGGCACATTCCGGGAACCCCAAGTGTTTGGAACCCCAAGTGTCGGGAACCCCACGATGGCTAAGGACTCCCCGTCTGCTACCCTTTAAGCGTGGTGGCCACCGGCTGCCCACGCGCGAATGTTGCGCGAAAAGGAGTGATCAGATGAAGTTGTCACGTATTCTCAGTCTGGTAGCTTTGATGGGAGCCTTCGCCCTGGCTGCATCGGCCGCGGAAGTGAAGGGCATTCTGATGGACAAGATGTGTTCGGCGAAAGCCGCCACCGGCGGACAAACCGCCGCCAAAGGTCACGAACGTTCTTGCGCCTTGATGCCGCCCTGCGAAAAAAGCGGCTACGGCGTGTTCACATCCGACAACCGCTTCCTGATCTTCAATGCCGCCGGTAACGCCAAGGCCACCGAAGCGCTGAAAGCCTCGGCCAAGAAGGACGACCTGATGGTGACCATCGTCGGCGCAATCAAAGGGCCGACCATCGAAGTCGCCTCATTGAAGCTTGACTAACTGTTGAAGCTGAACTAACCCTTACGCATATCTTTCTGTCCCCGAAGCTTCGCCCCCTTGGGCGGGGTTTTCGGGGATAGCTGTTTTAGATCCACTTCTTTTTGTTCGGCTGCTTTTTAGTCATTCCCTTCGATGTGTTAGATTCGGAACTTGCCCGCTATTCTTTTCCCCCTCACCATCTTCTTAAGCGCGTTTCTGCTGTTCCAGGTGCAGCCAATCCTGGGCCGCTTCGTCCTGCCTGTGTTTGGCGGAGGACCGGCGGTATGGACCAGTTGCATGCTGTTTTTTCAAACGGTTTTGCTTGCCGGCTACGCCTACGCGCACTGGGTGGGTGGGCGGAAGAATCCTCGGACACAGACATGGATTCACTTGGGCGTACTGGCCGTTTCCCTGGTATTTTTGCCCATCACGCCCAATCTGGTTGCCTGGAGAGGCGCTCCCTCCGGCGATCCGACCGGACAAATTCTTCTGTTGCTCGCCGTGGCCGTAGGCGGACCGTATCTGGTTCTTTCCTCGACGGCTCCCCTGTTGCAGCGTTGGTTTCACGTAACCAGGCCGGACGACTCACCCTGGGGATTGTATGCGCTCTCGAATGCCGGATCGTTTCTGGCACTGCTGAGTTATCCCTTCCTGATTGAGCCGATGCTGCGTCTGCACACGCAGACGCTTTTGTGGTCGGGATTGTTTGTCGTTTTCGCGGCGTTGTGCGCTTGGGTGGCGTGGAACGTCGGAAAAACGGCGGTAATGGTTGCGGCGGAATCCGATGCCGGCGCCGAGGATGACGAGGCCCCGAAGTGGCTGGATATCGTACTTTGGGTGGCGTTGTCGGCGTGCGCCTCGGTCCTTTTGTTGGGCACGACCAATCAGGTTTCGCAGGAAGTGGCCGTGATCCCGTTCCTATGGGTCGCGCCGCTTGCGCTGTACCTGCTTTCCTTTGTATTGACGTTTGCCGCCAGGCACTGGTACCCGCGCCTGATCGTTGCGGTTCTGGCAGGCATTCTTGCTCCTATAAGTTGCGGCGTCCTGAATGCGAGCGTCGCCATACCCATTGTTCTTCAATTGCTCACATACCTGGGCACCTTATTCGTTCTATGTATGCTGTGCCATGGCGAACTGGTACGCCTTCGCCCGTCGGAAAAACACTTGACCATGTTCTATCTGGCCATCTCTTTTGGTGGGGCGCTGGGCGGGGTGTTCGCGGCGCTGGTGGCTCCCAGAATCTTTTCCGAATACCTTGAATTTCCGCTTGCGCTGGCTCTCGCTTGTTTGCTCGGCGGGCTGTGCTGGCTGCGGGACGGAGCACTCCGGCAGTGGACCAGCAGCAATTTCGCGGTTCGTATTCCGATGATGGCGATGTTGGTGGGCGCGATCACGTCTTTGGCTTCCGGCGCTTTGTCGCAATCCCCGGGCATCGATCACCGGCGCAATTTTTACGGTGTGTTGCGAGTCTCCGAGCGCACGGTGGATTATCACAACCAGCGGCTGCTGACGCATGGACGCACGCAGCATGGCATGCAGTTCGTGGACGGTGAATTTAAGAACCGCGGGACGACGTATTACGGTTCGCACAGCGGTGTCGCCATCGGTATTACTTCACTGCCGAAGCCGCGGCGGGTTGGTGTGGTTGGCCTGGGCGCCGGAACCATCGCGGCGTGGGGCCGCGAGGGCGATACCTACACCTTTTACGAAATCAATCCCGACGTTGAAGCCATCGCGCGGCAATGGTTCACGTATCTGCAGGATTCCAGGGCAAAGACGAACGTGGTTTTGGGCGACGCCCGCATTGAGCTGCGACGCGAACTTGAAGAAGGACACAAACACGATTACGATTTCATCGCCGTGGACGCTTTTTCGAGTGACTCGATTCCAATCCACTTGCTGACGACCGAAGCGGGCGATCTCTACCGGGAGCGATTGGCGCCAGGCGGCATTCTGGCGCTGCACATCTCCAACCGTTCGATCAATTTGGAACCGGTGACGCGGGGCCTTGCCAAACACCTGGGCTGGCAGGCGCGCATGATGATCTCTCTGCCGGACATCAAGACCGGGGAAAGCGGTTCCCGGTGGGTACTGCTGACCGAAAAGCGCGAAACTTTCGAGGGCACCAACATTCGCGACACCATCCTTGGATGGAACGCGCCCAATCAGCCCGCAGTTACCTGGACCGACGATTTCTCGAGCCTCTGGCCGCTGATCAATTAAGCTATTCCGGCGGCGCGGCGAGCTCGCTTCGCGAACCGCTACAATCGTGAATTCATGCGCATCGGCGTCGACGCGGGGGGCACGTTCACGGATTTCGTCGCGGTCCACGACGATGGCCGCGTGGAAACGTTCAAGCTGCGCTCGAATCCGCGGTCGCCGGCGAGCGTAATTCTCGAGGGTCTGCGCCGCATTGCTCCCAAGGCCGAGGTGGTGCACGGCTCCACCGTTGCGACGAATGCCCTGCTCGAACGCAAAGGCGCGCGCACGGCTTTCGTCACGACAGCGGGATTTGAAGATATTCTCGAAATCGGGCGGCAGAACCGCGCTGCGCTCTATGATCTGACGCCGCCACCGAAGCGAGTCCCGGTGGAGCGGGCGCTGCGCTTTGGTGTTTCCGAGCGAACGCACTTCGACGGCACCGTCGCAAAGAAAGCGCTTCGCTCCGAGTTGACGAAACTTGCCGCGAGATTGCGCTCCAAGCGCGTGGAATCCGTCGCGATTTGTTTTTTGCACTCTTATCGAAATCCGGCGAATGAGCGCGCCGCCGCGAGTGCCTTATCGGCGGAACTGGGTGCAGCGGTTTACGTGAGCGCATCAAACGAAATCAGCCCGGAGTTCCGCGAGTATGAGCGAAGTTCCACGACGTTCGTGAATGCCTACGTCGGTCCTTTGATGGAGCGCTACTTGAAAGAGCTGGCCTCCTCGCGCGGCTACCGGATCTCCATCATGCAGTCGAATGGCGGCTTTCTTTCCGCGCGAGAGGCCGGGCGCCATGCCGTTCGGACGGTTCTTTCGGGACCGGCAGGCGGGGTGGTGGGTGCGGTGGAAACGGCGCGCCGTAGCGGCTTCCAGCGTGTGCTGGGTTTCGACATGGGAGGAACGTCCACCGACGTTTGTTTGGCGGATGGCGCCACGCGAGAAACCACCGAATCGATCATTGACGGCCTCCCGATCCGCGTCCCCATGTTGGATATCCATACCGTAGGCGCGGGTGGAGGATCCATCGCGCGTGTAGATGCAGGCGGCCTGCTGCGGGTTGGCCCGGAGAGCGCTGGGGCGGATCCGGGTCCGGCGTGTTACGGCACTGGCAGTGAGGCCACAGTGACGGACGCCCACGTGGTGCTGGGTCGTATTTCCGCGGAACAATTGCTGGGCGGGGCGATGCATATTGACGTGGAGCGATCGAACGCCGCGGTGGATCGTGTTGCACACCGATTGAAGCTCGATCGAGTTCGCGCCGCGGCGGGCATCCTTCGAGTGGCCAATGCCAACATGGAGCGGGCGATTCGCACGGTGTCCGTCGAGCGCGGCTACGATCCTCGCGACTTTGCGTTGGTGGCGTTCGGTGGGGGCGGTGGATTGCACGCCTGCGAGATTGCGGTTGAGTTGGGCATTCGCACGGTGATTGTCCCCGCGCACGCGGGCGTGCTCTCCGCGCTCGGCATGGTGCTTGCCGATGGCGTGCGGGATTATGCCGCGGGTGTTCTGGGACGCGGGGACCTAGCGGCTACGTTTGAGAAATTGTTATCGCGGGCGCGGCGCGAATCGCCCGGCGCCGTTCTTGAGTGCAGCGCCGATCTGCGTTACAAGGGCCAGAGCTACGAACTGAACGTGGCGTGGAACCCTCGCGATCCGGCAGCGGCTTTTCATCGCGAACATGCGAAACTCTACGGCTACTCCACTCCGCAGCGGGAAGTCGAGATCGTCACCATCCGCGTTCGAGCACGGCGATCGTTCCCGAAGCCCCAATTGCGGCGGGATAAGCGCCAATCGGGAAAGATACAGGCGCGGCGTGTATGGACCGGATCGGCTTGGCAAGAAATTCCAACAGTTTCTCGCGCACAGATTGGCGAACGCCCGTCGAAAAGCCCGGCGCTTGTGTTGGACTATGGCTCAACAACGCTTGTTTCCGGTGGATGGAGCTATCGTGTGGACAAGGCCGGGAATTTGGTGATCCGGCGGTGAGGACAAATGACACGATTTCCAAGTGGTTCTTCAAAAGGACTTGGTGACGCAGCGTCGAACGCGAGCTGCGCGGCAGCGAGGACCGCACTCGACTACGCTTTTTTCGCCGAGGCATGGTGCGCCGGCGCAATACCGAACCTGGTGTCGTTGCGAGCGACGGCGCGAGCGATCTCCGTCATGGTGGATTCAAACTCTTGGCAGCGCGTCTCGACATAGAGCCATTTCTTCAAGCGATGGTGCGGGCGTAGAATCGGGAACTCGGCAATTAGTGAAGGCTGATGCGGGTGGGAGGTGCAGATCATCACACCGTGCCAGTCCGACCGGCCCGAGCGAGTCGGTTCCACAAGGCACATCATCATCCGGCCGAATAGATAGACGGCGAGCCCGCCGAACATTCGTTTGGTGAAGAAGCTAGGGTGGTGCGCGAAGGGTTCGTAGATCCACTCGTTGGCGAAAGTTTTCACGGAGTTCCGGGCCAGATAAACAAAGCATAGCCGAACGTCAGGGTAAGTTCCATCTTTGTTATCGTGAAGTTGCAGTGTCAGGCGATACGCAAGAACTCAAGACAATTCACGGCTATCATGGGTGGTCCGTGATGGGTCGCTTGCTAGCCCGCTCGCTACGCGATGTCGGCCGGCGTGCCGCCAGAGTCCGTATCGTTAACACCGCTCCTTCCGCGCCGCTCGTTTCGGTTATCATTCCGACCTTTAACTGGAGCAGTGTGCTGCGGCTCGCAATTCACTCGGTCCTGTGGCAAAGCATGCAGGATTTCGAGATTGTTGTGGTGGGCGATGGCTGTACGGACGATTCCGAAGCCATGGTTGCCAGCATCGGCGATGCTCGCGTTCGTTGGAATAACCTGCCTGTGAACTCGGGCCACCAGGCAACGCCTAACAATGCGGGTTACGCGGCGGCGCGCGGAAAATACATTGCTCTGCTGGGTCATGATGATCTGTGGCATCCGGATCACTTGCGCCGTTTGCTGGCGACAATAGCAGCGACGGGACGCGATATCGTGTCTTCCTGGACGGAAATGATCGGTCCGCCGGGTACCAATTTCCGGGTGATCACGGGAGTTTATCCAAGAGGTAGATACCAGTGCCGGGAAGCGTTGGTGCCCTCGGGGTTGATGCTGAAGCGCGAGGTTCCGGCAAAGATTGGCGGTTGGAAGGACTACCGCCTGATTTCGCGCAGTCCGGATTTGGATTTCGTGGCGCGCGCCAGAGACGCCGGGTATCGATTTGCATCCACAGGCGCATTGAGTGTGTTCAAATTCAACTCCGCACTGCGAAAAAACTCGTATATCCTCAAACCGTGTCACGAGCAACAGGAGTATATTGCCCGCATGGAATCCGAGAGGTTCTTTTTGTTGCGCGAAGCTTTAGCGGTTGCCAAAGTGCATGCGCTGCGTTTGCCAATGAGAACTCCCAATTTTACGCCTCCGCCCAATGATGAGGCTCGCGGTTGGGAGGTGAAGCAGTACCACCGCTTTCGTGGGCTGGTGCGGGACTCCAACGGAGATGTGAGTTGATCAAAAACGCCAAAAAAGACGCCCAACAGATTTCAAATGACTGGGAGTTGCGCCGTGAAATCATTGATGGCGTACACATCCAAGAGGTCCGCCACGTACCGCGCGATCACGGGGTGATCACGGAAATCTTCCGTCCGGAATGGGACCCCACCGCGCTGCCCGTGGTTCATCTCTACCAATCACGCCTATTCCCGGGCGCTATTGGCGCGTGGAGCTGTCATCAACGTACGGTGGACCGGTTGTTTGTGAGCCAGGGGCATCTCAAGGCGGTATTGTATGACGGACGCGAGGGTAGCCCAACGTTCGGCATGATCAACGAGGTACTTGTGGGCGATGTGCGTCCCGCGTTGATTGTGATTCCGATTGGTGTTTGGCACGGGCTGCAAAACCTGGGTTCTATTGACGCCTTGGTATTGAATCTGCCGACGCAAGCGTACAGGTACGAAGATCCGGACCATTGGAGGTTGCCGTTTGACTCGCCTGATATTCCTTACAAGTGGGTGGGTCGGGGGCTGCGCGCGGACTCCCGGTAGTAGCTGGCCGAAATCCATTCAGGGAGCGCGTTTCGTCGTTGCCACTGTCGCGCGGGCACTGGCCGGCCATCTCTTGTGATACCTGCCGCACAATCGAGTCCCGCCTAAGTTGACCTTGGGTTGAGGCTGCCTAGTGTGGATAGTGCGGCGGTTCTTTTGGTTGTGACTGCTTGTGATGGCGCAACAGATAGGTGTCGAGCGAGTCTCGACGCGGCACGCTGAGTGCGTGCGCCACCTTGATGTGGAACTAAGCTTTCGTTGCTACTTGGGCCCGCGGGGGGGTCAGTTGCGCTTCTTCCAGACGCTTGGCTTCCTGCCAGGTGAAGATCATGCGATGCACCACCGTCAGGTTGCCGAGCACGGCAATTACCCAGATGACCGGAGCCATGCGTGAGAACAGCGCGCCGATGATCACCAGCACCACACGTTCCGGACGTTCCATGAAGCCGACCTTGCAAGTGGGGATCGAGTTTTCCGCGCGGGCACGTGCGTAGCTGATCATCACGCAGGCGGTCATCGCCAGCGCGGTCAGCACCACATAAAACGGACGGTTGATGGAACCGTACCAAACCAGCAGGCCCATCAGAAGCGCGAGATCGGAATAACGGTCCAGCACCGAATCGAAAAATCCACCGAAACGGGTGACCTGATTGGTTTCGCGCGCGACGCGGCCATCTACCATATCGAACAGACCTGCGCCGATAATCACGAAGCCAGCGCCACGGAACTGGCCCACGGCCAGCAGGTATGCAGCGACGATATTGATCACCAGTCCAAAGAATGTGAGGAAATTCGGGTGAATGCGCGAGAGGGCGAGGCCGCGAACGATAAGGCGGATAATCTTGTTGCAACCGAGACCGATGGCGCGAGTAAAGGTCATGATCTAACTCCCGCTGGCTTTTTGGTGAATCGTGATTAATTCTACGATTTCCATTTCCCGCATGCCACCCGGTATCTGGATCTTGACGCTGTCGCCCACTTGCTTGCCGAGCAGGCCTCGTCCGATGGGAGAACTGGTGGAGATCATACCCTTGGAGACGTCCACGTCTTCACTGGTCACCAGTTTGTAACGGACCTGCTCGTCTTTATCGATATCGAAAACGACCACGGTGGACCCAAGACCGACGCGGTCGTGCGGAATACGCGACATGTCGATCATGGAAATTTCGCGCAGCCGCGCCTGCATCTGGCCGAGTCTTGCGTTTACATAGCCTTGGCGCTCTTTTGCGGCGTGATATTCAGCGTTCTCGCTGAGGTCGCCGTGCGCGCGGGCTTTGAGAATCTCCTTGGGAAGCTCGATCCGCAGCTCGTTTTCGAGCGCGTGGATCTCGTCAAGAAGCTTCTTTTTTAACTCTTCCATAGTGAATGGTTCCGACGCTGCCTCGGCATCGCGAAAGGACGCCTTCCCCGCAATTATACCGCGCCCTTGCCGTCAGCAACCTTTGACGCCGCGTCAATGATGAGCCGCGGTCTGGGCAACTTCACGCGTCATCTGCTTGACCGCGATCTGGTGGCCGACGTGGACGTGTTTCCCGGTTGCGTCGAGCATCTGTACAATCCGGGCGGTATTCTCGACGGCAAAAGGATCCGATGGCAGGATGGCTTTGAAGCGTTCTCGACGTTGCTGAAGTACCGGATCGCGCCCCTTGAATCCTTCGACCGCCGCAGCATCAAACGCCGGCGTGATGAAGCAGCCGTCGAATCCTAGAAGACCGCCCGGAAACGCAGGAGGGCGATTGTCTATTTCGAAAGCTCCCGCCGCATGTTGTCGAGCGATTCCCTAATATCGCTGGCATTCACCCAGCCGAGGGGATCCTCAACGGCGCCAGAGGATTCCTTTTTGGGCGATGTAATTTCGGCAAATAGCGGCACCAGTTCCGGATCGCGCCAACCGCGGCGCGCTTCTTCCAACATAATTTCGATGGCGTGATCGTGGGAAAAAGCTGGTTTGTAGGGACGCGACGTTGTCAACGCGTCGTAGATATCGGCCACCTGCAGGATTCGTGCCAACAGTGGAATTTCCTCGCCACGCAACCGGTCTGGATAGCCCGAGCCGTCCCACCTTTCGTGGTGGCTGCGGATGATGGGCAGAACCGGCGTGAGGGTACGCATGGGGCGGCAGATTTCCTCGCCGCGGATGGTGTGCTGCCGCATCGTATCCCATTCGGCTTCTGTCAAAAACCCACGCTTGAACAGGATGGCATCGGGAATGCCCACTTTGCCGATGTCGTGTAGATAGCCGCCGCGATACACCGCCAGAAGATCGTGCCGTGCCAGGCCCAGCGCTCGGCCAAGAGCGACCCCGTAAGCGGCGAGACGCTCGCAATGCGCACCGGTGTGTTTGTCTCGTTGCTCCACAGATTGAGCAAGAGCAAATAGGATGGTTTCCGCTTCGTCTAAAGAATCGATGAGCGCCTTGTTGCGGAGCATGCCGCGCATGCGCGCGCGGACGAGCGAGGGGTTCAGCGGCTTTACAAGGAAATCGTCCGCCCCGGAATCGATGCCGCTGACCTCGGTTTCCGTTCCTTGAACGCTGGTGACCATCAAAATGGGAATAAATTGTGTTGCGCGATTGCCCTTCAGCCGGGCGCAAAACTCGGTGCCGCTCATCTCCGGCATCATGAGGTCGACGATGACGAGATCCACCGTTTCGTGTTCCAGCACGGCGAATGCTTCCGATGGGCGGCAGGCTTCAACAATCCGGTAGCCAGACGTCTTGAGGATGGCTTTGAGCAGGTGCCGGTTCAAGTCCATCTCATCGACGATCAAGACCGTGGGAGATTGCGTGTGCTCACGGATTCCTTCGGACAACACGACGCGAGCCTTGGTTAGGCGTGGAGAGTCCGCGCCTTTCCCCACTTGGCTTGTGCCCGTCGTTGTACTGTCGGGCAGCGTCGTCCATGGTCTTGACGTGGACACTCTGGGAGATCTATCGGTAACTTTTGAAAAAGGAATACCCCCAAAATGGGGAGTACTAAGGTGTGATCCGTAAGAAAGTTTCCTAGCGGTGTCCCTCTGCGGGAGTGTTTTGAGCCGCTCGCTCGAATTTGGGCGGACTCAAAACGCTAAACTGGTAGATTCATGAACATTACTGTTTCCCCTGCCCGTGCGATTAACGGAGTCATTTCCCTGCCTGGCGACAAATCGATTTCGCATCGCTATGGAATGCTTGGCGGTATCGCCGAGGGAGTGACCACCATCCACAATTATTCGACCGGCGCGGATTGCCAGTCGACACTGGGGACGATGATGGCGTTGGGCGCCAAGGTGGAGCGCAAAGACGGCAAGGTGATGATTCACGGCGGAGCGCTGCAGGAGCCGAAGGAGCAGTTGGACGCAGGCAATTCCGGTTCGACCATCCGCATGCTGTCGGGCATTTTAGCGGCGCAACCATTCACCAGCCGCATCGGTGGCGATGACTCGCTGTCCCGCCGTCCGATGGACCGCATCATGAAGCCGCTCGCGTCGATGGGCGCGTCTATTGAAGCTCGCGACGGCCGCTATCCTCCATTGACGATTCACGGGCGGCCGCTCAAGGGTATCGACTACACCTTACCGATGGCGAGTGCGCAGGTGAAGAGCTGCGTTTTGCTCGCCGGTCTGTTCGCCGAGGGAGACACGATTGTCCGGGAGCCGATCCGCACGCGCGACCATACGGAAATCGCGTTGAAGGCGTTTGGCGCGGAGATCGAAACCCACAAGCAGGTGATCACGCTGACGGCGGGCGCCAAGCTCACCGGCCAGGAGCTGGTTGTTCCGGGCGATCTTTCGTCGGCCGCGTTCTTCCTTGCGGCCGCGTTGATGCTTCCGGAAGCCAAGCTCCTGATTCATAATGTCGGCCTGAACCCGACGCGCTCGGCTCTGCTGGACTTTCTGGTTTCCGCGGGCGCCGCGATCAAGGTGATTGACGTTCAACAGACGGGCGGCGAATTGATCGGCGACCTGCGCGTCACTACGTCAAAAATGAAGGGCGGCGTGATCGAAGGCGCGTTGACAGCGGCGTTGATCGATGAAATTCCGGCGCTGGCAGTGCTGTGCGCCACCAGTGAAAACGGCTTGACGGTGAAGGATGCCGGTGAGCTTCGCGTAAAAGAAACCGACCGCATCGCGACGATTGAGCTCAACTTGAAGCGCATGGGTGTGAAGATCACGAGCACGCCGGACGGTTTCACCGTTCCAGGCAAACAGAAGTTTCACGCAGCGGAGATTGAATCCGCAGGCGATCACCGCATTGCGATGGCTTTCGCCGTTGCGGCACTTTCGGCCGACGGACCGTGCACGATCACGGAAGCCGAATCGGCGGGTGTATCTTTCCCTGAGTTTTTTAGTACACTGCAAAGCATTGCCCAGGAATAAACAAAACACCTTAGAGCTACTTAGGCGTACGGAGACGGCAGCGTCCTCCACACCTGCGTCCGATCTTGCGCTTTGCGGCCTGGTTCACGACCTCAACAACGTATTCCAAACGTTAATGGAGGCCGCGGATTTAATTTCCGAAGACCCGCGCTGGGTCGAGGTTTCCGCCGCGATGCTGCGCAGCGTGGAGCGCGGCAAGGGCATCAGCGCCAGTTTGTTGACGATGAATCAGCCGCAGGCGACGCTGGATGGCGTGCTCCAGAACGCGGCGGCCTTCGTTCTCGATTCCGTGCATTTCGGCCATGGCCCGGAGATTCGCTTTCAATACGACGTCGAAGGGCGCATCGAGTTGCGCCGCTCTTACGCCTGGGAGCGTGTCTTTATCAATCTCTTCACCAATGCCGTCCGGGCCATGCCAAACGGCGGCACCATCAGGGTGCACGCACGACGCGTGGAACGAAGGATTGAAATTTGTGTGAGCGATGAGGGCAACGGCATTCCGGTCGCTCTGATGCCCCGCATTTTTGATCCGCACGTTTCTGAGCGAGCCAATGGTGGCCTGGGTTTGCACATCGTCAAAACGATTGTGAGCGAGCATCAGGGCGAAATTAGCGTTCTCAACCGTCAGGATCGCGGCGCGGAGTTCTCGATCCGTATCCCGGCGGAGCGCGGCTTGGCACGATCCGCAAAGGCCTGAGGCGATCTTCCGCTCGGGCTAGTCGTTCTCGTCCATCTCCTGGCAGTCCGCGCACCGCGAGTGTGCGGTTGCCAACGGCCCATGCTCCAGACGGTCCAGGAGGATCGCCGCGCTTCCCAGGATCGAAAGGGCGGTACAGGCAAAAAGGAATTCCGGCATATTCGTCTCCGATGGAGCGAGTGTAGCGGGCACCGCGGTTGCCGGACATCGTACGCAAGTTTTATTTTTGAGCATTTGTTGGTTCCATAACTTGGGTACGGGGTATCGGTACTTCGTGGCTAAGCTGGCGTAAGCAGCGGGTCGCCGCCCATCACAGTGGCGTCAAAATCGTTCATTCTAAAGACATGAGCCTTCGTCTTGTCCGCTGCCTAGCGCTCGCGTTCTTCACCGCCGCGCTCGGACTCGCGCAAGGGCCTGACGCCGACACGATCATCCGGCGGTCGGTGGAGCGCGATTGGACGGACTTCGGTAACCAGCGCGACTACGTCTACCAGCAGCACAGTGAGTTTCGCGACTATGACCGCTCCGGCAAACTCAAGAACAAACGGAGCGAGGCGAGCGAAATTCTGGTTCTCTTCGGCCGCCGCTATGAGCGGAAGATCGCACGCAACGGCCAGCCGCTTTCCGCCTCCGAGCAGCGCCGGGAGCAGGAAAAGCTGGACCGGGAGGCCGCCAAGCGCAGCCGCGAAACTCCCGCCGAGCGCGCCCGCTGGGAGAAGGCGCGTGCCGACGACCGCGCCTTCATCCGCGAAGTGCCCGAGGCGTTCGTCTTCCACCTGGCCGGAGCGGACACAGTCAGCGGGCAACCGGCGTGGATGATTGACGCCGAGCCCAAACCCGGGTTCCGTCCGAAGCGCTCGCGTGCGGAGATGTTTACGAAGATCCGGGCTAAGATTTGGGTGGAGCAATCGACGTATCACTGGGTAAAGATTGAGGCGCAGGTGCTCGACACCCTCTCCTTCGGCCTCGGCTTGTTCCGCGTGGCTCCGGGCACCACGCTGTTTTTTGAGCAGGTGCGGGTGAATGACGAGATCTGGTTGCCCTCCTTGCTCAAAATCAACGGAGACGCGCGTCTTGCGTTGTTCAAGAAGCTGCGCGCGGAGATGGAAATCGCCTTCAGCGGCTACCGGAAATTCCAGGGCGATTCGCGAATGTTGGAGGCAGCACCGTAGTTGGCGCTTCTCACGGCGCACGACGTGAAATCTCCTTGCGCCTCTCTAAGTGCTTGCGGCATAGTAAGAACGTGGGTGCGCGCCCGCGCGGGCAGCGCGAACATATATTTTTATGGGCTCAGGCCATAAATGGCGGACGATCTCCTGTTCCTTACCGAGTTGCTCGGCCTCAAGGTCTATGACCTTAAGGGGCGCAAGCTTGGTGTGGTCCGCGATGCCGCTCTTGTGCCGCTGGTCGATGCTGTCCGCGTCGACCGTTATCTGATTGGCGGCGACGGAACGCTGCTCACCGTCCGGCACGATCAGATCAAGTCCATTTCGCTTAACGGCATTTATCTTCGCGACGAAGTCCTGACGCCGTACCACTCCGACGAGTATATGCTGCGTTTGACGCGGGACCTGTTGGATCAGCAGATCATCGACGCGCATGGGCGCAAGGTAGTTCGCATCAACGATGTCACGTTCGAACTGCGCGAGGAAAACGGCGCCTCAGTGCTATGGATTCTGGAAGTGGACATTGGAATCCGCAGCATTTTCCGGCGCCTGTTGCGAGGCATTGTTCCGCGCCGCTGGATTCGCAAGCTGCAGACGCGCATTCCGCCGCATTCAATCCGCTGGGAATTCTGCAACATTCTGGAGCCCGATCCCCAGCGCCGTTTGCGTTTGAACATTTCGAACCGTCTGTTGGAGCACATGCACCCCGCCGACCTCGCCGATATCGTCGAGGAACTGAGTCCCGAGGACCGCGAGGCGATCTTCGAGAACATCGACAGCGAAGTGGCGGCCGACGCGCTTTCCGAAGTGGATCCGGATATTCAGGCAAGTATTCTGGAATCGCTTGAAACCGAGACGGCTGCGGACATTATCGAAGAGATGGCTCCGGACGAAGCGGCCGACGTGCTGGCGGAACTCGAAGAGGAGACCAGCGAAGAGATCCTCGAAGAGATGGAATCGGCACCGAAGCACGACGTGGAAGAGCTGCTGGAGTTCGACGAAGATACGGCTGGCGGCTTGATGAACACCGAGTACATTGCGCTGCCCGAGGAAGCTACGGTGGCCGACGCTATGGCGGCGCTGAAGGCGAGCGAGCATCTGGTGGAAACGCTCAACACACTGTTCCTCATCGACGGCGGTGAACATCTGAAGGGCACAGTGCCGATTGGGCGGCTGTTCCTGCACGAAGGCTCGACGCCGCTTGCCGAGCTGGTGGCCGAGACGCAGATTGAGGTGCACGTCGATGAGCGCCAGGATCGTGTAACGGAGCTGTTCGACAAATACAACCTGCTGGCTATGCCGGTGGTGGATGAAGACAAGAAGCTGGCCGGAGTGATCACGGCGGACGATATCATTTCCGTGTTGCGGCAGAAGTAGCTTTGCGTCAGAAAAGCTTCGGGAGACACCCACTCTGAGCACCAGTGGCATAGAACAACCAAAGCGCGTCGCCAGCGTTCTGCGCGAACGCTCGTTCCGCTTGCTGTGCTTTTCACGTGCGTCTTCCACGCTGGCATTCCAGATTCAGGCGGTTGCGGTTGGCTGGCAGATCTACGCTCTCACCAATAGTCCCTTCCAGTTGGGTATGGTGGGCCTCGCGCAGTTCCTGCCCATGGTGATTCTGAATCTGGCGGTGGGCCATTTTGCCGATCGCCATGACCGCCGCAGAATCGTCAGCGTCTGCCAGTGCATTGAAGGAACCGCGACGGCGGCGCTCGCCATCGGAAGCTTTACCGGATACCTGAGCGCCCCGGCTATCTATGCGGCGGTTGCGGTGATTGGTGCGGCGCGCGCGTTCGAGGGTCCAACGATGCAGGCGCTCATACCAGGACTAGTGGATGAGGTGATGCTGCCGCAAGCGATCGCACTTTCGACCTCGGCATTTCAAACGGCATCCATCGCCGGTCCCGCCGTGGGCGGATTCCTTTACGCGTTGGGGGTGACGGCGCCATACGCCGTTGCCGCGGCCCTTTTCCTGAGCGCTGGATTCTTCAGCGGCAGCGTGCGCGTGGCACGCACCATCGCACGCAAGGAACCGGCGACGCTGAAGTCGGTGTTTTCAGGAATTCACTTCATCCGCAGCCGTCCGGCCGTGCTGGGCGCGATTTCGCTGGACCTTTTCGCCGTGCTCCTTGGCGGCGCGACAGCCTTGTTGCCGATCTTCGCAAGAGAGATTTTGCACACGGGTCCGTGGGGCCTAGGTGTGTTGCGTGCGGCACCCGCGCTGGGTGCGGTGGCTATGTCCATTACGCTCGCGCACAAGCCGCTGAAGGGGAGCGCCGGGATGACGATGTTTTATGCCGTGATGGGCTTTGGCGCGGCTACCGTTGTGTTCGGCTTATCGAGTTCCATTTACCTGTCGCTTGCCGCGTTGTTAGCGCTGGGCGCCTTTGACGTGGTGAGTGTGGTGATCCGCCAGTCGCTGGTGCAATTGCAGACGCCCGACGAAATGCGCGGCCGGGTGAGCGCGGTGAACTCGCTGTTTGTCGGTACGTCCAATCAGTTGGGTGAGTTTGAATCGGGCGTCACCGCGGCATGGTTCGGAACCGTGCCCGCAGTAGTGATTGGCGGCGTCGGCAGTATTTTCATCGCGGGCCTGTGGATGTTTCTATTTCCCGAGTTACGCAAGTTACAACGGCTGCACAACGGGCACAAGTAGCCTCTTATTCTTTCCTTGTAAATTTCTCGAATCCCTTTTGAGCATCTTCGGTCATGCGGCCAATGACGTTGAAGTACATGCCCGTCTCGACGGCTTTTTCAAGCGGCTGGCCGTCGATCTGATACAAGAGCCGCTTGGTGAGACTGAGCGCAGATGCGGATTTTTCGGCGATCTTGGCGACGTATGCCTCGACGGCCGCGTCAAACTCGGCTTCCGGAAATACGCGGTTGATCAAGCCAATGGCTGCGGCTTCCGGCGCTGTGATGGGGTCGCCCGTCGCAAACATTTCGAACATGCGTTTGTCGCTGATGGCGCGCGTTACGAGCGACGCCACCATCGCGGGGATATAGCCGATGTTCACTTCCGGGTAGCCGATTTTGGCCGTATCGGTGGCAAGCGTGAGATCGCTGGCCGCGGCAATGCCCCCGCCGCCGCCAAGCGCGCGTCCGTGGATGGCGGTAATCACCGGCCGTGGGTGACGACGGATGGCGAGAAGGATGTTCGCGAGCGCCCGCGCGTCCTCCAGATTGTTCATGACGTCCTTACTGCCCCGGCGGTTGAATTCCTTTAGATCGAACCCGGCACAAAAGTCCTTGCCTGCGCCGCGAATCAAAACGACGGTAACATCCGGATCTTTGGCGGCGCGGTCGAGCGCGGCCTGAAGACTCTCCAGCAACTCCGGCGTGAGTGCGTTGCGCTTCTCCGGACGGTTCAGGGTGATGCGTGCAATGCGGGATTCGACTTTATAGAGAACGAGTTCCATGACGGGATTCCGCACTCATTGTAACTTGCACCCTGGGGATAGCCGCGGACGCTGAAATGTCCATTCCGGATGCCGGGTAGCCAAAAAAGCCGCTCATGCCAGCCGTTTGGCCCGGACCCGGCCACCGCCGGGAAGACCGCTGGTATGCTTGTTTTATGACAATTTTTCTCTTTCTGCTTTGCGGAATGCTTGCCTGGGGCCAGCAAGCGGCTTCCGATGATCCAGTGGTGCTCACCGTGGGCACCGAAAAGATCACGAAGTCTCAGTTCGAGAAACTGATCGAACAAGCGCAACAGCCAGGCCAGCCGAAGCCGTCACTGACGCCGGATGCCCGCCGCCGCTACGCGGAAAACATCGCGGAACTGAAGATTTTGGCGCAGGAAGCCCGGAAACAGAAGATCGACCAGGACGCCGACGTGAAGTTCCAGGTGGGCCTGCGCACCGATCAGATCCTTGCCTACACGCTCTTTCAGAAGATTAACGGAGATTTGAAGGCGGATGACGTCGCGCGCAAAAAGTTCTACGAAGAGCACAAGAATGAGTGGGAATCGGTGACAGCGAAGCATATTCTGATTCGCTTCAAGGAATCGCCCGCGCCGCAGCGTGCGGGTCAGAAGGAATTGACCGATGCCGAAGCGCTGGCCAAGGCAAAAGATCTGCGCGCCAAGATTGTAGCGGGTGGTGATTTCGCCGCACTCGCCAAGGCGGATTCGGACGACACCGGCTCCGGTGCCCAGGGCGGCGACCTCGGCGACTTCACCCGCGGCCGCATGGTCCCGCAGTTTGAAGAAGCCGCGTTCGCGGCCAAAATTGGCGAAGTAACCGAGCCCGTTAAAACGCAGTTCGGCTATCACCTGATCCTGGTGAGCAAGCACGATAGCAAGAAGTACGACGACGTGACTGCGGAAATCGACGAAAAGCTGAAGCCGGAACTGGCGCAGAAGGCCGTCGATAACCTGAAGAAGGGCATTACGCTGACCTTCGATCAGGAATATTTCGGTAAGTAAGCGGGTGGCGTCGCCGCAAAGCGCGGTGGACGCAGATACATCACAGGAGAGTTTTCCATGCTCGCCAACACTATATTTGAGGGGGCCGTGGACCGAATTCTGGACGTGTCGAAGCGTTTTGGCGAGTCCTTGGATCAGGCGCGCATTCCTTATCGTGTCGTCGGTGGGTTGGCTGTATTCCTGCACGTGGACCAAATTGATCCCTTGGCGGCGCGGCTCACCAAAGATGTGGACGTTGGTATCCACCGAAGCGATCTGGATCAGATCCGGGCTGCCGTTGGGCCGTTTGGTTTTACGTTTCGCCACGTCGCCGGAGTGGACATGTTCTTGGACGCGCAGCATCCGGGTGCCCGTGGCGCGGTGCATGTCGTTTTCGTCAACGAAAAAGTCCGCCCCGAATACGTGGAGGCCGTTCCGGCGTCCGAGCCCGTGGCAACGCAAGAAGGCATCCTCATTGCGCCGGTTGTCGATCTGGTGCACATGAAGCTGACCAGTTTCCGCCTCAAAGACAAGGTTCACATCCAGGATATGGATGCCGTGGGTTTGATTACTCCCGGGATCGAACTGACGCTTTCGCCTGTGCTTGCGGCGAGGCTTGCTGAAGTGCGCGCAACAGAATAGCCCCGCCGGTTCAGGCGGGGCCAGTCTTTCTAACTCTCCAAAATTTCCCGATTACAGGCGCACGATCTTTGGCGACGTGTTGCCTTTGAGCGCATTGCGCGTATCGACGATCAGCTTCGCGCCCTCGACGATCTTGGCGTAGTCGAACTTCTTGTGATCAGTGACGATCACCACGCAATCGGCGGCAGTGGAGCCCGCAAATGGATCGATGGACTCCATCTCCGGCACAACTCCATCGGCGCGGAGCCGCTCGACAAACGGATCGCTGTAAGTTACCTTCGCCCCGCGCTTGCCGAGCAGGTGAATGATATCAAGTGCCGGGGATTCCCGAACGTCATCGATATCGCGCTTATACGCAACGCCGAGCACGTGAACCGTCGAACCCTTGAGTGGCTTGGTGTGATCGTTCAACGCGTTCTGGATCTTGTCCACAACAAAGTGCGGCATCGAACCGTTGATGTAGCCGGCGAGTTCAATAAACCGCGCCTCAATGCCCGCCTGCTTCGTTTTCCAGGAGAGATAGAACGGATCGATTGGAATGCAGTGACCGCCGAGACCTGGGCCCGGATAGAACGGCATGAAGCCGAACGGTTTCGTCGCTGCTGCTTCAATCACTTCCCACACGTTGATGTCCATGCGATCGCACATCAGCGCGATTTCGTTCACCAGACCAATGTTGATCATGCGAAAGGTGTTTTCAAGCAGCTTCACCATTTCCGCGACGCGCGTGGAACTGACAGGCACCACGGTATCGAGTGCTTGCCCATAGAACAGCGCACCGGCTTCCGTGCAGGCCGGCGTGATGCCGCCAACAACTTTCGGGATGTTCTTGGTTTGGAACTTGGCGTTGCCGGGATCGACGCGTTCCGGTGAAAAGCACAGGAAAAAATCTTCGCCGACCTTGAAGCCCGGCTTTTCAAACATCGGCAGCATGAGTTCGTCGGTGGTACCCGGGTACGTGGTCGATTCCAGAATCATCAATGTGCCCGGGCGCAGGTGCTTGGCGATCTCATGGCAGGCGTTGACGATGTAGCTCATGTCCGGGTCCTTGGTCTTCCGCAAGGGCGTGGGCACGCAGATATTGATGGTATCGAGTGAGTCGACGGCCGAAAAATCCGTGGTCGCTTTAAGCTTGCCGGACTTTACCAGCGGCGCAAGCACACTGGTGGGAATGTCCTGAATGTAGGATTCGCCGCGATTGATCGCCTCGGTTTTCGATGGGTCAATGTCAATTCCCATCACCGAAAATCCGGCCTCCGCGAATTCAACAGCCAGCGGCAGGCCGACGTAGCCGAGCCCGACGACGCCGACGTGGGCTCGCTTCGATTGAATCTTGTCTTTTAGTTGATCAAGGTGGCTCATGAAATTCGAATTACGCCTTGTAGAAGAATTCCCCAGCGACAACCAGTTCTGCGGGACCGGCTAACAAAATATCTTCGGCGTCCCAGCGCAGTTGCAGCGGACCCGCGGGAGTCAGCACCGTAACCGGGTTTTCGACCAATCCGCGCGCCAAGGCCGCAGCCGCTGCTCCGGTGGATCCCGTGCCGGAACTCATCGTCTCGCCCGCCCCGCGCTCGAAGAAGCGGACGTCAAGCGTATGGCGATCGACAACGCGGATGAAACTGACGTTGGTGCGATTCGGAAAACGCGGCAAACGCTCCACCACCGCGCCCACCTGCTGCCAGGCAAAATCAAAATCGGCCGCGAAGATGGCGCACTGCGGATTGCCCACATTCAAGATGACCGCATCGCGCACTTCGACTGTCGCTTGCAACTCTTCGATCTTCGCGCGCCCCATGTTCATTTCAAACAGAAATTCGTTGCCCTTTCGCTCGAGCACGCGCAGGTATTTCAAACCCGCACCGGTGGCGATATGAACGTCATTCCCGGCGAGGCCCTGGGCGACCAATAGCGCCGCCGCGCAGCGGGTTCCGTTACCGGAAATCTCGCTTCGGCTGCCATCGGAGTTCCAAAGTTCAATGCCGCCGTCGGCTTGGCCGTCTCCTTTGGAAACCAGCATCCAGCCATCGGCTCCCGCACCCGTGTGGCGATCGCAGATGGCGACCGCGACGGAAGCAATTTCGGTTAGACCCGCGGGCAGCTGATCACGCCAGGTAAGCAGAAAATCATTGCGAGCCCCGTGGGCTTTCGTGAAGGGAATATTCATTTCGGATTGATCGTTTTACCGGTCTCGGTGTAAGGCATCCGATGGTAGATATCGATCGGAGGCGCTCCTTCTACGATAATCTGCTTCTTTAGTTCATAGTGCGGGCCGGGAGCATTCGCTCTCACGTTCGTTCGTAAAATCGCACGGTCCAACTCGTCGCCCTGGACGGCGATGGCCCATTCTTCGTGCAAAAACATGTCCGGACGGGCTATAGCTGCATCCCAGGCGGGGTGATTACCATCATGAAGGCCTTGATGCAGAGGTATTCCCGCCTCTCGGAGAATGGCGGGAACATCGCCGAAGGGGTAGATCACGGTGGAACCCGGAATAAGGAATTCGCTCAAGTAGGCTGCTGTTTGCTTCGTCCACTTCCGGCGCGATTCGGAGTTTACCTGCGATTCTTTCCAACAGACAGACAGCGCTTCCGGGCTACCGGTTTTGGTGATCCACAACCCGGCGATCCCGAGAATCATCCCCGTCGCGAGAATGGGGGCCGTCAGAAAACGGGGCGTTGCCAACTTTGTCGTGAGGGTGACGATCGCCCCGGCGGCGAAGGTGGCCAGGGGTAGGGCCGCCAAAGCGTAACGGGTGTTGTACCAGGAGTGCGGCCACAGATCGGGAATGTAGATCGGCGTTCCACCCGAGTGCATGCTCATTACATAGAAGATGGGCGGTAGGCTCAGCAAGAGAATCGGCCACCAATTTCTGTGGACCAGTGCTGCGATCGCACCGCACGCCCCGGTTAGCAGCAGGGGCAACCCGATCACCGCTTTCATCGCCGCGAAGTAATAGTGGATAGCGGTCAGCCAATCGTGATCGCCCGGGTATGGCGATGTGCCGTGCGCGAGTTGATAGGCGTAGATGGCTTTAGCGGAGTACGGTCCATTGAAGAATTCAAGCGCGTTGCTGTAATAGAACTGGTTGTGAGCGAGCCAGGAGATCGGCCCTAAACTCGCGATGGCCGTGAAGATGACTGCGTGCGATTTCTTGCGCGCCACGATCAAAATGTATGCGGCGACAAAAGGGATGAGGAACCAGCCTTCGTAACGCGTCAGCGAAGCTGCGTTGGATGCGATGGCCGCTGCAACGACCGCGTGAATCGATGGCGAATCGCGAAAGACCAACGTGCTCCACAGTAGGGCAGCCAGAGCCGCCGCGTAGATCGATTCCGTCATGGGAATCGACTGCAGATAAAGCATGTTGGGATTCAGCGCGAAGAGCAACGCAACAATGATGCCCGCCGCTTGCGAGCGATACGTCCGCAGCGCAGCCAGATAGAGAAACATTCCGGCGATCACGAAACACGCCGCCGCAGGGATTGCGCCGGCGACGCCGCTGCGCCACCAACTATCGCGGCCGACGAAGGGAATCATCAGTAAATGCGGCAACGGAAGCCACACAGTCCCCAGTTGCTCGGGGCCGGGAGTTCGCGAGTCAAGCACGCGGCGGGCGATATTCAGGTGAGCCTCGGCGTCCCCATAGTAAAGCGTGAAGCCGTGCTGCGCGACCCAAATGGCCGTGCCTGCGCTCAGCAGGACGAGGATCAAAAAGAGGATTGCCGGATAACGGAACCCGCGTATGAAAAACGGTGTCACAAGCGGTGTCGCAAGGGGCGTCGCGAGGGACGGTTCCGAAGAAGGCGAAGCTGAAGACACAATGTCCATCGCACGGTGAGGCCCGTGGTTTTAGTATGACGGGTGCAGCAGCTTGTGGGGCGGATTGGAAATCCGCGCGGGATTGGCAATCCCGCATTAATGTGCTCCAGCTCTGAAGGCGGAGTGCCACTCCGCCGCGGATTTCCAATCCTCCCACCGAAGCTGCTGACGCTACCTTGCGCCCGTTGGATTGCCGGGGCCTTGGCGGATCAGCAGCCATTCTTTGATGCGCCAGTGGCCGTCGGCCCCGCGCACCATCTGGCCTTTGTAGACGCCGATGGAAACCGCGTAAATGCGGCCGTTATCGTTATCGGTGGTTTGGAAAAACGCGCGCGTCGATGCGGTATCGCCCGTGACCGTGACATCAGGCGAAATCAGCTCATGAATACGGTAGTGGCCCTTGGCGAGCAGGTCGTCGCGCATCTTCCACTCGTTGATAATCCACCCTTCGAGCGCCTTGCGGCCCGTCACCGCCCCGGTTGCAGGACGCAGCGCCGCGCGTTCCTCCAGAGTCGCGGGAACCGGGCTGCCCGGCGCGGGTGGAGCAATGCTCAAAAACGTCGCGTCTTCGGTATAGAGATCCGTGTACTCCTGCGTTTCCTTGCCGAAATCGACGGTGTACGCATAGCCGTACATCACCTTAAGGATGGCATCTTTGTCTTCGATGGCTTTGACGCGTTGCTCGATAGCCCGTCGGGCCTGACCCTGCGCAGCTTTCGCGCGGGTGGCTTTGCGGGGTTTGGGAGCTTGGGCGAAGAGGGTGG
>JBEBFS010000181.1:0-2851 GCA_040081855.1 Bryobacteraceae bacterium | reverse complement strand
TCCTTCGCCCCGCACAACGTGTTTTTACGGATCAGGCGCACCCGTTGAGGAACGAGAGTCCGGTAAAGTGTGGCGGTCGCGGGAGGTTGTGACTCGCCCAAAATTTTGCCAACGTCCTGCAAGTGTTGACGATCCACCTCTCGCACGTGGGGATAGGCGTACCATCTTCCGATTCTTTTCGCTCGGCGAGCCTCTGAAGAAGTGGGACATGTTCCGTCTTCCACCAGTTGCCTCGCGAGTTCATCGCCGGCCTCGAACAGGAAACGGGGCGCAAACTCGGGCCGCAGAAGGGCGGTCGGCCCAAGAAAATCGAACTTGAGAACAGTCAAGATACAATGCAATTGCGATTAATAACCGCCACTGGTTCTCATGATTGAAGAACTATGGAAAAACACGTGCCGTTGCACACAAAAACCAGGGAGCGTCTCGTCCGTCTCCATGTTCCCCCATGTTCCCCAGACGTGGACCCAAAACTATAGCTATGATGGCGTCAACCGGTTGACCACGGCCTCCGAATCGGGCGCGGGAAGTTGGACTCAATACAATTGCTACGACGTGCTGGGGAACCGATGGGTGCGTACCGACACCGTAGGGTTGCCACCGATGACACTCGACACCCCACAAGGAAGCTCAGCGAGCGGCGCCTGTGCTTCGTCAGGCCCGTATACGGCAACGAACCGGCTGACCGGTTGGGGCTATGATGCCGCAGGCAATATCACCACCTCTGGTGCGGGCCGCACGTTTATTTATGACGCCGAGAACCGGCAGACATCGGCTACGGTGAACGGGCAAACCTCGACGTATACTTATGACGGGGAGGGCCGCCGGGTCAAGAAGACAGTGAACGGAGTGGACACAGTATTTGTCTACGACCCCTTCGGCAACCTCGCGCAGGAGTACGCACAAACGCCCACCGATACGGGCACGAAGTACATCACGGCGGATCACCTGGGCTCGACGCGGCTGGTGACGGACTCGGCGGGCGCGGTGTCGAAATGCTACGACTATCTCCCCTTCGGCGAAGAACTCGGCAACGGCACCGCCGGACGAACCAACACCTGCTTCGGCAGCGCCACCTACCCGAGCGCGGCGGACAAGATTAGTGATAAGTTCACCTCCAAAGAAAGAGACGCCGAAACCGGGCTGGATTACTTTGGGGCGAGATACATGAGTTCCGCACAGGGGCGGTTCACTTCGCCTGATCCCCTGTTGAACAGCGGACGACCATGGGACCCGCAGTCTTGGAATCGCTACTCCTACGCCAGCAACAATCCTTTGCGAAATGTTGATCCGACTGGACTGTACGACCTGGATAACACCTGTGGTGCTGACGACAAGAAGTGCAACAGGGACTTTCAACAGCACGCCAAGGATCTGAAGACCCAACTCGCAAATCTACAGAAGCAGGCCAATAAAGTGAAAGACCCTGTGCAGAAGGCACGACTGCAAGCTGGATTGGCGGCTTTAGGCACAGAGGGAGACCACAACCACGTTTCAGTCACTTTCGGGCCGACGAAAGACGGGGCTGCGGCAGTGACCGACCCAGTTTATAACCAAGCGACGAACTCATACAGTGGGTTCAACGTTACGTTCGATCCGAAGCAACTCACGAGTTCCGACGCTTATGGCATAGCTGGTGCACATGAGGGCACGCACATCTCGGATTACCAAGGATTCGACCTCACAACTGGGGCCAATGTTATGGCACCGTTCCAAATAGAGTATCGAGGCTATCAGACATCAATCTTCGCCGCCTCTGCACTGGGCGGCTCCGGGTTCACGGCCACTTACGACAACAAAAAGTACGAGTTGTGGAACGGGAGTTGGGCACAGGTGGACAAGAACATTACGAACTTCGTCACAAAGTTCCACGACGCCAACGGACAACCTACGCATCCAGAGGTCCAGCCACACAATCCAATTCCTAACAACTGAGGCGAAGAACCATGTTTCGACGTAGCATCTCGATGGGAGTTTTGGTGATGCTGGTGACGTTCTCCGTTGGGTTCGCACAAGATCCCAAAGCGTCCCTGCCTGTAGTGATAGCGGCGGCTGCTCCGCTTTATCCTATCGGGCCGCACACGGCAAATATCCAGGGATCGGTGCGGGTGAAGATCACCACTGACGGTCATCGCACAACGGCGGTCACCATCGAGGACGACGGCGGCAATCCTGCTTTAGCTCGTGCAGCCAGGGAGAATGCGGGAACCTGGGAGTTTTCCAATCACGCTCCGACGACTTTCACTGTGATGTATCGGTACGTTCTCGTCGCCCGATTGGAGGATATCGAGAGCAACGCACTGAACTCGAAGGTTGTCCTGCGGTTTCCTACCGCTGTTGAGATCTACGCTCAACGTTGGCCGGGAACTGTTGATGTGGCACCCAATGTGAAAAAGTAAATGTTCGCATCCGATCCCCGGTGAGTTCGCCAGCGCCCGTTGAATCAGCAACACACCACAGCGGCGTTCCGGCGCTGCACTTCGAGTTTCATAGCGTAGAAGGCAGCTTGCAGCAAATGAATCGGGCCTTCGTTCGCAGTGACCTTCCCCCTGTAATCCGCACATAGACGGTCCGATAATCGGACGAAGGTAAGGAGAAAGCGGATGAGTAGGAGTGCCCATACGGAAGCGCAGATCATCGCTGCGGTGAAGCAGGTGGAGGCGGGGCGGAAGGCCGAGGAGGTCGCCCGGGAGATGGGAGTGTCGAAGCACACCATCTACGCCTGGAAGCAAAAGTACGGCGGCATGGATGTCAGCGAAGCGCAGGAAGTGAAGGTGCTGCGCGACGAAAATGCCCGGCTGAAGCGTCTGGTTGCCGAGCTATCGCTGGACAAAGACGCGTTGCAGTTCGT
>JBEBFS010000180.1:0-2865 GCA_040081855.1 Bryobacteraceae bacterium | reverse complement strand
CATTGACGTGCACTGAATAGGGCGATACGAAATCCTGCGCCAGTATGCCGCTACCCTGCTTGAAAACGTCAATGTTTCTGATAGAGAGGTTGGTGTTATCCGGATTGCCGAACTGTCGAGTGAGGTTCGCTCGAACGCCTGGCAGAATCGCGAGAAGATTTGCGCCCGTAAACTGCGTCGGCCCAGTCTGAAAGTTTAGCGGCCGCCCGAGAGGGACTGTGGGAAGCCCTGGGATGGGGTTCGGAATAAGTGATCCGTCAACCACAACTCGGCCCGTTCCTAGGGGGCCGATGATTGAGCGTTCCAACAGACGCGTCGAGGACAGGGGCAATTCATAGTAGATGCCAGCGCCTGCTCGCAATACAGTTTTGTGATCCCGTGTCGCCGCCCAAACGAGCCCCAGCGATGGTGCAAAGTTGTTTCCATCTCTCTTCGTTGGTGCCAACCCAGCGGAGCCGAGAAGCGGAGATAGGTAGTCAGGCTTGCTCAAGTCGTGGTTCGTCAGATTCGTTTGATAGTGGTACGCAAGACCGTAGTTAAGATTCAACCGCGGTCGAACGCGCCACCGATCCTGCCAGTAGAACCGGATGATGTGGTCATTCCTCGCGTCATCAGCATTAAATGAAGGCGGCTGGCGAGGATCGCCGAATCCAATCGAAGCCCCGAGCAACGGCAGTTGCAAGATGTCGTTAAGAGTGCGGAATGAAGAGGGAATGGGAATCCGGGCCTGGGCCGGCACGCGCGGATCTGCGTTGAAAGCTTGCACGATTTGGGGCGAATACAATACCATCGCTGCCGGTTCAAACAACGTCAGAAACCCATCGCTACGGTCGAATTGCCACTCGAATCCAAAGCGCAATTGATGGCGCCCCTTCTGCCAGGTCACGTTATCGGCAGTGTGATAACGACGGGAGTCCCCGCCCTGTGGCACCAACGGGTAGTTCCCGATCATGAAATCGGTAGCCAGAATGCCAATCTGCGGCAATCCAAATCCGATGCACTCGCCCGGACACTGTGCGCGGGTCGGCGGCAGATTCCGCGTGTGCCAATACCAATAAGAGAACCGCAACTCATTTGTCAGATTGGGTCGCAGGGCAGTGGTCAAGGAGACGATGCTTTGATCGGCCCAATTGCTGTTCACACTCCAATTCGATGGGAGGCTGCCGGTTCCCGTTCTTGGGATAAGGCCGTTGTTGCCGTCATGCGAATAGCGTAGAAAGAAGGTGTTGGTCTCATTGATCCGGGCATCAAGGCGCGCCGTGCCTTGGTTTCCTGTGAGGTTGCTTGGAAAGATTCCGCCCAGACTCGAAAGTTCCGGGGTCCTGGATTGGATTGTGACGGCGCCGTCCTGATTGAGATGCTCGAAGGTGGTGAAAAAGAAAAGGCGATCCTTCTTGAGCGGTCCTCCGAAGTGAAAGCCCGCCTGCCGTCGGGCGAAGAACGGATCCTGATTCGTGGGCTCGCGGCGCAACGCTGGATACGCGGCCATGTTGTGGTCGCGGAAGAAGAAGAATCCGCTGCCGTGGTAGTCGTTCCCTCCGTACCGTGTAGCCACATTGATCGCTCCCGATCCTGTCAATCCGGTGCTTAGATCAAAGTTCACAGTAGAGATTTGGAATTCCCGGACGACTTCCTGCGAGAAATTCTGAGGAGTTCCTCCCGTGGCTGGGCCATAGATCGGACCGCCGTCCATCGTAGTCCGCGTTCGTTCTGCGGGCCCGCTCATCACCGAAACGTCAAATTGCCGGGAGAAGTACCCAGCCGATGGTGCTGCTGTTACACCGGGCTCAAGTACGGCGAGTCGCAGGAACTCCCTGCCGTTCAGCGGCAAGTTCTCGATCTGGAATCGTGACACGACACCGGCGATGCCGTGCTTGTCATAGTCGAGCGGCGGAATTCGGTCGATCGCCTCGACAAGCTGCTGAAGCACTCCAATCGGAAGGAGCAGTTCGACTCGACTGCTGTTTCCTGTCCGGACCGTCGTGGTCTGAATGAGCGTGCGAAATCCTTTTGCTTCTGCTCTGACTTCGTAGGGACCCGCCGGCAGGCCCGGCACCAGGAACATACCGTCCTTACCGGAGGTAACTAATCGTTGGAAAGCCGTGTCTTGATTGGTGACGGTAACCTTTGCATCTGGAATCACGGCCTCCGATTCGTCGAGGACCGTACCTCCGAGACTTCCGGTGGGAACTTGACCGAACGTAAAGATTGCAAGAGCAGGGACAAGGATTGTCACCCGAAAGAGGAAATTATGCCGACACTTTGCCCAGCGAATCATAAGAACGTCGCCTCCTGAATGAAAGAGGCTTTGAGGCGGCAGAACCTCAAAACACGTTGGGAACTCATGTGGAAAGAATGGGTTGCGAAGGCCCCGCCGCTGCCGAAAATACTTTTGAGGTCTGCCATCCTGCCGGTCTCTTTTGATATGTTGGGGCTTGAAGTCCCCTTTCGCGCCTAGTCCTGGGGCGGGAGGCAATCGGTGGTGTCATGGAGCACGTGAGTGTCAGCCCCCCGCTATGGATTAGCGGGACTGATGAAAACGGCAAACTCGTCAGCCGGGAGGTGATTCAGGCCGCCCACCGGATCTGGACGCGTGTGCTCCAACATCTTCGGTATCACTCGCAAGATACCGCGCCAGCCGCAGAGATCCTCGAATCTGCTTGTCATTGCGTCTCGAGGGCAATTCGGCGGAAGCGCTACGGCAATCATATTCGTAGTCTTGAATCTTATTTGTTTTGGGCTTTCGTCAGAAAGTACAACCGCCAAATGATCCGGGAGGGCCGGATACAATACGTTGAGTCTGTTGAAGTGTTCGCGGATCGGGCGATCGAGCGGGATAATAGCTGGGTCTCAGCGCTGGAAGAC
>JBEBFS010000037.1:0-37956 GCA_040081855.1 Bryobacteraceae bacterium | reverse complement strand
AAACGTTTTGCGCCATCGAAACATCCTGCGATGGCGCTTCGGCGAGCATGGGGGCTCCGCCCAACATCAGTATTGCGAACGCTTTCGGAATCCGCATATCTACCCTCCGCGAGAGTAGACACCGGTGGCGTGTTGCTTGTTCCGGCGCACATTGCGGCTCGTCGTTCGCCCAATGTGCACCGGAAAGTTTATTGACTCCCTACTTGCCTTTCTTTGCGCCGGGCGCTTCGGGCTCAAATGAGCGGAAGTAGTTGTTGTCCGTGGGGATGCAACGGTCTTCCACAATGCCCGACCAGCCGGCGACCGATGCGGCCTCTTTCGGGATGAGGCCCCACACCTTGGTGCTGGAATGCCACGGCCGCGTGTAGTTCACCGGATCGGTGAGTGTCATGTCGAGGCGCATCCGATTCCGGGTTGGGCGCGAGTAGCGCTCCTCCAGCACCGCTTTTTCGCTGACCGGATAACCGTAGGCGTCCACCCATTGGCGGTCGTCAAAACCCACCGTGGTCACCACCAGCGTATCGCCTTCCCACTTGCCGACGGAGTAGCCGTTGAAGCGCGGCAGGTAGTCTTCCACCTTCGGAAGCCCTCGTCCATCGGTCCAGATTTCACGGTTATCCCAGAACCATTCGAATCGTTGAATGATGATCTCATTCGTCTGGACAACCTGCATGGGCGGGTTGCCTCCGGAGAACGTCACCAAACGCATCAATCCCAACGGTTCGCACCGCTCTTCCGGATCGTTCGATAGTGCGGCTTGGACGGCACGGCGGTAGCCAACGGGGATATCGGCACGTTCGAGAGCTTCTTTGCTGCCCGCAACGTAGCCTTTCGTTGGCTTATTTGCAAGAAATCTCTTTTCTCCTTCAGGCGTCATGGGCGGCAGATCGCCGAAGAAACCATAGGACGGCCGTGAATTGTCGCGGCATTCCGGACAGGGCGGCTGGCCGAATTGTGCACCAGGGTTGCGGGCCCAGATCCCGTTGAAATCGTGCTTATCGTAGGGGCGGGTGTCCTTGTCTGATACGGGGTACGTCTTCATGACGTCATTCCCCGTCGGCCTTGGCGCGGCAGCACGGCCCCCTTGCGCGAGAGCGTTCTGCGCCAGCAGAAACGCCGGAACGGCCGATAGGGCAAGCACCTTCAAGGTGCGCTGGTGGATGGTCATGTCGCGCTCCTATTTTTCTTCCTGTGTCTTCGGCTGGTAGCCATCAGGCACGCCGTCCATATCCACGGCTTTAAACGGCGCTTCCCGCTCACTGCATATGAGTTCGCCCTTCTCGCTTTCGATCAACTGCACGTAGGCGAGGTGGCCGCCGGAAAGCGAGGTGGCGAGGTAAACCTTCACGCGGGTCCCTGGTTGCAGTGCCGTCATGCTGCGGACCTTGGTCCATCCGACGCGCGCAAGACGCGAGGGATTGTTGGCCATCTCGCCGCCCCAATGCTCCACCTTGCCGTCCTTGTCGGTCCGCGCGAATTTGATCGCAGGATGCGGATTGATGTAGTTGAACTCTTCCACTGTGGCCCACGTTGTCCACATATGGGCGGTGTCGAAGGACAGACCTTGGCCATGGTGTGCCCCTAGCGACCCGGCGAGGAAGAGAAAAATGGCACTTGACAAGAGAGGGATTCTGAGTTTTGGCATGAATGGGAGTCTACGCCTATGCGTTGCCGATGTCAACCACGCAAGTTCGCCCCAGCCTACGGTTTCCTTCCCCTTTTTCTCCGTTCTCGTTCCCTTTCCCTCGTTCCCCTTCCGATGCGGGCCGCTCCCTTCCGGTGACGGCTCGGTTTAACAAAAGAGCGCTCTTTGTTGCCGCTGACATACACTCAACGACGAAGAGACCGTTGCTATCCCGGGACGGCGGCCGGTCCGTGATTGTTACCTGTACACGGCACAGGAACTGTAAAGCCAGTCATTCTCCCAACACCCGCAGACCCTCGGCTCTTACCATGGATGACGCTTCCTGGTCGATTTGGCTCTCTGTTGGATGAGCGCACAAACTCCTTGCCTACGTTGTAAGGGGTACGTTGCTGATTTTTGCAAAAGGCGGAGTGGGATGTGGCTGAAAAGGGGGGAGATTGAGTTCGCGGGAAGGGCGTGAATGACTATAAATCGGGAATAGTTCTTCCATCCCTAGCTTCCGTACCACATTCAGATACTTCAATTAGCGTACATGCAATATCTGTTCAAGATCGATCCTCCTGCCAGTACCTTCGCCAGTGCTGTACGGAATGTCTTCTTCGGCATAGCCGAACCACCCGTACAATTCACGCGTAAGCTCGAATGCAATGCGTTCTGGATTGTAGTCCGAAGTCTCCGTGAAAACCTCAAACTGCCCTGTGTCGTGAGGCGCCTCCAACGCCCGGGACGCGAACGAAGTGCCCCATCTTGGGTCCACTGGACCCGCGGGCAAATGGACCTTATCGGCCAAGTGCAAGTTCTCGAGGTGCAGGCCAACCACTAGCCGTTCAGGCATCGCGCGTAAGTCATTCAGCACAAGGCGATAGAATTTCGAGAAATTCATTAGAGCCTCAATAAGTGCGAGTGGATGCAAACGCGCGTTTTGTTGGTCGGACCAAGCGAGAAAGTTTTGGGTAATCCCCCCTGCGAAGATCAGCCACCCATCACGATAGAGATCGATGACCTCTCGCGAGCTCTCGGCGCGCAGTCGTTGCCCCTGAATGAGTTGTGCCCTCGAGCCAGTTCCAAACCCCCAGCCCGAATTTCGGACCCTGGGCGGATTCTCAAACTGTCGGCGGATGCTATCCGGCCGATCTGAGAATATCGACTTCAATTCATGAACTCCGATCGGAACAGCATACGCGACAAGAACCGGCCTATTTTTAAGCGACGAATGGGAGAGCACCTGTGCAATGCGGTTGCGAATCAGAGTCAACCGTTGAGCCTCGCTCTGGGTTTCGGATGCGGCAGCGAAATGTTTTTGTATCGTCAATTCCAGACTCTCAATACGACCGAGCAACTGGCGCTCAAGGCTGAAACCGACACGTAATGTTTGCTGAAGTTCCACCACCGATATGGCTTCGGTCGCGTCAATTCGCCGTTCTACATAGCCCAAAACAACTTCGGTGCTTTTCTTGTCACCTATCGTCCGCGTAATTAGGAACGGCTTGTTGGCAGTATCTTGAGGCGGAACATAAGCGATGCCAAGGCCCTGATTAGCGTGAGTTCCGTAAGATACAAAAGTGATCGCAAGACCATTTGGTTGGGGGTAAAGCCACTCCGCGAGGATCTTGCGATATTGATCGGGGTCAAATTCCGTACGAGGTATTGGGCGAATAGCCACAATCTCTTCGCCTGCATGAACGTCAGAGATCTTCGTTGTTAAGCCGACTAAGATGTATCCCCCTAGCGTATTGGCGAATGCGGCGACGTCCTTCGCCAATTCTCGTTTAGCATCCATTCCAGTCTTGAACTGGTATGGCTGACTCTTGACATCAAGGTGCTGGCCTTCTGTTTCGCCGACCAGCTTGTGGAATTGCCGGGCATTGATAACTTCTTGCAATTCTTTGAATGACAATGGCATTACGCGTAGAGTATCGCAGACAATTCGGGAAAACTCGGTGACCGAGCTGCCCTTCCGCGAATCCAAATCCTAAGCCGATTAGGTAATGCGCGCCAACCACTAGACGGGAAGAGATAGCTTGTCGACGACTTCTGGCCGACGGGCCATGGTCAAAGCACGGAAGACCGGGGAATCCCCTAGCTAACCCGCAGCAACTTCGCCGCCGTCTCGCCTAGGATCGCTCGCTTGTCGCGGTCGCTTAGGCCGGGGGTGGTGAGCACGTGATCGACGGTGGTTTCGCTCCAGGGGAAGGGGTAATCGGTGCCGATCATGATTTGGCTGGGGCCGCATTCGGCGGCGAGGTGGCGGAGGCCTTCGGGGGTGAAGACCATGGAATCGACGAAGATCTGGTGCAGGTATTCCGAGGGTTTCCGCCTCATGGATTTGCACTCTTCGGGAGCGCGGAAGCAGCCGTAATCGGCGCGGCCGATGTAGGACGGCAGATAGCCGCCGGCGTGAGCGCAGCAGAGCTTCAGGCCGGGGAATTTATCGAGCGTGCCTTCGAAGATGAGGTGCGAAAGGAACAGCGTGGTTTCGAGCGGGTTGCCAACAATGTTGCCCAGGCGGCCTTTGCCCGCGAAGCGCTTGTCCAGCTCCGGAATGTTCTGCGGGTGCATGAAGACCAGCGCGCCCAGCTCTTCGGCCTTGCGCCAGAAAACGTCGTACTTGGGGTTGGCGAATTCGTCGGGGCCCAGGTGGCCGTTGATGGCGGTGCCGCGCAGGTTGTATTTCTTGATGCCTTCTTCGAGCTGTTGCGCTGCGAGTTCGGGGAACTGCATGGCAGTGGTGGCGAAGGCGACGAAACGGTCCGGGTATTTGGCGCAGAGCTCGGCCAGCTTTTCGTTTTGGAGCTTGATGACGGGCTCGACCTGATCGCGGCTGAGGTTGTACCACCAGGGCTGGAGGCTGAGAGCCTGCATGTCGATGCCCCAAGCGTCCATCTTCGCGAAGCGCTCTTCGGCCATCTTGCCGGTGATGATGTTGTCGTTATCGGGCTCGATTTTGCGGCCGGCGAGGACCATGGCTTCCGGCACGATGACGTGCGCATGAATGTCGATGGTTTTGACGCGCTTGCCGCCGACTTTGACTTCGCGGCGTTTCTTGGGGGCTTCGGCTTTCTGTTGGGCGAGTACGCGTTGATCGAGCAGGCTGCAGCTGGCGAAGGCGACACCGCCAGCGGCGGCAACAGTTTTCAAGAAATCGCGGCGGTTGTTCATGGGTGGGCTCTCCTGGCTGTTCGCTTGGTGCGCAACAGGGGCAGTGTATCAGCAGTGCAAGAACGGGGCAAATGGGAGTATATTTCTAGAGCCTGAAGTAGACAAAAACCTGGGCAATGGTTTCGACCGCCTTCCCTTCTCTGGTTGGTGGCTGAAAACGCCACATTTTTACCGCTGCTACTGCGGCCCCATCAAGCCCGAGCGGATCTGTGACAGCGACGGCCTTGCCTTCGCTATCTTGTGCCGTGAATGAAATGAATGTTACGTCTTGCGGATGGCCGTTTTCGTCTATGCGGATCTTTAGAGTTGCTTGTCCCTCCAACCTTGCCCTTTTCGCCTCTGGCGTATAGACAGGTTCGACTTTCGACGTGACCGTCGCAGAAATCCGTTTTGGCGGGGAGGTTACTGACTGAGCGGCGGCCAGATTTAGGCTGGCTATAGCGACGGCAAGTAGGACAAAGAGCGTTTTAATCTGGCTGGTCGCTGGTAAGCGATGACCTGATTTTGGGACGTCAATCATTTGGGCCCCCGAACAAATGTTTCCGATGGTCGCTCACGGCACACCGGCCTTGCTGGCAAACGAGGCGGCTAACCTTTGATGTTAACGCCGACGACGATGGGCTCCTGGCCGTCGCGGACGACGATGGCTTCGGCTGGTTCATCGGTGCTGGGGTTGATTTCGCGGTGCGGAACGTGGGGCGGCACGAAGAGGAAATCGCCAGGGCCGGCTTCGACGGAGAATTCGAGTTGATCACCCCACAGCAGGAGCATGCGGCCCCGCGTGACGTAAAGGATGGTTTCCATTTCGCCGTGATGATGGGCGCTACTTTCGTGGCCGGGTTCAACGAGCATGGTGCCGGCCCAGAGTTTGTTGGCTCCCGCACTTTGATGGGTGATCGCCGCCGCGCGCGTCATGCCTGGAGTTTGCGTGGTGTTGGTATCGAGCTGGCCCGCCTTGACGATGCGGACGCCGTTCTCTTTCCAATGGGGGGCTTGGGTGTCGGGCATAAACCTCATGGTAGCTAGGTTGCGGGGAGTCTGCGAAAAGGAGACAGATCGCTCTGTGTTTGGGCGGCGCCTACTTGAAACGCCGGCGGTAGAGGATATCGATGCCGAAGAGGCCATTGCTGTTGCGAACGGCGACGGCGGACCATTGCTGGCTTAAGTCCCACTGCACGCGGACGACTTGCTCGGCGGTGCGGTTGAGGTTGGTGATGTAGGTGAGCGTGATATCGCGCGAGACCTGCTGTTCAAGCGTGAGGCGCGCTTCGGGAAGGTTTTCTACGCCGGTGAGCGTGGGATCGATCTTGACGCGGCTGGCTCCGAAAAAGCGCTGCAGGCGGCTATTGAGTTGTTCGGAAACGGCTTGGCCGAGCAGGCCTCCGGCGGCACCGAAATCGGCGGATCCGGTGGCTACGGTATCGGAGACGCGGGTGACGGCGGAAGGGTCACGGCCGACAGCGAGCAGTGCGATGATCTCACGCGATTGCAGTGGCGGATCCGAACTGTAGTTGATGTTCAAGCGTTGCGGTGAGCCGGAAAGACTGACGCTGACGGTGATGCCGCGCGTACGGGTTTCCATGTTGACGTCAAGCGTTGGTTCGATTTTTACGGGGTTGAGGAAGCGGATGTCGCCACGGTTGACCGTATAGCGATTGCCGAAGAGCTGCACTTCACCGGAGCTGACTTCGATATCGCCGAGCAGAATGGGGCGGTCGATTGTGCCGCGCAAGCGGAGATCCACCTGCGCTTGCACGTTGCGCGTGAGCGACGTTTCGAACTCAAAGGTGGGACTGCTTTCGATATGCACGTCGAAGCGGAGGCCTTTGAAGTATCCACCTTCCGCGCCGCCCGAGGAGGGAGTGACGGTGGAGGCGATGATACGCGCGAAATCGGCGCCTGCGGCGATGGAGGCTCGATTCACGGTAAGCGAGCCCGAGAGCGTGCTGACATCCGGCGTTCCGTTCAACGCAAGCTGGCCGTTCGCGGTGGTGCTGACGTCGGCAGGATAACGCACGCGGACCTGGCGGACGTCGGCCTGGAGGCGGTAGATCAAAGTGTCGCTGAATTCGACGAAGCCCTTCAACGTCACGGTTCCGCCCCCGGTTTCTGCTTGCAGATTGGTGATGGTGGCGCGATTGCGATCGAAGACGATGACGCCGTTGGCGCTATCGATACCGCTGGGCACGTCGGCAAGATAGAGCGATGCGCCGCTGAGCGTCATGCGGCCGGTTAGCTGTGGGTTCCGGATGGAGCCGCGAATGGTGGCCGTGACATCGGCGTTGCCTTTGGCGAGCAGGTCGGGATTCAGCAACTGCAGAATCACGAGATTCACGGTGCCCTTGACGGTGAGATCCGCGTTGCGCCGTGCTTCGAAGGGAACGGTTCCGCTGAGTTCGAGATCCGTGTTGCGCGCGGAAAAGTGCGCCTGCTTCACCTGCGCCTCTTTCGCGGACAGACTGATCAGGATGGGCGCGGTGTTTTTCAGTACGACGTCCGAAGCCTGCACGCCCAGGCGCAGCGCCTGGGATGCGGGCGCGTTGATTTGCACGGAATCCACTTTCACTTCGGCCTGAAAGAGTTCCGGCTTGGTGAGCGGCATCGAAAACGTTGCGCTTGCTTCGAGGAATCCATCAACGGTGTTAGCGGCTTTGGGGACTTGGTCGCCGTCCAGCATGACGAGGTCGTGCAGCGTGGCGATGCTCATGCGCGAAATGCTCACTGTTCCCGTGCCGGGCATATCGCCATCGAGCCGCCAATTGCCTTGCGCCTGGACGCCTGTGCCGCGCAATTTCGACGTCGCCTGCAATGCAAGACTGTTCCCGGTGGTTTTCGCAGTGACGGTTACATCGCCGATGGGATCGCGGCCGAGCGTTGCGTCGCGGGCCGAGAAGCCGCCGTTGACGCTGTGGAGGACAGGTTTTGCGGCACGTATCTCGCCTTGCAGGTTCGCCGTGCCGTCCAGCATGGCATTGAACGCGGGCTGCAATTGGCGAAGCGCGGCAATGCGCTTGAAGGGAATCGACTGCGCCGCGGCTTCCAATGTGACCGTGCCGTTCTTCCAATCCTCTGGCTGGTGCGCGTAGGTGCCGTTCAGACGCAGCCGGCCGGCGTCCATCGATGCCTCGACGTTGCGAAGTTCGAGCGTGCGGGCGTTATAATGCACTACGCCGCGCAGGCTATCGAAGGTCTCGCCCCGGGCTGCGAAGCGGGCGATTTCAAAGTCGACGTTTGCGTCGGGATTCCGGGGAGTCCCGGCCAGGCGAAGCGTTCCCGAAGCGGTTCCCGAAAGTGTTTCGGTGATGGCGAACTCCTTGGCAAGCGTTCCTAGCTCGGCATTGCGAATATCGAGGCGGGCGGCTAGTTCGCCGGTGCTCCAGCGATCTTCGAGTGCCGCATCGAGAGGGCCAGTGCGCTCGGCCAATCGTGCATCTCCTGCAATTTGCATTGTGCCGCGGTTCATCGACAAACGGTTGAGCGCGACGGTTCTGCGCGTGGCGTCAATTTGCGATTCCAAATGGTCGAACGGATGCCCTTGCACGCTGGCTTTGCCGATTTCGCCGCGGCCCCGGAAACGGACATCCGCGAACGAGCCGCTTACCGTTCCTTCGAGATCCACGGCGCCGCCTTGCAATTGTAGTGGGAGCGAGGCGGGAGCTTCGCCCTCAATCAGCGCGGCAATTCGCAAAACGTCTTCGAGATCCGTCGTGTGTGCGCGGACGGACATTGTCCGGCCCAGGGTGCCGGACACGCTCACGCTGGTTCCGGCGGTGGAGAGATTCGTGTCATCCAACTCCAACGTGCCCGCCGGTTGGTCATACCGGACATGAACGCGTCCTTCCACCGGATTGCCTCCGGGAAACGGAAGGATGGAAGCAGTGGCATCCAGCTTTGTGTTTTGGCCCGGAATTTCGGTGGTGAGCGAAAGCGAGCCGATCATCGCCCCATTCCAAGGTATGGGACGATCCGTCAAGACGTTGGCGACATCGGACACGCTGAGGCCATCGAAGTTTCCGGAAAGCGAAAAGTTCTTTTCATTGGTAAGCTGCCCGTCCCCTGTGAATTTGCCTCCGAACGCGCTGAGGTCGATGTCTTGCAGCGTCACGCGGCCAGGGACTACATCGAGCATCGCCGTTGCATTCGCCCCATCCACTTTCAAACGCCCGTTGGTGTAACCAAGGCCCTGGGCCACGGCCTTTCCGGAAAGCGAATAGTCAAAGGCATGGATAAAAGAAAGAGTCAGCTTGCCGTCAAACGTCGCGGTGCCCGTTGGCTTCACGGGAAGCGAGAACAGCGGCACGGCATCCGGCAGGGACAGCAGCGCTTTCACATCGAAGGCACCGGCAGGAGCGCGCAGGTTGCCGAGGAATCCTTTCAGGTCAAAGCGGGAACGTCCGGTGGCGAGGCGTGCACGGTCAATTTCAAGCCGAGTGGAATTCAATTGGAACGCAGCGGTGGTATCGAACTCGACGGGTGCAATTTTCTCCCAGCCGACCCGCAAGCGCCGCGCGGAAACCTGGCCAACGTAGCGAGGACCCTTTTCGTCGTAGTCCATCGTCAACGCGAGATCCTCTCCACGGAAATCGAGAGGGACTTTGCGAACGCCCACTTCCACCCAACCGCCGGTCACGTCATAACGGCGAATAGCAACGTTCACGACATGCTGCGCCCAACTTCGTTGGGGACCCTTATGTTTTGGCGTGGGCAGATTGTCGGTGCCGTCCGGGTAAAGAATGATGCGTATGTGCGGTTCCTCAATGCGCGCCGCGGCAAGATCCACTTTGCGTTCAAACACGGAGATGATGCGCAGGCCCAAGCTGGCCGATTTCACGTACACCAGCGGCGGCTCCCCTAGGGCCTCCCTGCCGTGCAGAATGAACGGCGACATCGAGAAGGTCATCCGGGTCCAATCGAAGGACCACGTTCCGATCTCCACGCGCCCGCCGGTTGCTTCCTCTACCGTCGTGATGATCCGGGTGCGGACATACTCGCGGAACCAGGCGCTGCTCAACACCAGCCAGCCACCGATGCCTCCGACGAAAAGCAGGATCGCGATGGTCGCGGCGGTTCGCTTGAGCGCGGCGCGAAGAGGCGTCATCGGAATGCCTCCTCGTAATACACAATGTGCGAATCGTGGCGCGTCATGCCGAGCCAGCGGTCCATCCCCTGGAGCGTGCGCTCCCCTGTGAGTAGCCGTTCCACTTCCTCACGGGCGTCGTCGAAGTCCGGTGGATTCGATCCCAGCTTTGGCTTTAGTTGGTCGTAGTATTCGTGAAGTTCCTGCTCCGATATCTGCACTTCCGGACGGAAGCGAAGGTCGGAATACCGCATCATTTGCAGACCGGCCAGCAGATGGGCGCGTAGATCTTCTTCCGTGATTCCGGCCTGTGAAAGTGCGGTGGCGAATTCGGCAACAGAGGCATACCGGGCTCGAATTGGCTCCAGTAGCGGCCCCACATCGGACGCGGTGGGCAGGGGCGCCCGAGCAAGCGCGGCGTCCTGCAGAACTAAATATTGATCAATCAGCCGGTTGGCGGACGTCTGCTTCGCTTCCCCTGAGACTACCGGGGGCTTTTTGTCGATGAACGCGGCGATCCGCACGTCTGCGATGGTTTCGCTCTCTGCGATCACGTGCATGCCAACCGTCGCCGCCAGACGATCGATGGTTTCCGCGCGCAACATCGATAGGCCGCAGTGGAGCGCAGCCGCAACAAACAGAGCGCGAATGGTGACGTTTGCCTGCATCAGAACGTTTGACCCAGCGAGAAGTGGAATTGGAAATGACTGATGCTGCGCGGCACCGTGGTGCAGGTTTTCGTCTGACTGCAGGTGATCAGATCCTGCAATGTGCCGGAGAAACCATTGAATTTGGGCGGATTGGGACTGTAGCTCAAGTCGATGCGGATAGGCCCAACGGGTGTTTTGTAGCGGATGCCGAAGCCTGCCGCCTGCACCATGTAGCTGAAATCGGTGACGCCGTTCTGGCGGAAACGGAAGCTCATATTCCGAATGTCGGAGTAAACATTACCCATATCGTGGAACACCACTCCGCCCACATTGTCCCCAATCAGCGGAAAGCGGAGTTCCGTGGAATGAAAGAGCATCGCCGTGCCGCCTAGCGGAAACCCGGTGGCGCCGTTGCCGTTCGAGCCGACGTCGCGCGGACCTGCCTGATTATCCGGGAAGGCGCGCTGCGAGGAAGCGCCACCGGCAAAGAAGCGCTCAGGCAGCGGAATGAGTGTCGCGCCGCCCAGCCGCTGGATGTAGCCGAATTGCACGCTCCGGGCGAGCGTCAGTTCCCGGTTGATCTTGTGATACGTCGAATTGCGCAGAAGAATACGCGTGTAGCTCGATACCGAACCGAACTGCGGCAACGAGACGCCCATATCCACCGTGTTCAGGATGCCGCCACGCGAGTCCACCGGATTATCGCGGCGATCCTGAATAAACGTCATGGAGAAAATCCCAACGCGGTCCGGCTGAGAAAGCAGCGGCACCAGGCCCGGGTCAATGCTCAAATCGGCGACGGTTACGCGCCGGAAGGAGAAACGATATTGCAGCGTGTTGGCGCGCGTCAGGCGCTGAGCCAACTGTAGGGAGCCCTCGATGCGCTGCGCTTTGTAGGTACTGACGTCCCGGGAATTGTCGAACAACGTGGAGGCAGTAATCGAAAGGTTTTCGTTGCCGGTGAACTGGGGAATCAAATACGTTCCCACCGCGCGCTGCTGCGGCAGGGATGCCAGCGTTTGCAGGCTGAGGGTGTGCGCAAGACCCAAAAGATTGATGCGGCTGACACCGAGCGACAGTCGTGGGCTGAAAACAGCGGTTCCAGCGGGAGCGTCGAACGTGGCGGCACCGCTACCGATGCGCGTCAACTGCGCGCCAATGCCGATATTGAACGAATAGCGGCTGGCTTCGTCCAAGTGAAAGAGCACATATTTGCTCTCTTCAAGGCCATCTGGATTCTGCAGGGCCGTCTGCACTTTGGAGAAGATCCCAAGGTCGTACAGCCTCTGTTGGCTCTGTGCAATTTGTGTCTGCGAAATCGGGTCCCCGGCGCGCACTCCCAAGCGGTTTGCGACCAGGTTGGTTTTGGTGGCCTCCAGCCCCCGCACCAGAACATCGCGCACATAGCGGCGCTCGCCGGCGCGGATCACGAAATGCAAATCCACTCGGTTCGCTTTCTCGGAAGGGGTCTGTGTCCAGTCGAACGTGGCGTCCGGAAATCCGTTGTTGAGGTAATAGCCCAGAATGGCGTCCCGATCGGCCGCGATGGCGGCTTCGCTGAAGGACTGGCCCTCGGTGGACTGAATCATCCCGCGCAGGTATTTTTCGTCTTCCTCGGAGGCGCCATCGAATTCCAGGCTGTTGACGAACCACTGCGGGCCTTCCTGAATTTCAAAACGAACACCGAGATCGTCGTGGCGGCCGCGGTAATCGTCGACGGTAAACGTGTTGACGACTACATCGCGAAAGCCGTTCGACCGGTACAGATCGCGAATCGTGGCACGGTCCTGATCCCGGAGCCGCTGCGAGTATCGGCCGTAGCGTTGGCGCACGCGGCCGGCTTCCCGCAACAACAGACGCTCCCGGATAGTCGCTTCGTCGAAAAATCGATTCCCGGTCATCTCGATACCCACCAGCTTGTGGCGGGCACTCCGCAAAATGGAATAGTCGATGACCCGCGTTCCGTTCGCCTCCGTCGTTTCCGTGAAGTCGACGCCTACGTCGAAATAGCCCTGCGATTGAAAATAGTTCGCCAGGTTCCGGGAACCTTCCACCAGCAAACTGCGGTCCACGGTTCTCTCTTCATACACCGGGATTAGCTGACGAAGGCGTCCCTTCGAAACGTTCGCGCCTGTGGTGCGGATATCGATCGTCGGCCCGTTTTCGATATCGAGCCACGGCGTGACGGTATTGGTGGGCGCACGGTAATCGAGCCGCACGAGCGTAACGCGCGCAAGCAGGCGGTTCGCTTTGCGCAGATTCTGCCTCACGCGCTCGACGCCCGTTTGTACTCGGGCTTCCGTTACTTGCCGCCAACCGGGAAGCGGAATAAAGAGGATGCCCCGGTGCCAACGGGTCGCGCGGATGATGCTGTTCGTAGAGGTGTTCAACGCGCCGCCTACCTGCACACCATCGAACCGCGCCCGTTTCCCCGAATTGACTTCGAACGTGATGTTCATTTCCGAGGTCGCCGCGTCGCGCTCGAGGCGGTACTGGATGCGGGCATCGTAGAAACCGTTCGCGCGAAGCCGCTCCTGCATGTTCTCCACGGCCTGGGTAACGGCGGTGCCGGCAAACGCCGTGCCTAATTCGAGCTTCGCGGCGGCAACCAATTGGTTCTCGTTTGGGGGAGCGGAACTTCCCGTCACGGTGACGCCTCCCACAAAGAGGCTCGGTTCCGTGATGATCTTCAGAACGACACCGTTGCCCTCCGTGGCGGAACTTGCGTCCACGGCGATTTTCGAAAACCGCCCTGTCTCGAAAAGTCTTTGGAGCGTCGCGCGAATGGCTCCGGGAGTCACCACACTGCCGGGCCGAACTGGTAGCAGGCGATCAAGTTCTGCTTGTGGAATGGGTTGGTCGGGCGGCTCGAAGTCGATGCGTACGATGGGGCGCCCCGTATAGGAAATCGGGTCGTCAGCGGGTGCCTCTTGTGCTGCAGCAACGGCCCCCAAGAAAAGAGTGACAAACAAAAACACCGGCCGGCGCACTTCCCCCAATGATAACGCACCCATCTGGTGGCACCCGGTGGCGGGGCTGTCTCGGAAAAATGGCGCGACCGCCTACCAAAAAGGGAGTACCCAGGCCAAATTTGTTTTGATATATTAGTTCGCTATCTAAAATTCGGGAAATCGGCCGGGTCCAGATGCAGGGAAAACAGGTTTTATGAAGAACTTTCCAGTTGTAATCGCCGCGTTGGGGCTATCGCTGGCCGCACCGGCGTTCGCCCAAACAGACATTATCGGCGAGTGGGGCAACCGCTTTCACGAAGACCTCTGGGAGCGGCGGTCCGGACTCCAAATCGGCGATTTCACTGGGTTTTCGATGACGGAAGCCGGCCGCCGGATGGGGCAGACCTGGCATCCGAGCTGGTTTTCGCTGAAGGAAAACCAGTGCCGTCCGCACACCTCTATCTATGGTCTGCGTGGACCCGCGGACCTGCGCATTACCAAAGAGGCGGATCCCGCCACCGGCCGCACGATGAAATACATGGTTTCCTTGAACTTCAATACGTTCCAGGAAGTCTGGATGGACGGACGGCCTCATCCGCCAGATTACGCTCCCCACACCTGGGAAGGTTTCACCACAGGCGAGTGGCAAGGCAACATGCTGAAGACCGTGACGACGCATATCAAAGCCGGATACATGCAGCGTAACGGCGCGCCGCACAGCGACCAGGCCGTCACCACGCAATACTGGGTTCGGCATGGCGAAACTCTGCTGTTGATGTCGATGGTGGAAGATCCCATGTATTACGAGGAACCGATCATCAAAACAACGAATTGGGAAGCGCAGGACGTCAACATCGGCGCGTGGGCCTGCGGACCGGCGCAGTTGGCCGACGAGACTCCGGGGCAGACCACCGGCGCCGTGCCGCACTTCCTGCCTGGAAAGAACAATCAGATTCTGGAGTTCACCTCGCAACGCCATGTTCCGATGGACGCGGCTTCGGGCACTCGCGAAAGCACTTACCCCGAATACCTCTTGAAGATGGAAGCGACGCAGGCCGCGGCGAAAGGGGCTGCGCCCAAACGTGCCGCCGCCGCGCAGACCGGGTTCTTCGGCAAGTGGAACCTGAGTATTGCAAAATCGACGTTCACCAACGATCTGACGAACTTCTCGCTCTCCGGCGCCGATGGCAGCGCGCCGCAGTGGCGCACGATGGTGATTGACAAAGCGGGAGACGCGGTAAAGCACACAATCGATACACAGCTGGTCACCAACGCGACCAACTTCATCCGCACCGAGTACACGGCGAAGCTCGACGGAAAGGAGTATCCGGTGGATCTCTCGAGCACGATGGATTTCGTTGCGCTCAAACAAATCAACCCGACCACGATTGAGCGTGTCTCGAAGGACCGTGGCAAAGTAGTCGAGACCGCAACCTTCAAAGTTTCCGCGGATGGACGCGAACTGACGATGACCAGCGACGGCACCGGGCAGGGCGTGAAGTACCACAACGTACAGGTTTTTGAGCGGGTTGAGGAGTAATCAGGAAATGAGAATGGGCAAGTTTACCCGCGCGCAGGCGTGTGCCATCACCGTTGGCGCTGCCCTTTGTACCTGGAGCGCGGCTCCAGGGCAGGCACAGCAACAACAGGCAGCGGCGCGCATGGCTCCGGCGGCCGGTTCGTCCGAAATAAAAATTCAGCAGATTCGCCGCAACGTTTTTATGCTGTTGGGCGATGGCGCGAACGTGGTGGTGCAGACGGAAGCTCCCGCGGGTGAGGAAAGTTTTGATAGCGTTTACGGTGCAGTGCAGGGTACGGGCATCATGGTGATTGACACGGGTACCACGGCCATGAGCGACAGGCTGCTTGCCGTGATCCGCTCGCTTTCGAAGGGGCCGATCCGTTACATCATCAACACAAGCGCCGACCCGGACCATGTTGGCGGCAATGAGACCCTGGCAAAGGTTTCCGGCGGCATCGTTCGCGGGGCCTTGGGGGGGCGTCCGGCGGGTCCGCCGCTGATGATTCTGGCGCATGAAACGGTGCTGGAACGCATGGGCGCACCAAGCGGACAGCAGGCCGCGTATACGCTCGACGCATGGCCTACGGACGTGTACGCCAAAGACAAAGAAGTGTTCTTCAATGGCGGCTCAACGAAGATTGTGCACCAGCCGGACGCACACACCGATGGCGATAGCATTGTTTTCCTGCGGCGCTCCGATGTGATCGCGGCGGGAGAGTTGTTCAGCACCGTGGGATTCCCCAAGATCGACGCGGCAAAAGGCGGGCATATTCGGGGCGTTATTGACGGATTGCACCAGATTCTCGAAATGGCGATTTCCGGCGAACTCGAACAGGGCGGGACGATGATCGTACCCGCGCACGGGCGGCTTGCCGATGAAGCCGATGTCGAGTTCTACCGCGAGATGGTGGAGATTGTTCACGACCGCATCCAAGACGGCGTTAAGAATGGACAGACGCTGGAACAGGTGAAAGCCGCGCGGCCGGCGCTCGAGTACGAGAAGCGTTACTCTCAGCCCGATTGGACAGCGGATATGTTCATTGAAGCCGTCTACAAGGATTTGGCGGCGTCGATGAAATCCGCGGCCAAACCCGCTGCTCCCGCAAAACCGGCAGCTCCAGCGAAACGGTAACCAACAATGAGGCGCTCAGGAATCGACATGATCTTTGGCAAGCAGAATTGGATTCGAAGCCTCGTGACGGGAGCGGCCTTCGCTCTGTCCGCGCAAGTGGTTTGCGCACAGCAACCTGCCCAGGAGCCCAAGCCGGGCGATATTCTTCAGCTGCAGACACAGACGCCGAAATCAGCGGGGCCGGCCAAAAGCGGCAAGGCGGGCGCTCCCTTGGACCTCACCGGTTATTGGGTTGCGGTGGTTAACGAGGACTGGCGCTGGCGCATGATTACGCCGGAAAAAGGCGATTTTTCGAGTGTCCCATTGAACATCGAAGGGCGCCGGATGGCCGATACATGGGATCCGGCGAAAGATGAAGCCGCTGGCGAGCAATGCCGTGTCTATGGCGCTCCTTCCATCATGCGCTTGCCCACTCGCCTGCACATCACCTGGCAGGACGACAACACGCTGAAAATCGAGACCGATATGGGCACGCAGACCCGGTTATTGCACTTCGGCGAAACTCCGGCAAAGGGTCCGCGCAGCTGGCAGGGTTCGTCTCTTGCCGAGTGGGAGTCGGATGCCGCTGGAGCTCCTCCGAGGCGGGGCGGTGGCCCAACGGGTCCGCGCGATCTGAAGGTGGAGACCACGAATCTCAAAGCAGGCTACTATCGCCGCAACGGAATTCCTTACAGCGAGAACTCGAAGTTGACGGAATACTTCGATTTGTTTCCGAAGCTACCGAACGGCGACGAATGGATGGTTGTGAACGCCGTCATTGAGGATCCGCAGTATCTGACGGAACGCTTCATTCTCAGTTCGAATTTCAAGAGGGAAAAAGACGGCGCGAAGTGGCATCCGACGCCGTGCACGTCGCGTTAAGCAACGCGCGGCGTCTTTGCGTGGTTTATGAGTTTGGCGGAGCGAAAGCTCCGGCGGGGTGCGGTCCCCTGGTATGGTGGACCGCGGGCGACGAATGGCGCGCCAGGCAGGGGACCGACGTTCCATCGCCGTCATGCAGTAAAGTTGTCAGAAGTTTGACGAAGGGGAAAGCTCGAAAGAGAGGGGTATTTTCGTGAATCTTGACATATTCAAGCGCACAGCCGGGCCACGTGTGGCCATTGTTGTTGCGATGATCGCCTTGTTCTGCGGTTCTTTGCTGGCGCAACTGCCAACCGCAACAATTTTGGGCGTGGTGACCGATAACAGCGGCTCCGTGGTTCCGGGCGCTACCGTGACCGTGAAGAATGCGGATACCGGCTTGACCCGTACCGCTTCCACCACGCAGGACGGCTCCTACCGCTTCCCGGCACTTCCGGTGGGCAACTACGAAGCGCGTACCACACAGCAAGGCTTTGAAACGTCCGTTGTGACAGGGATCACCCTGACGGTCTCGCAGCAAGCCACCATCAACTTCTCGTTGAAGGTGGGCGCTGTAGAACAACAAGTAACCGTGACCAGTGGCGCGCTGGAAGTGAATACGGAATCCGCTTCGCTCGGCGGTCTCGTCGATCAACAGAAGCTGGCTGACCTTCCGCTGAACGGCCGCAACTTCGCCGACCTCACATTGAACGAAACGGGCGTGGTGGAAGCGAAGAACGTTGGCAAGTCGGCGGGCAACAGCGGCTTGATGATCAGCACGAATGGCGCCTCGCACCGCTCCAACAACTTCCTGTTGGATGGAACACCGATGACGAACCTGTATGGTTCGAGCTCGGCTTCGATTGGCGGCTCAACGCTGGGCGTCGAAGGTATCCGCGAGTTCCGCATTCTGACCAACTACTTCAGCGCCGAGTATGGCTTGGCGATGGGATCACAGGTTCTGATGGTTTCAAAAAGCGGCACCAACGCGATCCACGGTTCTGCGCTCGAATACCTGCGCAACAGCAAGCTGGATGCGCGTAACTTCTTTGACGCCGGCACCAGTCCGCCTCCGTTCAAGCGCAATAACTTCGGCGGTTCGATCGGCGGGCCGATCAAAAAGGACAAGACCTTTTTCTTTGCAACCTATGAAGGTCTACAGCAACGCTTGGGCCGCACCGTTCGCAGCAATGTGATGGCGGCGGGTTGCCGCGGTCCCGCCGGAGCGGTGATCACGAACACGGCTTGCACGGCATTGGGCTCCACGGCGTCGGTCACGGTGTCGCCGGTGATCGCTGACATTCTGAAGATCTTCCCGAATCCAAACTCCGGCAACCAGTACGCTTTCACGTTCTCCGAGCCGATCGCCGAACATTACGGCCAAGGCCGACTGGACCACATGTTCTCGGCAAAGGATTCGATCTTCGGGCGCTACACGGTGGATGACGGCGCGCAGACGCTGGCGCTCGCTTATCCGCAGCTGTCCTCGATTGGACACACGCTGAATCAATATTTGACGGTGGCGGAAAACCACATCTTCTCGCCGACAGTGCTCAACACGCTTCGCTTCTCTTATAGCCGCACGGAGATCAACAACGAGTCGCCGTCGGGCGTCATCGGTCCCACGCTCTCGCTTGTGGCCGGCCAGGAAATCGGCAGTGTGGCTATCGGCGGCGTCACCACGTTCGCGGCGGATGGCCCTTCACCCACGGACCTCAACCAGTATCTGTTGAACTACAGCGATGACGTCTACTGGACCAAGGGGAAGCACTCGTTGAAGTTCGGTTTCATGCTCAACAGCTATGACCTGTATCTGAAATCGAGCACGAATAGCCGCGGCAGCGTGACGTTTTCGAGCTTGGCGAACTTCCTGAATGCGACGGCTTCCAACTATATCGCCGTCACTGCTGGTTCCGTTCTCAAGCGCGATTACAAGTTCAATGTGATGGGTTTCTATGTGCAGGACGACTACAAAGTGCACCGCCGCCTGTCGTTGAACCTTGGACTGCGCTACGAGCCGATGACGACGCCGTATGAAGTGGATGGACGCAACGCCGCTCTCCGAAATCTGGTGACGGACACCGCGAACACGGTCGGCGAGCCGCATAAGAACTTCACACTGAAGAACTTCAGCCCTCGCGTTGGTTTCGCGTGGGATGCCACGGGCGACGGCAAAACAGCCGTGCGCGGCGGCTTTGGATTGCTGTACGACCTGGCGAACATGGGCCCTTCCTTCATCATCGGCGTGACGGGCACGCAGCCTTTCGCCTCCACCAGTTCGGTGGCAACCGCGACCAGCATTACGCTGCCGCTCACTTTCCCGGCTTCGTCGCTCGGCAAGTCACAGCGCCTGATCGACTACAACATGAAGCAGCCGCACCTGTTGCAGTACAACGTTTCGGTGCAGCGCCAACTGCCGTGGGGCTTGGCGATGACCGCTGCGTATGTTGGGTCGCGCGGTTTGAACTTGAACCGCACCATCGAGGGCAACCCGATTCTACCCACCATCTTGGCGGACGGCCGCGCATCCTGGCCGAATGCCGCCAGTCAAAGCCTGCGCCGTAATCCGAACTTCAACAACATCGAACTGAAGACGTCCGGCGCGAACTCCTGGTATAACGCGTTCCAGATTGAAGTACTGAAGCGTTTGACGCAGGGCTTGCAGTTCCAGATGTCCTATACGCGTTCAAAGTCGATCGGCACGCCGATGTCACAACTGGGTACCGATGGCGGCGGCGGCGCGAACGTATTCGATTCGAACCCCGCCAGCTGGCGCGCCGACCGTTCGCTCTCCGACTTCGACACGCCGAACGTGTTCCGCTTCAATGCCATCTACAATCTGCCGAAGCCCAGCTTCAAAGGCATTGCGGGTGGCCTGCTGAGCGGCTGGTGGACCAGCACGATCATCTCCGTGCAGAATGGACAACCGTTCACCGTGGCGCTCAACAGTAACCGTTCGCGCGCCGGCCAGAACGCGGGTGCGGCTGGTATCGACCGTCCGGATCTGGTTTCCGGCCGTACGGCGAGCGACATCACTTCGGGCACCACTCAGGGTTGCTCCGGCGTAACGGCCGGCACCCAGCTCGGCGGACCGAATCTATACTTCGATCCGTGCGCCTTCTCGCTGCAGCCGCAGGGCTTCCTCGGCAACGCGGGCCGCAACCTGCTGCGCGGACCTGGTTTCGCGAACATGGACCTTTCGTTTGTGAAGGACACCAACATTCCGATGCTGGGTGAGGCAGGCAAACTGCAGTTCCGTGCCGAGATGTTCAACATCTTCAACCACGCGAACTTCTCTCAGCCCAGCCGCCTCGCTTTTGCGGGCACGTCCGCGAACACCGGCGTGAATGCCGAAGCCGCGCTGAGCACGGCTGGTGTGATTACCAGCACTACGACCACGGCTCGCCAGCTGCAGTTTGCTCTGAAGCTGATCTTCTAGCAAGAGGTGCCTTCGCTAACCCGCGGCCGGTGAAGAAGCTGGCCGCGGGAAAAGCGATGTATTATGAAGCGCGGTAGATTTTGGGAGATCGTTATGAATGCAACAGCAGTGCGCCGACAATTCCGGTACGCGGTGGGATTTCTTGGATTGTGGATGAGCCTGCCGCTGCAGATACACGCGCAATATCCGCCGGCCTACCCAACTGGCCCAGCGGAAACGGGGCGGAAAGCCGCTCCTTTTGATATCACTGGCTATTGGGTTTCGGTAGTCACGGAAGATTGGCGCTGGCGCATGTTCACTCCGCCCAAGGGCGACTACACCAGCGTGCCGTTGAACGCAGCGGGCAAAGCCGCCGCCGACGCTTGGGACCCCGCCAAGGACGAAGCCGCGGGCGAGCAGTGCAAGTCCTATTCAGCCCCTGCACTACTCCGCGTTCCCGGGCGAATTCACATTACATGGGCCGACGACAACACTTTAAAGATTGAGACAGACGCGGGACAGCAGACTCGCCTGCTGCATTTTGGCGATTGGAAGTCGACGGGCGGGACTCCGACGTATCTGGGCGAATCGGTTGCGCAGTGGGATGAAACCGGCGCATTGCGCGCGGGACGCGCGATTCTGGTGGCGGGCAAAGAAGTGGGCGGACGGAATCGCGGGACGTTGAAAGCGACGACAACGCGTATGCGCCCCGGCTACCTGCGCAAGAACGGCGTTCCCTATAGCGCCAGTGCGAATCTTACCGAATATTTCGATCCAACCACAGAGCCCAATGGGGACCAATGGCTGTGGATCACGGCAATCGTGGATGACCGCCAGTATCTGAATACGCCGCATATCACGAGCGTTCATTTTAAGAAGCAAGCAGATGGCACGGGCTGGGACCCCTCGCCGTGCTCGTCGAGATAGGGGAAGGGAGAACAACGATGACCACACATTTTCAGAAGAGTTTGCTCCCTCTGGTGCTTGCCGCCGCCAGCCTTCCGGCCTTCGGGCAGATCGATATCTCGGGCCAATGGTCTGGCCGCGTTCATCATGATCAGAACGAGCGCGGGCTGGGTCCGGATCTCGGCGACTTTACGGCTCTGCCGATCAACGATTCCGCCCGCTTGCGCGCGCAGAGTTACAAGGCGTCAATCTTAACGCTGCCCGAGTGGCAGTGCCGTCCGCATCCGGCCGATTACATGGCGGGGCGCGCGGGCTTTAACATTCGCATGACGGCGGAGATGGATCCGCAAACGCAGGAAATAAAGGCATGGCATCATCGCGTCGCATGGATGGGGCAGGAGCGCGTGATCTGGATGGACGGGCGACCGCATCCCGGACCTGAGGCTCCGCACACGTGGCAAGGTTTTTCCACCGGTAAGTGGGAAGGCAATATGCTGACGGTGACCACCACGCATTTGAAAATGGGCTTCCTGCGCCGCAATGGAGTGCCGCGGAGTCCCGAAGCGAAGTTGACCGAACATTTCATGCGCCACGGCAATTTCATGACAGTGGCATCGATCGTGGAAGATCCCGTGTATCTTACCGAGCCGCTGCCGCGGAGCGTGAGCTATGTACTCGACGTCAATCAGATGATGGCTCCGTATCCGTGCGAAACGGTGGTGGAGGTTCCTCGTCCCGATGGTGAGGTGCCGCACTTCCTGCCGGGCACGAATCCGTTCCTCGGCGAGTGGGCCGCTACGCACAACCTTCCGGCCGAAGCGAGCCGCGGCGGCGCGGAGCAGCTGTACCCGGAATACAAGAAGAAGTTCAAGACGGCTCCGGCGCGGACGTCGCGGTAGAGCAGGGAGTACGATCATGCGAAGAAATTCAAAAATCAAAGCCTGGATCGCCACGGCCGGCGGGGCCTGTTTGATCGCCGCGGCCGTCACTTTCGTTCCCCACGCCCGCGCTCAACAGGATTTCTCAAAGGTTGAAATTCGCGTGATTCCGATTCGCGAAAACATGTACATGTTTGCCGGAGCGGGTGGAAACACCACTGTTCAGATCGGCAAAGACGGCGTGCTTTTGGTGGATACGCAATTTGCTCCCATGGCGCCGAAGATTCTCGCGGAGCTGAAAAAGCTTACCGACAAGCCAATTCGCATGATCATCAACACGCACGTGCATGGCGACCACGTTGGCGGCAATGAGGCGCTTGCAAACGCCGGCCAGCGCATCAGCGGCGGCAACGAAAATGAGGATTTCGGTGAGGGCTCCGGACGCGCGTCCATCCTGGCGCATCAAAACGTGCTGAACCTGATGAGCGCAACTCCCACGGGCAAGCCGGGCGATCGCGCGATGAAGTCGGGATTCTGGCCGACGGACACCTTTATCGAAGAGAGAAAGAAGGTGTTCTTCAACGGCGAAGGCCTTGAGGTACTTCACATTCCTTCGGCACATTCCTCAAGCGATTCGATTGTCTTTTTCCGCCGCTCGGACGTCATCAGCGCGGGCGACATATTCGCGATCAACCGCTATCCCGTCTACGACATCGAGGGCGGAGGCAGCATTCAGGGAATGCTTGCTGGTTTGAATCGGATTCTTTCGATGGCGATTCCCGCGGAGAAGGAAGAAGGCGGCACTTACATTGTTCCGGGCCACGGCCGCCTGTGCGATCTTGCCGACCTTGCTGAATACCGCGACATGACCACCATCATCCGCGACCGTATTCAGGACATGATCAACAAAGGGATGACGCTGGAGCAAGTAAAGGCCGCGCGGCCGACGCTCGACTACGATCCGCTCTACGGCGCACAAACAGGGCTTGGCTCCACGGACAACTTTGTTACACAGGTCTATACGAGCCTGAGCAGGAAAAAATAGTTCGACGGGCCTAAACGTCGTGCTAGTTTGATGGAGTGAGGCAGACCAAAGCGAAGCGCGTTGCTTCTTCAAAGATTCTAAAGAGTGTCGTCTTTCGCGCCGCTGCTGCGGCGGATATGACCGGCATACGCGACCTTATTCGCTTGCATCCCGGGCAACTGGTGCAGAGAAACCTGCCGCGCGCCTCTTCGTTTTTTGTCGCTTCCGCCGGTGAGAAGTTGGTCGGCTGCTGCGCGCTGCAGATTTATTCCAAACGCATCGCGGAAGTGCGAAGCTTGTCCGTGGATCCGGAATATCAGGATCACGGCATCGCGACAAAACTTGTCGAATGCTGCATTGAGCGAGGCAAGGCGCGGGGCGTACGCGAATTATTCGCCGTCACCAGCCAGACATCGTTTTTCTCGCGCCTGGGTTTCGCCACATTCCGGCGCGAGAAAACGGCGATGTTTTTCGAACTTGCCTAGCGGGATTAACCCCGTACGCCCAACTTGCGCAAGATGGTCATCATCAGGCACCAGTTGGTGACCCCGGATTGCAGCAGATTCAAGCCAACGAACGCGGTGAACAGATACCAATAGGGGCTTACAAAGTAGCCCAAGGCCAGACTGATCAGCGTGAAGGCGCCGGCAATAAGTCTTAAATACCTCTCGACGTTCATACCAGTTTTCTCCTTCGGTTTACAGCGAAATAAAGGACGGGGACGGTCATGCGCGACAGCAGCAAGGAGGCAATTTCCCCGGCCATCAGCGCAATGGCCAGCCCTTGGAAAATCGGGTCAAACAGAATCACGGACGATCCAACGACGACGGCGGCCGCGGTCAGCATCATCGGGCGGAAACGCACGGCGCCTGCGTCAATTACCGCTTCATCCAACGGTATGCCTTCCCGAACACGCAGTTCGATGAAATCGACAAGGATGATCGAATTGCGTACAACGATACCAGCGCCCGCTATGAAGCCGATCATCGATGTAGCCGTGAAGAACGCGTTCTGCATTCCGTGGGCTGGAAGAATGCCGACGAGCGAGAACGGTATCGCGGCCATAATAATCAGTGGCGTGATAAACGACTGGAACCAGCCAACCACCAATCCGTAAATCAGAATCAGCACGGCGGCAAACGCAATGCCCAAATCGCGAAACACTTCGTAGGTCACGTGCCACTCGCCGTCCCACTTCATCGAATACCGGGAGGCATCTGACGGCACGGCTGCCATGTGCTGCTCAATCTGGTAACCCTCGGGGATTTTGATGTTGTCGATTTCGGGGCCCAGCTTGAGGATCGCGTACACCGGGCTCTCCATTGCTCCTGCAACATCCGCCGTCACGTAAGTGACCGGCATCATGTTCTTGTGATAGATGCTCTTATCTTTTATCTCTTCCTGCACGCGGACCAATTCGCGGAGAGCCACGGACTGGCCGTGCCCGCCGGTGATCCGGAGATCGCGCAGCCGCTCCAGATCCGAGCGTTGCGCGCGGTTGAGACGAACCATCAAGGGGACATCTTCTTTTGCTGCGTCCACATGGAGCAGCCCGGCCTGGAATCCACCGGAAGCAAGCTGCACGGAGCGGGTGATATCGTCTTCCGAGATGCCGTGTAACGAGGCCTTTTCTTCATCGACGACGAAGCGGTATTTGGTCTGATCGTCTTCTACGTACCAGTCCACATCCACCACTCCGCTGGTGCGCTTGAACAGGTCGCGCATTTGGCAGGCGAGTGAGATGCGATGTTCCAGATCCGGACCATAAACTTCGGCAACCAGAGTTTCGAGCACCGGCGGGCCCGGCGGCACTTCTGCCACTTTCATGCGGGCGCCAAAGCGATCCGCGATGGGCTGGAGGCGCGTGCGCACCTGCTTTGCAATCTCATGGCTCTGCAGATTTCGTTCGTCTTTTCCGCGCAGGTTGATCTGGATATCCGCCACGTTCGGTCCGCGGCGTAGGTAATAGTGACGCACCAGGCCGTTGAAATTGTAGGGCGATGCCGTGCCTGCGTAGGTTTGGATGTTCACCACCTCGGGCTGCTTGGAGGCCTCTTCGGCCAGTGCCTGGGCCACGCGCTGCGTCTGTTCGAGGGTGGTTCCATTCGGCATGTCGATGATCACCTGGAACTCGCTCTTGTTGTCGAACGGCAGCATCTTCACTTTTACGAAGCCGACGTAGAACAACGCGCAGGAGCCGAGCAGTAGGAAGACAACACCACCGAGGAAGCTCCAGCGAAGCGGAGTCTTGTGCAACAGGGCTCCCATAACGCGGCGGTACATTCGAGTGAAGAAATCCTCGCGGCTATCGCCGTGGCCACCTTGGGATTGCTTCATGATGCGGACCGCCGCCCAGGGCGTGACAATAAACGCGACCAACAAAGAGAAGATCATCGCCGCAGTCGCGCCAATTGGGATTGGCCGCATGTAGGGACCCATCAGCCCGCCGACGAACGCCATGGGCAAGATCGCGGCAACCACAGTGAGCGTGGCTAGAATGGTTGGATTTCCCACTTCATCCACAGCTTCAATAGCCACATCGACGGGGGGCCGTCCAGCGTTTTCGGGCATGCGCCAGTGACGTGCAATGTTTTCGACCACCACAATAGCGTCGTCGACGAGAATGCCGATGGAGAAGATCAGTGCGAATAGCGTGATCCGGTTCAACGTGTAGCCGTAGAGATAGAAGACCGTGAGCGTCAGCGCGAGTGTCACGGGAATCGCAGTGAACACGATCAGCGATTCGCGCAGACCAAGAGTGATTGCGATCAGCACACTCACCGAGACCACGGCAATTAACATGTGCCACAGTAGTTCGTTCGATTTGTCCTTCGCCGTCTCGCCATACTGGCGCGTGATGGTCATCTCGACATCGGAGGGAATGAGAGACCTTTTCAGCGGCTCGACGCGCGCCAAAACGCTTTCGGCCACGTCTACGGCGTTGCTGCCTTTGCGCTTGGAGATCGAGATGGTCACAGCGGGATAAAAGCCTGAGTGATCGGAAAAGCGAACGTATTCCGACGGTTCTTCGCCACCATCGGACACTTCCGCGACATCGCGTACAAAAACCGGTTTGCCGCCGGCCGATCCCGCTACAACGTTGCGCACGTCATCCGCGGTGCGGAGAAACTCGCCGGTTTCGAGCAGCAACTGCTTGTTACCCGTTGCAAATTCGCCCGACGGCACACGCCGATTCGAGAGCCCAAGCGCGCTGGCGACCTGCAGCGGCGAAAGGTTGTACGCGGCAAGGCGCGCCGGATCGAGCGTGATCCGAACTTCGCGCTTTTGTCCACCAATTATTGTCGATGCGGAAACGTCCGGCGTCTGCTTGATGACGTCGTGGACCTGCGCTGCAATGCTGCGAAGCTCATAATCGCCGTACCGCTTGCTCCAGAATGTGAGTGCGAGAATCGGCACATCGTCAATAGAACGGCGCTTTACCAAAGGCATGGATGCGCCCGGCGGAATGAGATCTAAATTCGCGTTCAGCTTTTGATTCAATTGAACGAGGGCATCCTCTTCGTTGTGTCCCACGAGGAAGCGAACAATCGCAAGCGAGTTGCCGGGGCTGGATGTGGAGTAAATATATTCGACACCCGGAATCTCCCACAGGAGCTTTTCCATCGGCTTCGTAACGTGCTCTTCCACTTCGCGCGCCGAAGCGCCGGGCATTTGCACGAAGATGTCCACCATCGGCACCACGATCTGCGGCTCTTCTTCCCGGGGCAGCTTCCACACCGCGAACAGGCCCAGCAGGATGGAGGCCGTGATCAAAAGCGGAGTCAACTTCGAGTGGGTCCAGGTCCGTGCGAATTTTCCCGCAGGGCCCAAGGCGCGCTGTTTCACGGACGGACCTCCACTTTCGTGCCATCCACCATTCCCGCGGGTATCGTCGCAACGATGCTCTCTCCGCTCGTGATTCCGGACAGCACCTCCCCGCGTTCGCCATGCCGTTGACCGAGCGTCACCAGGCGCCGGTGTGCAGTTCCATTCTCAACAACGAAAACGGATTGAATTTGTCCTTGCGTGCTGACCGCGCTTAACGGAACCACCACCGATTGCCTGTTGCCCGACGCGAACGTCGCACGGCCGAACATGCCGGACCGAAGTCCTGCGGTCGTCGGCAGATCGATTTTCACGATGCCGGTGCGCGACGCAGCGTCCACTGAGGGGACGATTTCCGAAACACGCGCCGTGAGCAAGCGATCGAGTCCGTCAAGTTGCACCGTAGCGCTTTGGCCAACGCGTAACGAAAAAATACGCGACTCCTCGACATCCACTTCCAACCGAAGCCCGCCTTCGCGTTCCACTGTGAACAGCGGCACGCCCGGCTGGGCCAAATTTCCCGGCTCCACCGATTTTGAAATCACCACGCCGGCGAAGGGAGCCGCTACGGTCGAATAGCTCCGATTCACTTCGGCGGAGGTCATTTCCTGGCTTACCTGCTTAAGCTTGGCGTCCAACTGGCTGCGTTTGGCCTGCGCCATTGCGACGTTGGCATTCGCAGCTTTCAGGCGTGCGGAAGCTTCGTCAAATTCCTGGTTCGAGATTGACTTCTTGTCGAACAGCTCCTGCATCCGGTTGAACGTGGCCTGTGCCAGATCGGAGTTAGCCTTCGCAGCGGCGATCGCACTTGCGGCTTCCGGTATGGCGCTCCGGATCTCCTCGCCCTGAGCTTCAATCCGGCGAATCGCTATATCCATTTCGCGTGTGTCCACGGTCACCAGCGTTTGGCCTTCCTGAACACGGTCTCCAATCTGCGCCTTCACATCGCGGACGTAGCCCATGATGCGGGCGGAGACGGTGCCTGTGGTGCGTGCCCGCACGGTACCCGTAGCTTCATATGTGATGGGAAGCGTTTCCGATGAGATCACGATTACTGGTGCCGCGACGGAGTTCGCCGGGGCGGCCGGATGAGTTTCCGGAGGTGCTTTGCCGCAGCCGGCAAGGATAACGGCGAAGATCGTGAGTGTGGCTGCTATTTTCATTACCGTAGAACCTCCGATTCGGCATTCAACGTTCCTGCTGCCCATTCGAGCATGACTGCGGCAACATGTTGATCGTGAACCGCAGCCAGATTGCGCGTACGCGCCTCGAGCAGTGCAATTTCGGTGTGGAGCAAGTCGGTGATGGTGCTGAGGCCGGCCGAGTAACGGTCCTGCGAAATGCGCAGTGTTTCCTCGGCTTCGGCGATGGATGCCTGCGCCGTCTCAATACGCTGCTGCGCGGCTCGGAGATCTGTGTAGGCTCTGCGGACCTGCAGCCGGATTGCGCCATCCGCGCGATCCCTCTCTGCATTGGCTCGACGGAGTGTGGATTTGGCTTCTTGCACGCGGCTGGTACTCGCGAATCCATCGAAGAGATTCCAGCGTAGCCCGATGGAAACAAGCCAGTTTGCGCCACCGCGATTGTAGAACCGCTGGCGGTCGGCTTCAAATGTGCTGTGAATGCCTACCTGCGGCAGCCAGTGCGAGCGCGCATCGGCCGCCTGCGTTTCGGCGATGGATGCCATCAGTTTGAGTTGTTTTGTCTCCGGGCGGTTCGACACTGCGTCTGACTCGAATTGGGGAAGGGCGTTCGCGGTCAAGGCGGCGGTGGATAGCGGCGTGGTCAAGCTATGCGGAGCGTCCAACGGCTGGCCCATCGCTTCGTTTAATGCGGCATCCGCCACTTCAAGATCGGCCTGTCGGCGGATCTGCTGTTCCCTCACATTCGAGATGTGGACTTTAATCGAAAGGACGTCGATGTCCGTCGCCATGCCCGCACTCAGGCGCGCTTGCGCCCGGGCAAGATCGGCATGGGCCGACCGCATCGCTTGTTCCGTGGTCTGCAGCAGTTCCGCGCTCAGTTGCGCCCCATAATACGAACGGACTACAGCGGCAATCACATCGAGTTGCGCGCGCCGCGTCTCTTCCGCCGTGGAATCTTTGCCGAGTTCCGCAGTGCGTATCGCGCGGCGGGTTTTGCCCGCGTCATACAGGGGTTGATCCGCATTGATCTGCGATTGGAAGTTATTCAGGAAGTTCGGGCGGTTTAATGGCCCGATAGCGAAATTCTGTTCGCCGAACTGATGCTGCGTTAACAACGACGAAAAGACGAACACGGGATTGTCACTTCGCGTCCACGATTCCGAGTAATTGACCTTCGGCAGGTAGCCGCTCTTGGCTTGTGTGATCCGGCTTTGGGCAGCGTCTGTGGCAGCACCCGCAGCTTCAATCGACTTGTTTTTTGCCAGTGCCACCTGCACCGCTTCTTTCAAGGAAAGTTCTTGAAAAGATGGCGTTTGCCCCCAGGCGGGCCAAGCCAAAAGCGCGGCGCCGATGACAGCGGTTTGAAGTGAATTCTGCATCGCTCTACCCTATAACGATGCAAAGTTGGTGTCTACGTGACAAACACACGTGCAAACACCTCGCGCGCGGGCCAGGAGAACCGCTGTACTACGCGAGAGTTACGGTTTGATGCGCGATCCGCGTCAGAGCTTTGCCGTGCGTGATGATAATGGCCGTTCGGCCAACCAACGCTGTCGAGAGAGTTTCGACGATCGAGAGCTCATTGGCTTCATCGAGCGCAGCTGTCGGTTCGTCGAGGATCAGCACCTTAGGCTCGGCCAGCAGTGCGCGGGCAAGTGCGATCCGTTGACGCTCTCCAACGGAGAGGGTTTGGCCTCGTTCAGCGAGCACCGTCGCGTAGCCTTCGGGTAGATTCACGATACGGTCGTGAATGGAAGCGGCGCGAGCCGCGGTGATGATCTCTTCTTCCGTCGCCTCAGGCCGGGCGTAGGCGATATTCTCGCGGACTGACGCCTGAAACAAATACGGGCTCTGATCGAGCAACACCACCGAGCGGCGCAAGCTGTTCAGGTGGAGATCGCGCAAATCTTGTCCATCGAGTTTGATGGTGCCCTGGTCGGGGTCGTAAAAGCGGACGAGCAAATCGGCCAGTGTCGATTTTCCAGAGCCGCTGGGACCGAGTACCGCGCAGATGGTGCCGGCTGGCACGCGGAACGACAGCTCGTTGAGTACTTGCTTTTCGCCATGGCGGAACGAAACGCCGGCGATTTCGATTTCGCCTTTGACCGATTCGACTGCGACAGCCTCCGGCCGCTGCACGACTTCAGCCGGGGTATCGAGCAATTCACAAACGCGGTTGAGCGACACTCCGCCGGAGATCATGTTCGTGTACAAGCCCATCAGATTTTGCAGCGGAGCAAGCAGCCGCGCCTGGTACGCCATGATGGCAACCAACGAGCCAGTAGTGATTTCACCATCGATCACCATCTTGCCGCCATAAAGGAAGATGGCCGATGTGCACAGCGTCAACAACGCACCGGGAACTGCACCCGCCATGAACGACGTCATCTGCATGTGGAGCAAAGCATCAACAAAGTTTTGATTTTCTTTCCCGAAGCGGGCCACTTCCCGCGATTCGGCACCCGAAGCAACCACGACGCGCATGCCAAGCAGAGTTTCGAGCAGAAAGCTACCAATGCTGGCGCTACGCTCGCGCACGGCGCGGACGCGGTCCGCCAAACGTTTTTGATAGTGCGTCAACGCCCACAAACTAATGGGAAGCACCGCGACGCTCAGCACTAACAGCTTGCGATTCAGCGTCGCCATGATGCCGGCGCTGCCGATGAGGAAAACTACATTCGAGAGCGCTCCCAGCAGGCTATCGGCCGTAACGCGCTGCACTTCGGAAATGTCGTTGTTGATGCGAGAAATGATATCTCCCATTTTGTTGCGCGACCAGAATCGCGGCGAAAGCTGCTGCAGGTGGCGGTAGAGTGCCAGGCGCATCCCGAAAAGCACTCCGGAGGAGGCCTGGATGTATTGGTAGCTGGAGGCGATGTTGAGGGCGAAACTCGCGAGCGTGGCGACAACCATCAGGCTGCTGATCGTAACCAACTTGTGGAAGTCACGGCGAAGAAGCGCTTCGTCGATGAGCAGTTTCGAGATGTATGGCTGGGCGAGTCCGAACAGCGTCGCCGCGATGCCTGCGCCGAAAACGAACGTGAACCGTTTCCAATGCGGCAGCGCGTACCGCAGTGCGCGCCGGTACCCGGCCATTGAGAAGCCTGGACTCGGAGGTTCGGTGGTGTTCGCGTTTCCCGCCATGTTATGGGATCACAACCAAGCCGGCACCCGTGATGTCGTTATTGGTATCCCACGTCTTTTCAAACTTGAGCGTGGCGGCGTCGTAGACGTCGAACTCGAAGCCCGCGCCGTAGATATACAGCTTCTTGCCATCGCCCGACATACCGAAGCTGAAGCGCGACCGGCATGGAATTTCCTGCGTCTGCGTGATGCGCTTGCTGGGCATATCAAACGCCCAGAATTCGCAGCGCTTGTTACCTTGCAGACCAGTGGAGACCACCACCCACGCGTTCTTTTTATCGGGCGCGACCTGCAATCCGGACATCGCGGCGGGTGCCGGCCCAATGGGCGCGTACTCCATCTTGCGCGTCGCCAGGTCGAACTTCGCGATGCCAAAGAGGCGATTGTGCACCACGGGATCCGCTGAATTGAAAACAGAGACGCGTTCGCCCGGTTGATCGATGCTGTCCAGTAGACCGCCGAAGCCGATGGCTTCCATGCCGGGCAGGTCGGGCTTAGCGAGGTCGATGCGATCCACCACTTTGAAGTCCTCCGAGTTAAGAACCACGACGGCATCGCGGAACTGATACAGATACTTGCCGTCGGGAGAGATATCAAAGCCGCCATTGCGTCCACCGCCGCCTCCTGCCACGGCGTTCTCGTCCTCCTTCGGGACTTCAATGGCTTTAACGATCTTGCCCTGCTCCATGTCGATCACTGTATAGCGCGGCTTACTAATCTCGAAGCGGTCGGCGCCCTTGGTGATTTCGGTGGTGATGGTGTAGAAGAGCTTGTCGTTCGCATCGGCCACTCCGCCGTTGAAGCGGTAGCGGCGAGGGCCGCTGTTCAATGCGAAATGGCGCAACACCTTGTGTGAGGCCACGTCCACCACTTCCAGGCCGGCGTGATCGTTGGTGGTAACGTAAATCTTCTTTCTGTCCTGGGACAGGCGGATGCTAGTGGGCAGACCCGTCTCCAGCATGATTCGATCAACCACCTTGCCTTGCGCTTCGTCAAAGACAAGCAGCGAATTGGGATACGCTCCAAAAAACAGCGTACCCGCGCTGAGGTGCGCACCCAAGGCGAACGTGAGTCCAAGAAAAGTCGATCGAATCCACTTCTTCATAAGTCTGCTAGCTCCACTTAATGAACTGCTCAAAGTACTTCCGCAAGATAGGTACGGCTGCGGTCTATGGGAAGACCAGGTCGAGATTGCGCCAATCTTTGGTTGCCGTCGCGCACTTGCTGGCCCAGTCCGGATAGTTGTTCAGGTGATCCGGAACCTGCGCGGGCCAGAAGCAGGTGACGTAGCAATCGTAGATATCGCGCTCCACGGGCTGGCAAAGGCCTGCCGTTCCACCGGCGGAGTCCACTTCCCAGCCGGGCGAGAACGATAGCGCGCATCCCATGGGGAAATGCGGGCGCTGCGGCGCGGGATTATTCCGATTCTGGAGCGCCTCGACGTCCTGCGCGGGCGGACTAATGATTTCGTCAATGCGGCGTGCTTTCCGGTTGACGGGTCGCAGATGCTTCATAGAGCTTTCCTTTCAGCAAACGTTTCCAAGAACTGGGGGTTTTGTGCGTCCAGGGTTCCGAAGATGCGGAGACAGGTGTCGGTCCATTCGCGGATCCAGTCGCAGTAATGTAGATTCGGATGGCCCGTGTTGCCGTAGCGAACGTAGGCCTCATGGTGGCAACCGCCAGCGCAGAGCGGCCGCGCCCAGCAGGTGCTGCATTCGTACTTGTTGTTGATGTGGCCGCGCGTCAGAAATTCCTGCTGCTTTTCGCGGTCGATGCCCGTCTTAATGTTGCCGAGCGCATGGGTGTCGGAATCGACAAAGCGATGACAGGGGGCAATGTCGCCCGAGGGCCCAACGCCCATCAGTCCCAGTCCAGCGCCACAGGGTTGCGACTTGTTCACGCCCTGGTAGAGCTCGGCGATCGTATCGCTGACGTTGGTGAAGCCGTGCATTTCGCCACGCAGGGCGTATTCGAGATACTCGTCGGCGAGTTGCTTGAATTGCCCGAGCACGGTGTCCATGCCGGCATCCTGAATCGAGTACAGTTGGTTCGGCGTAGACGTCACCGGCGCAAAGCCCACTTCATGGAAGCCCATGTCTTCCTTGAGATGCCGGTAGATGCGGATGACGTCGGTCACGTTCGAAGTCAACGTGACGCGCGCGACGATGGGACGCGTTCTGTGTCCGGCGATCAACGCTTTCACACGCGGCGCGATCATGTCGTAGCTACCCATGCCGTTCGAGAAGACACGCAGCTTGTCGTGCAACTCCTTCGGGCCATCCATGCTGACGGTGACGCCGATGCGGTTCTCTGAAAGAAATTCGATGATCTGCGGCGTGATCAACGTGGCGTTCGTCGTCAGGCTGTAGTCGATGGACTTGCCAAATTCCGCGGCGCGTTGATTCGCGTACCCCACAACCTCTCTGAGGAGCGGGAAATTCATCAACGTTTCGCCGCCAAAAAATGTGATGTGCACCGTACGGCGGCCGGCGGATTGCTCCATCAGAAAATCCACGGAGGCTTTGGCGGTGTCCATCTCCATGAACTTCGGCTTGCCATCCGGCGTCGCCACTTTGTCCGCGCCAAATTCGTAACAGTATTGGCAGGACAAATTGCACTGGTTGGTGAGATTCATCACCAGCGTCTGCATCGGAAACACCGCCGGCGCTTCCTGCACGGCTTCCGGCTTGAAACCAGCGGCGAGGAGCGTACGCGAGCCGAGCAGTTCCGCCACCAGTTCCTCGGCATCGCCAATGCTCATGCCCTTGGCTGCTAGACCGTCGATCAATTCGTCGTGCGAAGCCTCTCCGTCGGCCAGACGGTCAATGATCGTTCCGGCAAATTCGTCCACTTCGAAGATTGCGCCCGCTGGCACCAGGTAAAGAAATCTGCGGCCACGGCCTTCGAATTCGTGATATTCGCCCGCCCGATAGGTTCGTGTTGCTTCTGCAATCATCACGGCGCCACCTCCGGTTGATCCCATCGAATGTACGACGGCACGGTGACCACCAGATACGATTTGCCGCTGATCGGCTTGCCGTCTTTGTCGTTTTCGTTCTTGGCCGTTGCCACGACCCAAACGTCGCCATAATTGTTCCGCGAGAACTTACGTTGCGGATTCGGACCGTCCATTGACGGAGTAAAGAAGCCGTCGTTGCTGAGCGAACCGATGAACTCCTTGTCGTCGTCGCCGTAGACAGCCAGGAATTCCTCCATCGAGAATGAAGCGTCGATCACACCCAGTTCGACATCGTCCGCCGTGTGGGCCTTGCCATCGGCGCCGCGCTGGTAGCCGATCGCTTCAAATTGCTGGTAGCCCTTCGGGTGAACATCACTGCCCAAGCGGGCGATGGTGGACTCAGGCACCACCTGCAGGTAATCCACGCGATCATACACGGCAACCGCGCTTGGCAGCACCGCGCGCCGGAACGCCACGTCCCGCTTGCCGGGAACCGCGTTGGCGGCGACATCCACATCGGCAACCAGTTCGGTTGCCGAATGAGACACAAGCGTTTTCACTTTGACGCCGGAACCAAAATCGAGATCCGCAGCGACTGCATCCGCCGGGAGATTTTCGCCAACCAACTTCACGCGCTGACTTGATGATCCCGTCTTCAACGACGACCGGTCCATTGTGAGTAGCAACGGATCGGCGGTGATTCGCGTCAGCTTCACGTCGACGCCGAATTCCTGATATTCACCCCAGAACCAACGGCCTTCCGCGTAAGTTTGATCGGGCGAAATCCATAACGCTTCGCGCATTTCGCGAGTCAGATCGTAAGGCGACGGATTGGCGGCTGCTGCAGCGCTCTTCGAGCGGCCACGCCACGCGTAACCCGCGTACACCAGACCACTGCCCGTGCGCTCCAGTTTTGAGCCGTCCTTGAGCGACTGCATCTTGATTCGCGTCGTGAATTCGTCCTCGGTGGCACCCTGCGCAATCGTCATTTCACCGACGTACTTGCCTTTGCCGGTGACATGCGCCGCTATAGCCCAGCGGCCAACCAACTTCGGTGCACGCATACGGGCCTGCCAGTTCGACCACTCAACGGTATGCAGTCCGTAAGACTTGCCGAGAAAATCGAGAGTGTCTTCCACCGGCAGCTTCGCATTCACGTTCGCCGCAGGAGCGGCTGCGCCCGGCGCCGGATTCGGAGCACCAGCGCGGCGGAATGCCACATCGGCCTGGGCGTAGAACGCAACATGCATGTTGGTGAGCAGCTTCCAGTCATCGCGCGTGCGGCGCCATTGGAATGCCTTGCCGAGCGCATGACACGTCATGCAAGTGCCGCGCACGGTTTCATTCGGAATTTCTTCATCGCGGAGGCGATGCTCCGGCATGTACATCACAGGCTTCGCTTCTTCGGGCGCAAGTCCGTGGTAAGTGCTGAGGTATTTCAGGATGGAGCGCGCCTCTGTAGGCGCAAGCGTCACGCCGTTCAATCGCACCATCCGCTTAATGGCCTCTTCCCAACCTTCGGGCGTCGAGCGGACGTACGAAATACGCGACAAATTCCCTTTGTCATCTTTACGATGACAGGTTCCACACTTCGAGACGACGACCGCGTCAGTAACCGGAATGCCTTCGTCTGCCGCCGACTTCGCGGCGTCTTGCGCGAACGCAGCGGGCGCCGAGATCGCCATCGCGATGGTCGCGGCGGTTAGCGCCAAACGAAATCTGCCACGGTGCGCCGTTCTGCGGCTGGTTTCTTCCGGGGTCCGATAAATGTGTCTTGCGAAATTTTGGAGTGGATACACGCTTCGCGTCCGCCTGTCGTAGAGTCACACCGGGGAAGTGCGGACGAACGGAGTTCGCGAAAACCGGCAAAAATTGGGTGTTTTGGGATCGTCCGACAGTGGACGTAGGTGCCGCGGGGCAGATCACTTGTGCGCGACGTGCGCACAAGCAATATGTAATATCTAGTTTTAGCATTGAATTCGTAAACTGTCAATAAAATCGAGCGTTTTTGCCCGATTTTCGCGCTGCCGGGCGGGGCGTCGTGTCCGGGACAACCCCCAACACTTCAATAACTTGGATTGTGTATAATCTGGATGGCTGCGCCATGTACGCGCGACTCCTTGCACTCGTCGGCATGCTCTATGTGAGCGCTTTAACTGGCCAAGCTCAGCTGCTTGGAACCGGGGAGGTATCCGTGTACCTAAAAGCGCACAGCGAATACTCTCCTTCCGCCGTCAGCGAGATGAAGGCGGAGATGGATAAGTTGATGCACTCGGTTGGCGTCACTCTGCGCTGGAAGGACGCCGGTAAGGATGTAGGCTCCACGCACAAGGAATTGGTGGTGCTCGAGTTGCGCGGCAGCTGCGACGCTCCCCACCGGGCACCCGCTGGTCCCCGGTTACAAAACATGACTTCTCTGGCCTCCAGCGCTGTGTCCGACGGCCGTATTCTGCCCTTCAGTTGGTTGGATTGCGCCGCCCTGAGCCGTTTCATTGGCCACTCCGTCGCCGACCTGCCAGCCCCGCAGCGGGATTTCGCCTATGGCCGCGCGATGGCACGTCTGGCCGCGCATGAGTTCTATCACATCCTGGGCCAACAGAGCGAACATACGCAGACCGGCATCGCCAAGGCGCAATTCGCCGAGGCCGATCTACTCACCGATCATCTGGAGTTTGAAGAGACAGTCATCGCCCGCGAGCGCCGCTCGCGCAAAGTGGAGCAGATCGCGCCTGGTATCGAAATCGACCTTGGCAACGAAAAATAGCGTCACAGGTCTTTTCGCGGCGTCATTCTTCCGTTACACTGAATCTACCCTCGTTGTCATTTGCCCTGCCGGCAGCCTTACCCCGTCGTTAAAACCATTACTTAAAGAAGCCCGCTGTTTGAAGACGAAGGAGAAGTGTATGTCCGCAAGGGCCATCGCTGTTCTTGGCTTGATTTCCCTTTCCACTCTATCCGCCGCCGATCTGGGCGGAGCGGCTCCGGCGCGCAAGTTGCCGTTTACGGTCGAAGCATCGGATGACGTAAGCTCGCGTTTCACCGGTGCCCCGCGCATTCACTCGTTCGCCTGGGCGCAGTGGGAGGGCAAGTGGATTTTCATCGGCGGTAGGACTTCCGGCTATCACGGCGTGGGTGGCAGTGAGGCCGATTTCCCCAGGGCAACGGCGAACGCACGCATCTGGGTAGTGGACCCCGCTGGGACCGGCCCCGCCCGCACGTTTAGCATCCCGTTGAGTGACTTGCCCGATTCGCTTGCAGTGGTGAAGGATCAGTGGGCATCCAGTAATCCCGCGTTCTTCCAGGACGGCGAAACACTATATGTTACCGGTGGATACGGCAGAAATTCGGCGGGATTGTGGGTGACGTATCCGGTTCTATCCTCCGTGCGATTGCCGCAGTTGGTGGAGGCTGTTGTTGATCGCAAGGGATCGGCCGCGGCGGCGGTTCACTATGTGGAGAGCCCTCTGGCCCAAATCTCTGGCGGAGAGATGTTGAAGCTCGGCGACGCTTTCTACTTCATTGGCGGGCACGTTTTCATGGGCACCTATAGCGAGTTTGAAGCCGCAGGCGAAAAGAACAGCACAGCTGCATCTCAAAAATACACAGGCGAGATTCGCAAGATTCGTATTGTCCGCAATGGTGCTGGCGAGCTTTCCGTTCAACTTATTCAAGCGTTTGCGG